>NZ_NSFZ01000005.1:0-468323 GCF_002294915.1 Mesorhizobium sp. WSM3879 | reverse complement strand
CCTCCCCACCCCCGCCTTCGCCCACGCCTCTGACCGCGGCCACGTCCTGCTTCTTCCTACGGGCTACTACATCGCTGGTGGCGCGCTTGCGGTGGCTTTCAGCTTTCTGACGCTGGCGCTGCTGCCGCCCGCCGCTCTTGACCGCTTCTGGCGCCGACGCCTCTCTTTGTTCACTGTCAGCGACCACCCGCGCACCGTCCTCAGCCTGCTTTCCCTTGCCGGCTTCGTGCTTCTCATCGCCACCGGCCTGTTCGGCAGCCGTGATCCACTCTCCAACCCCTTGCCTCTGGTGATCTGGACGCTGCTCTGGGCCGGTTTCACGCTGCTGCAGGGGGTACTTGGCGATCTCTGGTCCTGGCTCAACCCGTGGTACGGCCCCTGGCGCGTTGCATCTCGCGTCTTCAGCCTTCGCACTGACGAAGCCGAGCCATCGCTCCTTCCCAAATGGCTCGGCTACTGGCCGGCGTTCGTCCTGTTCTTCGGCTTCGCCTGGTTCGAGCTCATCGATCCCGCGCCCGACGATCCGTCGCGCCTGGCCTTCGCCGCCGGCATCTACTGGCTGCTCAGCTTCGCCGCCATATGCGTCTTCGGCTACGAAGACTGGAGTCGGCGCGGCGAATTCCTGACCGTCTTTTTCTCCATGGTCGCCCGCTTCGCGCCTTTGCAGCGCGAGAAAGGCCGGCTCCACCTCGGCTGGCCCGGTGCGAAGCTGCTTTCCGCCTCGTCGCTGCCGGCAAGCGGCACGGCGTTCCTGCTGCTGGCGCTCTCGTCCGTATCCTTCGACGGTCTTTCCAAAACCTTCTTCTGGCTCGGCCTGTTCGGCGTCAATCCGCTGGAATTTCCCGGCCGCACCGCGTTGATCGGCATCGGCAGCTTTGGCTTGGTGCTGACATTCATCTTGTTGGCGGCCGTGTTCGCGCTTGCCGTTTCACTCGGCCAGCGCCTTGCCGGCGACGGGCAACCGTTCGAGAAAGCCGCCGGCCTCCTGGTTTGGTCGATCGTGCCGATCGCGCTCGCCTACCACATCGCCCACTACCTCACGGCGCTGCTCGTCGACGGCCAATACGCGCTGGTCGCTTTGTCCGACCCGTTCGCGCTCGGCTGGAACCTGTTCGGCACCGCCGACAGGATGGTCGAGGCGGGCGTTGTCGCCGGCGCCGAGTCGGCCTGGTGGCTGTGGAATCTGCATGCCGGCGTCATCATCGCCGGCCATGTGCTGGCGGTCCTGATCGCACACGGCCTAGCCTGGCGACTCCACCCGCAGCCGTCGCGCGCGGCGCTCAGCCAGCTGCCGCTGACGCTTCTGATGATCGCCTACACCATATTCGGCCTATGGCTGCTTGCCACGCCGACGGTGGGATGAGACAAGGGCCCGTCATGACGCGCACATGACCCCGAAAACCGGGTTCGATTTTCGGAAAGGATCATGCGCAACATGAAAGTGCTCCAGCGTCCTTTGCGCGTCCCCTAGAGGACGCGCGGCGCTGGAGTGGAAGCTCGCTTGCCACGTCACGGCTTTGGTGATTTAGTTTGTACACATGCAATTTTCGGGTCCTCCGAGCGCGGAGGATCGAGCCGCCTTATCGCTGGTCAAAAAACTGAAAACAGGGGAACGGACATGGCTGACAAGAACGGATTTTTCGACCTCTCCAAAAGCACGCTTTCCCGCCGCACCGCGCTGAAAGGCATCGCCGCCGGCGCCGGCCTGGCGCTCGCGCCCGGCTTCGTTCGCTACAGCCAGGCGCAGAGCTCGGCGCCGATCAAGATCGGCTTCCAGTCGCACCGCACCGGCATCGGCGCCGCCTACGGCCGCTGGTACGAGAAGACGAGCGCCGCCGCCGTCAAGGCGATCAACGATGCCGGCGGTATCAGCGGCCGCAAGGTCGAGCTGGTGATCGAAGATGATGGCACCGATCCTGCCCGCGGCGCCGAGGTGGTCGGCAAGTTCGCCACGCAGCATAAGACCGACATCGTCTTCGGCACGCTGTTCTCGCATGTGGTGATCGGCTCGGCGCCCGCCGCCGGCGAGAACAAGATTCCCTATTTCGTGGTCAGCGAAGGCCACCACGTCGCCTCGACGAAGCTCAACCGCTACGTCTTCCAGCCCGGCATCACCGACGTGAAGAGCCAGATCCAATCGATGGCGCCGTGGATCGCGGCGAATGCCGGCAAGAAGGTGACGCAGATCTTCCCCGATTTCGCCTTCGGCTACGACCATCGCGACTATCTGCCGCCGGCGTTGAAGGCGCAAGGCGCCGACGTGATCGCGCAGATCGCCATCCCGCCGACGGAGTCGTCCTTCACCAAATATTTCCCGCAGATCCCGGCCGAGACCGAGGTGATCTACCACGTCATGGTCGGTCCGGCCGTGCTCACCTTCGTCAAGGAACTCGGCGAGTTCTACGGCTCGCAAAGGCCGCAGCTCTTCGGCTTCATCGACTCCCTCGAAGCCGTCGATATCAACAGCCCCGGCCTCGAATTCCTCGACGGCAGCCATTTCTGGGAAGGCTCGCCGCGCTACGCGCAGCCCGATGACTCCGCCGCGCAGAAGGCCTATCGCGCCGCCGTCGGCATCGACGACAATGGCGCCGCCGTCGGCGACCCCAAGGACGTCTCCACCGCCGCCCACATGTTCGGCTGCTGGGAGACGCTCTATGTCGTCAAGAAGGCGATGGAGGATGCCGGCTACAAGGGGCCGGAAGACCGCGCCAAGCTGGTCGAGGCAACCGAAGCGCTGAAGGAATTCGCCGAAGGGCCGGAGCATCCGCAGGGTCCGAAAACCTTTAACGGCAAGATCCACCAATGCTTCGGCATCCAGAACATCTCCAAGGTCGAAGGCGGCAAGCTGAAGGTCGTCCACAAGACCAAGATCGAGGACGGCCTCTACGAGCCGGAAGGGGATTACACGACGCAAGCGCTGTGAGCTTCGACGTTTCACCGAGCGTGAGCGCCAAGCCACCCCCCACTGCCCTGCCGGACAGCCCGGCAGGGCAGTGGGGGGTGCCTCGCGCATCCGCCGGTATCTAGCCCATGCACTTCGGACCCCACCTCCTGCTCGCCGCCCTGGAAGGCCTCGTCACGTCCGCCGTGCTGGCGCTGACGGCGCTTGGCCTGTCGCTGGTGTTCGGCGTCATGCGCATCGTCAATGTCGCGCATGGCGAGTTCTTCATGCTGGGCGCCGTGCTTGCCTGGGCGATCTCGACGGCGATTTCCGGCCATCCCGCGGTCGGCTTCGTCGCCGCGCTGGTGATTGCGCCCTTGCTGGTCGGGCTGGTCGCGTTTCTTGCCGAATGGCTGGTGCTGCGCCGGCTGAACTACAATCCCGAAGGCACCATCGTCGCCACCATCGGCATGCTCTATATCATCCAGCAGCTGGCGCTGACCTTCTACGGCCCGGAAGCGCGCCCGGTCGAGCCGCCCTTCAATTACCGCATCCTGCTGCCGTGGTTCGGCTATTCAGGCTACAAGCTCTCGGTCATTGCCGCCTCCGCGGTTCTGCTGGTGATCACCTGGCTGGTGCTGACACGGACGAAAATCGGCCTGATCATGCGCGCCACCCAGTATGACCGCGAGACGGCGCAGGCCTTCGGCATCCCGGTCGAGCGCGTCTATGCCGGCGTGTTCGCCATCGGCGCCATGCTGGCGGCGATCGCGGCGGTGCTGATCGTGCCGATCAGCCAGGCGCATTACCTGATGGGGCAGGACCCGCTGCTGTTGTCCTTCATCGTCGTCATCATCGGCGGGCTCGGCTCGCTGCGCGGCACCCTGGTCGCCGCCATCCTGATCGGCCTCTCCGACGGCATCGTCTCGGTGTTCTTCTCGCCGACCTTGGCCAAGATCATCGCCACGCTGGTGGTCGCCATGGTGCTGGTGTTCCGGCCGCAGGGCCTGTTCGGGACGGCGGCGCGATGAAGGATGCTTCGCCGGCGAAGACCTACGCGCTGCATATCGGCGTCATCGCGCTCCTGTTCGCGCTGAATTTCGTCCTGCCCGATTATCATCAGGGCCTGTTCGCGCGCATCATGGCGCTTGCCGTCTTCGCCATGGGCTACAATCTGCTCTTCGGCTATGTCGGCCTTCTCAGCCTCGGTCACGCCATGTTCTTCTCGGCCGGCCTCTATGGTGCCGGGCTGGCTGTCTATCAATTGGGCTGGGGCGTGCCGGAAGCCTTCGTTGCCGGGGTTGCCTGCGGCGCCCTGCTTGCCTTGGTCATCGGCCTGCTCGCGCTGCGCACATCGGGTGTGGCCTTCATGATCGTCACCATGATGTTCGCGCAGGTCTTCTATCTGCTCATCCTTTATTTCGCCGCCTGGACCGGCGGCGATCAGGGCCTGGTCATCCAGCAGCCGTCGAGAATAATCGCGATCGGCGGCGCATCGCTCGACCTGACCAATCCGACTGTGCGCTACATGAGCGCTCTGGCGCTGTTCTCGGTCGTGCTGCTCATCACGCTTGTCCTCGTTCGCTCCCGCTTCGGCCGCGTGCTGGTCGCCATTCGCGAGAATGAGGAGCGCACGAAGATGCTGGGCTACGACACCGTCGCCAACAAGCTCGTCGCCGTCGTTGCCTCGGGCGCCATCTGCGCCGCGTCCGGTGCCGCTTACGCGCTGCTGTTCGGCTATATTGGATCGAGCTTCGCGTCGGTGCAGTATTCGATCCTGCCACTGCTCTGGGTGCTGCTCGGCGGCGCCGCGACCATTCTCGGGCCGCTCATCGGCACGCTGTTCATGTATTATGTCACCGACATCACCAGCGGCTTCACCTCCGCCTATCTTTTGATCGTCGGCGTGGCGCTGATCCTGCTGGTGCTCTTCTTTCCGAAGGGGATTCTGGGCAGCGTCCGCCAGCGCTGGCTCGGATGGCTGCCGTGATGCCGCTGCTCACCACCAAGGGTCTTTCGCGCCGTTTCGGCGGCCTGCGCGCCGTCGACGGCGTCGATTTCGCGCTGATGCCGGGCGAAATCCGCGCCATCATCGGCCCCAACGGCGCCGGCAAGACAACTTTCGTCAGCCTGCTCAGCGGCCGCATCCAGCCGTCCTCCGGCATGATCGTCTTCGACGGCGCCGACATCACGACCATGCCGGCTTACAAAAGGGTTCGCCTCGGCGTTGCCTACACTTTCCAGATCACCAGCGTCTTCGCCAACCTCACGGCCTACGACAATGTCGCGCTGCCGGTGCAGCGCACGCTGACCGACGGCCGCTCGAAGGGGCAGGTGAGGAGCGGCGTCATGGCGGCGCTGGAACGCACCGGCCTCGCCGACCGCGCCGGCACGCCGGCCGGCCAGCTTTCCTACGGCCACCAGCGCCTGCTGGAGGTGGCGATGGGCCTGGCGCTGAGGCCGCGCCTGCTGATCCTCGATGAGCCGACGCAAGGGCTGGCCGACAGCGAGATCGACAATTTCGTCCTACTGGTGCGCGAGATCGCCAAGCATGCCACCGTGCTGCTCATCGAGCACAACATGCCGGTGGTCATGCAGCTTGCCGACCGCATCACCGTCTTCAATTCGGGAAAGATTCTCGCTGAAGGCACGCCCGATCAGATCCGCGCCAATGCCGAGGTGCAGGATGCCTATCTCGGAGCGACCCATGGCTGATCTCCCCGGCACCGAGAGCGGGCTGCTCGCCATTTCCGGCCTCGACTGTTTTTACGGCGAGGTGCAGGTGCTCTACGGGCTCGACCTTGTCCTCAACAAGGGCGAAGTGCTTTGCCTGTTCGGCCGCAACGGCGCCGGCAAGACGACGACGCTGAAGGCGATCATGGGGCTGGTTCCGGCCGCTGCCGGTTCGATCAGACTGGCCGGCAAGGAGCTGACCGGGCTTGCCGCGCATGACGTGCCGAAGACGGGCGTCGCTTATGTGCCGCAGGGCCGGCGATTATTCGCCGACATGACGGTGGCGGAAAACGTCGAGATCGGCCTGATGGCCCGCGGCAAGGGCAAGGCGACGCGGGAACGCGTCCTCGACCTTTTCCCGCTGTTGCGAGAGCGCTTGAAGCAACGCTCCGGCACGCTTTCCGGAGGCGAGCAGCAAATGCTTGCCATGGCGCGTGCGCTCTGCCTCGAGCCGCAGGTGCTTCTTCTCGACGAGCCCACCGAAGGGCTGATGCCGTCGATGATCGCCAAGATCCGCGAGACGGTGGCGAAGCTGCGCGATCTGGGCGTCTCGACGATCCTGGTCGAGCAGCGCGTCGACGCCGTGCTGTCGGTCGCCGACCGCATCTCATTCATCGAGAACGGCCGCAACCGCGAGACGGTCGATGTCGAGGAACTGCGCGCCGACCCCTCCGCGGTTCGGCGCTATGTAGGCGTGGGCTGAAGGTCACTGCTAAGCAGCGGGAGCTGGCGCCGACCCCCACCCGGACCTGGCCCGACCTCCCCACAAGGGGAGGTAAAGCTCTGCACCGCTTCACCTAAAAAACAAAAATCCCGCGATCAAAAACGTCGGGATCAGCACCAGGCCGGACCACGCCATGTAGCCGAAGAAGCCCGGCACCTTGAAGCCGCGATGTCTGGCGATAGCAAAGACCATGAAGTTCGGCGCATTGCCGATATAAGTGTTGGCGCCCATGAACACGGCGCCGGCCGAGATCGCGGCGAGCGTGGAGGCCGCCTCCGTCATCAGGTGCCTGGCGTCGCCGCCGGCAAGCTCGAAGAACACCAGATAGGTCGGCGCGTTGTCGAGGAAGGACGACAGCGCTCCGGTCAGCCAGAAATAGGCGAGATCGTCGGGCTGGCCGTCCGCCGAGGTGACCAGCGAAACCAGCGGCGCCAGCGCGCCATCGTGCCCGGCTCTCAGGATGGCGATAACCGGCACGATGCAGATGAAGATGCCGGCAAACAGTTTCGCCACCTCGGCGATGGGCCCCCAACTGAAGCCGTTCGCTTCCCTGTGGTTTTTGTACGAGACTTTGAGCGACAGAAAGGCCAGCGCCAGGATGATCGCGTCGCGCACCAGGTTCTGCAGTTCCAGGCCGATGCCGAGGATCGGGATGCTGATGCCCGGCTTCCAACTGGCGGAAAGCAGGATCGCACCGATCACGCCGGCCAGCAGCGGCAGGTTGGCGAGGCCCCGCAGGCGCACCTTCGTGTCCGGTGTCGGGTCCTTGATCTTCGGCAAGCCGCCCTCGCGGCGATGCAGCACGATGTCGAGCGCCAGGAAGATGATCAGCACCAGCCCGCCGGTGAACAGCGTCTCGCGCCAGAGGTTCGCGGTCGTCCAGAAGAAGTCGACCCCGCGCAGGAAGCCGACGAAGAGCGGCGGGTCGCCAAGCGGGGTCAGCGAGCCGCCGATGTTCGAAACCAGGAAGATGAAGAAGATCACCACATGCGCGTTGAACGGGCGGTTGTCGTTGGCGCGCAGCACCGGCCGGATCAGGATCATCGAGGCGCCCGTCGTGCCGATGACCGAGGCGAGGATTGCGCCGATCAGCAGCAGGCCGGAATTGACCAGCGGCGTGCCGTGGATGTTGCCGGCGACCAGGATGCCGCCGGAAATGGTGAACAGCGCGAACAAAAGGATGATGAAGGACAGATATTCGGTGAGCAGCGTGTGCAGCACCGCCTCGCTTGCCGCCGGCATGCCGAAAGCGATCGCCAGCGGAACCACGGCAAGTGCCGCCCACGCGGCGGCGATCTTGCCGTAATGATGCTCCCAGACATGATGGAACAGGAGCGGCCCGGTCGCGATCGACAGCAACAGGCCGGCAAAGGGCAGCGCCCACCAGAGCGACATCGCCGCGCCGGGCAGCTCATGCGCCTCGGCTGCGAAAACCGCTTGTGGAAAGGCGAGAAGGAGTGCGGCCGTCATGGTTGCCGCCAGCGCCTTCGCCAATGTCGCAAAGCCCCCTCGATGCCTCACGGCGCGGTCAGTCCGAAAGGTGATCTTCGAGCATCACCCCGGCCTCGCGCATCCGTTTCAGCATCGTGCCGACCGAGCCGTTGAGATCGATGCCCCGGCAGGCATCCAGCCGCACCGTCGTCTTGAAACCTTGCTTGGCGGCATCGAGTGCCGAGAAGGCGACGCAGAAATCGGTGGCCAGGCCGGCCAAGGTGATGGCATCGATGCCGCGCTCCTTGAGATAGCCGGCAAGGCCGGTTGGGGTCGTGTGGTCGTTCTCGAAGAAAGCCGAATAAGAGTCGATCGCGGTGCGGAAACCCTTGCGGATGACCAGTTCCGCTTTGGTCCAGGCGAGCCCGGAATGGAAATCGGACCCAAGGCTGCCCTGGATGCAGTGATCCGGCCAAAGCGTCTGCGGCCCGTAGGGCATCTCGATCGCTTCGAAGGGCTGCTTGCCTGGATGGCTGGAAGCGAAGCTCGAATGGCCGGCCGGATGCCAGTCCTGCGTCAGGATCACGTGATCGGTCCGCCGGATCAGGTCGTTGACCAGCGGCACGATCTCGTCGCCGCCGGCCACGGCCAACGCGCCGCCGGGGCAAAAGTCGTTCTGCAGGTCGATGACGATGAGCGCTTCGTCGGCCATGCGGCCTCCCTTCTTTCTCGGCTTGGGCTCCAGTTGACGCGACCGGACACGGAACCTTGACCAGATGGCCGGCTGCGTCAACCTCCACAGGCATAACAAAGCCGTGGCCGACCACTTCGCTTTGACAATCGCGGCGAAGTTGATATCATTTGCATACGAATGAATTTGCCCGGCTGGACGGCGGCAGATTCCCTCGGAAAGGCCCCTTTCTGGGAAGGCAAAGCGTGATCCGTTACGCGAAACCCACCACGGTCGACGAGGCGCTCGCTCTGCTTGGCGAGGACCGCTGGCGCATTCTGGCCGGCGGCACCGATTTCTATCCGGCGCAGGGCGCGAAACCATTCCGCGACAACATTCTCGACATCAATGGTCTCGCCGCGCTGCGCGGCATCGCCGAGACGGACGACTATTGGTGGATCGGCGCCCGCACCACCTGGACCGACGTTGTGCGCCACAAGCTGCCCAGGGCGTTCGATGCGCTGAAGGCGGCCGCGTGCGAAGTCGGCTCGGTCCAGATCCAGAACGTCGCGTCGGTCGCCGGTAATCTCTGCAACGCTTCGCCCGCCGCCGACGGCGTGCCGGCGCTGCAGGTGGTCGATGCCGAAGTCGAATTGCGGTCGGCGAAAGCCACGCGCTACCTGCCGCTTGGCGGGTTCATTCTCGGCAATCGCCGCACGGCGCTGCAGCCGGACGAGATGGTTACCGCCATTCGTGTGCCGAAACGTTCGGCTGTCGGCTCGTCCGCCTTCGTCAAGCTTGGCGCGCGGCGTTATCTCGTGATCTCGATCGCCATGGCGGCGGCGCGTCTCGTGATCGAAGATGGCGTGGTCGCCGATGCTGCTATCGCTGTCGGCGCCTGCTCCGCCGTCGCCCGTCGTCTTGGTGGCGTCGAGGCGGCCCTGCGCGGCCAGCCGGTTACCGCCGCGCTCGCCGATGCGGTGCTGTCCGCGCCGATCGACGAACTGTCGCCAATCGCCGATGTGCGCGGCAGCGCCGAATACCGGGAGCATGCGGCGCGCGAGATCGTTGTCCGCGCAGTGTGCGCTGCGACCAGCCTTGGCGAAGGCAAGGTGGCCGCATGACAATGGAGCGCACCGATATTGCCTTCGAGGTCAACGACGCGGCTGTCAGCGTGTCGGTGCCGCCGGTGCGGCGGCTCTCGCAGGTTCTGCGCGACGAGTTGCGGCTGACCGGCACCAAGGTCGGCTGCGACGCCGGCGATTGCGGCGCCTGCACCGTGCTGGTCGACGGCAATCCCGTCTGCGCCTGCCTTGTGCCGACGGCCTCGGTCTCCGGCGCGTCCGTCATCACGGTCGAGGGCCTCGCCAACGGCAGGTTGTCGGCCTTGCAGGCCTCATTTCTCGAACACGGCGCCGCGCAATGCGGCATCTGCACGCCGGGGCTGCTGGTGGCGGCTACCGCGCTGCTGGAGCGCAACCCAACGCCAAGTGAGGCCGAGACGCAGGATGCGCTGGGCGGCGTGCTCTGCCGCTGCACGGGGTACCGGAAAATCGTCGCGGCGGTGATGCATGCCTCGCAGCATATGGATGGTTTCGACCGTCGCCTGCCGGAGGTCGGCCGCGCCGTCGGCGCCTCGCCGATCCGGCTCGACGGCGTGCCGAAGGTTACCGGCGACGAAAAATTCGGCGGCGATTCTTTTCCGCACGACGCGCTGTCGGTGCTGGTCGTCCGCTCGCCCTACTATCACGCCGGTTTCAGCTTCGGGGATCTCGACGCCTGGGCCAAACAGCATCCCGGCATTGCCGGCGTCTTCACCGCCGCCGACATTCCGGGCAAGAACTGCTTCGGGGTCATCGGCCCCTTTGCTGATCAGCCGGCCCTCGCCGAAGGTTTCGCGCGCCTTCGCGGCGAGGCGGTCGCGCTGGTGGCGGGCGAGCGCGAAGCCATCCTCGACCTCGACCTGACGGATTTTCCGATCGCCTGGACGGAACTGCCGCATGTGTTGCAGCCCCGCGAGGCGAAAGCCGACGGCGCGGCGGTGATCCACCGGCATCGCCCGGCGAACCTGCTCACCTCCGGCTATGTCGAGCATGGCGACCCCGACGGCGCCCTTGCTGCCGCTGCTGTCACCGCCTCCGGCGCCATCGAGACTTCCTTCGTCGAGCATGCCTATATCGAGCCGGAGGCGGGCTTCGCTTACATGGATGGCGACACGCTCGTCATCGGCGCCTGCACGCAGGCGCCTTACATGGATCGCGACGACACGGCCAAGGTGCTCGGCCTCCCGGTCGAAAAGGTGCGCATCGTGCCGACCGCCACCGGTGGCGGCTTCGGCTCGAAGCTCGATGTCTCGCTTCAGCCTCTGATCGGCCTTGTGGCGATGAAGACCGGCAGGCCGGCGGCACTCGCCTACACGCGCAACGAATCCATGATGTCGACCACCAAGCGCCATCCGGCCGAAATGGAGGCGACCATCGGTGCCGATTCCGAGGGCCGCGTCACCGGAATGATCTTTGAGGGCGATTTCAACACCGGCGCCTATGCAAGCTGGGGCCCGACGGTTGCCAACCGCGTGCCGGTGCATGCCTCCGGCCCCTATCAGACGCCGAACTATCGGGCGACGGGGAGGGCCATCCATACCAACGGCCCGATCGCCGGCGCCTTCCGCGGCTTCGGCGTGCCGCAAGCGACCATCATGCAGGAAACCCTCTACGACGAGCTCGCCGGCAAGCTTGGCATGGATCGGCTCGATTTCCGCCTGAAGAACTGCCTTCGGAACGGGTGCGAAACGGTCACAGGCCAGCGCCTGGAATCGGGCGTGGGCATCGGTGAATGCCTGGAGTTGCTTCAACCGCATTGGGCGCGCGCGCTTGGCGAGGCGGAAGGCTTCAACGCCGTCAACACGGCAAGCAAGCGCGGCGTCGGCGTCGCCTCTTGCTGGTATGGCTGCGGCAACACTTCGCTGCCCAATCCTTCGACGATCAAGGTCGGCATCTCTGCCTCCGGAGATGTCGTGCTCCACCAGGGCGCCGTCGACATCGGCCAAGGCTCGAACACGGTCATCACCCAGATCTGTGCCGATGCGCTCGGCTTGCCGTTGGCGAAATTCCGGCTGAAGAGCGCCGACACCGCCATCACGCCGGACGCCGGCAAGACATCCGCCTCGCGCCAGACTTTTGTGACCGGCAAGGCGGCGGAGAAGGCTGGCCGCGCGCTGCGCGACAAGATCCTGCGCTTCGCCAATGTTTCCGAGAAGGCGACGATCGCGCTCGACGGTGCAAGCATCTCCATCCGCGAGGGGGATGCGACGCGACGCATCGATCTGCGTACACTGAAGATCGATGCCGATGGCTTGGTGTTCGTCGCGGAAGAGACCTACGATCCGCCCACGCTGCCGCTCGACGCCAAGGGCCAGGGCAAGCCCTACGCCGTCTATGGTTATGGCGCCCAGATCGCCGAGCTCGAGGTCGATCTCAAGCTGGGCACGGTGAAGCTGCTCAAGATCACCGCCGCGCATGATGTCGGCAAGGCCATCAACCCGGTACTGGTCGAGGGGCAGATCGAGGGCGGCATCGCGCAAGGCATCGGCATGGCACTGATGGAGGAATATATCCCCGGCCGCACCGAGAACCTGCACGACTACCTCATCCCGACCATCGGCGACGTGCCGCCGGTCGAGCACATATTGGTGGAAGTTCCGGACCCGGAAGGACCTTTCGGCGCCAAGGGTTTGGGGGAGCATGTGCTGATCCCGACCGCGCCGGCGATCCTCAACGCCATCCGACATGCCACCGGCGTGCTGGTCACTAAAGTGCCGGCGACGCCGAGCCGCATCCTGGCGGCGATCCGCGAGAAGGAGGCGCGCCGATGAGCGAGCTTGCCGAACGTTTCGAAACCCACGATCCCGGTGAGAAGCAGGTGGCGGAGAAGATTCGATGCGATGCCTGTCCGGTGATGTGCTACATCGCCGACGGCCGCACCGGGGCCTGCGACCGTTACGGCAATGTCGGCGGGCGCATCGTGCGCATGGACCCTCTCACCGTCCTCGACCACGCGGCCGAGACCGGCGGCGCGGTCGTGCCATTCGTCGCCGAGGGCGAGGAGTGGGGTGGCGAGCTGGTCAACACCGGCCGCCGCTTCGTCACCGCGATCGGCGCCGGCACCACCTACCCGGATTACAAGCCCGCACCTTTCATCGTCAGCCAGGAGGTCGAGGGCGTCGATCTCGTCACCGTCGTCACCGAGGGCATCTTCTCTTATTGCGGCGTCAAGGTGAAGATCGATACCGACCGCCACATCGGCGACGAGACGGCGACCGTGCGCTCGGAAGGCGAGGCGATCGGCCACGTCACCACTGGCGAGTATGGCTCGCAGATGCTGTCGCTTGGCGGCGTGCATCACTTGACCGGCGGCTCCAAGGCTGAAGGCCGCGCGACTTGCGACGCGCTTCTCAACCTCTGCAACAGAAAGCCGGTCGAACTCACCATCGACGGCGGTGCGACGGTCATTGTCGAGGCTGGCAAGGCGCCGGTCATCGACGGCAAGATCGAGCATCGCATGCGCGTCGGCTGCGGCTCGGCCACCATCGGCATGTTCGCCACGCAATGGCGCGGGCTCGTCGACGAGGTTGTGGTGGTTGACGACCATATCACCGGCGTCGTGTCGGAACATCAGGCCGGCAAGGTATTGGGCTGGGAGGATACCGGGATAAAGATCATCGGCCGCCGCTCGACGCCCGGCCGCTACTTCAAGGTTTCGGAGCCCGGTCTCGGCTGGGGCGGCACGACGATCTCCGATCCGCTGTCGATCCTGGGCGATTGGAACGCCAAGAAGGGTGCTCGCCCCGGCCTGTCGCTGCTGATGGTCTCGACCACGGGCGAACAGTTCGCTTACTACGAGCTGGACGATCAGTTGAAACCGGTCGAAAAACCGTTCCCGGAGCGGCTGCAGAAATCCGTGGGCCTGATCGAGGACAATTGCGAGCCGGCCCTGTGCACTGTGCTCTTCATCGGCGGCGCGGGCGGCTCGCTGCGCGCCGGCGTCACCGAAAACCCGGTCAATCTCACCCGCTCGGTTCAGGGCCTGAAGACCTATGTCACGGTCGGCGGCGCGCCGGTCTATGTCTGGCCGGGCGGCGGCATCACCCTGATGGTCGATGTCACCCGCGTGCCGGAAGGCGCATTCGGTTATGTGCCGACGCCGGCGCTGGTCGCGCCGATCGAATTCACCATGCGCCGCGACGACTACGTCCGGCTCGGCGGTTACGAGGACGAAATCCGCAGCGTCGAGGATATTCTTGCCAAGGGCGGCGAGTACCTTAATCCGCGCAGCAATGCCGGCGCGCCGGCCGGCAATCCCTGGCCGCCGTTGGCGCAATTGCGCCGCACCCCGGCCAATGGGGCCGACTGATGAACGGTCCGCAGGCGCATTGGCTCGCCGACGGCAGGCGGCTTCATCTCAACCACGGGCCGATCGACCTCATCGTCGAGGCCTTTGGCGATGCAGCTGAACGCCGCGCCGGCTGCGTGCAGGCCGTCGCGCGCTTCCAGACGATCCTGACCGAACTGGTCGACGAGCTTCCCGAATTGCGCCGTCCGGCGTCTTTGACGCCGCGCGTTTTTGCAGGTCCGACCGCGCGGCGCATGGAGGCCGCGGTCGCACCGCTCGCGGACAGCTTCATCACGCCAATGGCCGCCGTTGCGGGTTCGGTAGCCGACGAAGTTCTGGCCGCGCTTCTCGCCGGACGCCGGCTCGAGCGCGCCTACGTCAACAATGGCGGCGACAGTGCCATTTATCTCGGTAAGGGCGAGACAATAACGCTGGCGATCGCCGGCACCGGGCACGGCATGGCCGACCACATCACGATCCGCGCCGAAGACGGCGTGCGCGGCGTCGCCACCAGTGGCTGGCGCGGCCGCTCCTTTTCGCTGGGCATCGCCGACGCGGTCACCGTGCTGGCGCGGACCGGCGCCGAGGCGGATGCCGCGGCGACGCTGATTGCCAACGCGGTCGACCTGCCTGGGCATCCGGCGGTTCATCGCGTGCCCGCGCGGGACCTTTCACCCGACAGCGATCTCGGCGAACGGCTGGTGACGCAGGGCGTCGGCGGGCTAGCGCCCGGCGAGGTGGCCCGGGCGCTGGACAACGGCCTTGCCGTCGCCGAAAATTTTCGCCGGCGCGGCCTGATCGCCGCGTCGGCGCTGTTCCTTGCCGGCCAAACCCGCATCAGTGGCTCCGTGGCGCTCGCCGCGCCCAACAAGCATAAAGCGAAGGAAACTGCCCATGCCTGAATTCCCGATCCGCAAGGTCGCGGTGCTGACCGAGGAGATCTTCCACGATGGCGGCGCCGTGGCGAAGGAGCCGCGCCTGCGCGCCGCGGCTCTCGCCGTGGTCAAGAACCCGTTTGCCGGTCACTATGTCGAGGACCTGCAGGGCGCAATGGAAGACCTGAAGCCGCTCGGGCTCTTGCTTTCCGACAGGCTGATCGCAGCGCTTGGCGGCGATGTGAAAAAGATCGACGGTTACGGCAAGGGCGCCATCGTCGGCAGTGCCGGCGAACTGGAGCACGGCGCGCTCTGGCACGTGCCCGGCGGCTACGCCATGCGCGAGCGGCTCGGCGACGCCAAGGCGATCGTGCCGTCGGCGAAGAAGGTCGGCGCCTTCGGCGCACGGCTCGATGTCCCGCTCGGCCATATCAACGCCGCCTATGTGCGCAGCCATTTCGACGCGATGGAAGTCGGCATCAGCGACGGCCCACGTCCCGACGAGATCCTGTTCTGTCTCGCCATGACTTGCGGCCCGCGCGTCCACAACCGTATGGGCGGCCTTGCGGCCGGAGACATCAAGGCTTGGGACGGCTTGAGATGAGCGGCGAGGACAATCTGCTGCGGCTGGTCGAGGCCGAAGAGCTGGACGAGAACAACTACCATCTGCAGGACCAGGTCGGCTTCATCCTGCGCAAGGCGCATCAGCGCCACGTCGCGATCTTCGCCTCGCACATCGGGGATTTGACGCCGCCGCAATTCGCCGCTCTCGCCAAGCTCTACGACATCGGCGAGACCTCGCAGAACCAGCTCGGCGCGCTGATCGCCATGGATGCTGCGACCGTAAAGGGCGTCATCGACCGGCTGAAGGCGCGCGGGCTGGTCGAGCTTTCCAAGCACGAGGTCGACAAGAGGCGGCTGCTGGTCAATCTGACGGCTGAAGGCCGCGAGGCGATCGAGCGGCTGATTCCGCTTGCGCGCACCATCACCGAGGAAACGCTGGCGCCGCTCACGGCCAAGGAGGCCGCGACCTTCCTGCGGCTGCTGGCGAAGCTGGCCTGATCAAACCTCCGGATCGACCCCGAACATCTCTCGCGCCTGCTCAGGCGTATAATAGCCGAGCCGGACATCCTCGGTGATCTGCTTCGGATCACGCTCGCGCGGATCGCCATAGCCGCCGCCGCCGGGCGTGCCGACGCGCACGCGGTCGCCGGCCTTGAGCGCGATATCCTGCTCTTTCGACAGATGCGGCGGCACATGCGATTCGCCGCCCCGGAACACGGTCACTGTGTTCGGCGCGCCGTCCCTGCCGCCAAGCGCGCCCTGCGGCCCGAAACGGCCATGGTCCATGACGAAGGACGCGCGGGCTTCACCGCGCAGGATCTCGACCTCGTAGGCGAGCCCGAAGCCGCCGCGATGTTTGCCGGCGCCGCCGGAGCCTTCGCGCAGCGCGTAATGGCGGTAGAGTACCGGGAACGCCTGCTCCATGATTTCGACCGGCGGCGATTTCGAAATGCCGATGGTCGAGCATCCATTGCTCAAGCCGTCATGGCCCGCGTTGCCGCCATAGCCGCCGCCTGAAATCTGGTACATGACATAGTCGCGGCCGCGCGCCGGGTCGTTGCCGCCGAGCGCGAAATTGCCGCTGGAACCGGCGGGCGCCGCCGTGACCTTCTCCGGCAAGGCCTGCACCATGGCCGCGAACACGGCCTCGGCGATGCGCTGCGAAACTTCCGCCGCGCAGCCCGAGACCGGGCGCGGATATTTGGCGTCGAGGAAGGTACCTTCGGGCCGCTTGACATTGAGCGGCTCGAACGCGCCGGCGCTGATCGGCACTTCGGGGAAGATATGGCGCATGGCGAGATAGACCGACGACAGCGTCGTCGCCAGCACGCTGTTCATCGGGCCTGCGCAGGGCTTTGACGAGCCGGCGAAATCGAAGGTCAGGCTGTCGCCCTGCTTCTCGACGGCCAGATTGATGGTCAGCGGCTCGTTCACCACGCCGTCAGAATCGACAAAAGCCTGTGAGCGGTAGACGCCGTCCGGGATGACGGCGATCGAGGCGCGCATCTGGTCGGCGGCGCGGCGGCGCAGTTCGGCGACCGCGTCGACCACGGTTTCGTCTCCGTAACGATCGAGGATTTCATTGAGCCGGTCCTGGCCGATCAGCAGCGCCGCAGCCTGCGCATGGATGTCGCCGATGCGCTGGTCGGCGACGCGGATGTTGGAGCAGATGATGGCGTAAATCTCGGGATCGAGCACGCCCTTCTTGAACAGCTTCACCGGCGGCAGCCGCAGACCCTCCTGTTCGACGGCGGTGGCCGAGGCCGAGAAGCCGCCAGGCACCGCGCCGCCGATATCCGGCCAATGGCCGGTGTTGGACAGCCAGCAGAAGATTTTGCCGTCGCGGTAGACCGGCATGACGAAGCGCACGTCCATCAGATGCGTGCCGCCGAGATAGGGGTCGTTGACGATGTAGATGTCGCCGGGTTCAGGGGCCAGGCAGCGTCCGTCGGCGATCATCTCGATCACCGTCTTGGTCGAATATTGCATGACGCCGACGAACACCGGCAGGCCTTGGCCGCCTTGCGCGATGAGCGAGCCGTCGACGGCGGAATAGATGCCGTCGGAGCGGTCATTGGCCTCGGCGATGACGGGCGAGAAGGCGGCGCGGGAAAACGTCAAATCCATCTCGTCGCAAACTTGCTGCAGGGCGGCCTGCAGCACCGAAAGCGTGATCGTGTCGAGCTTTGCCCCTTCGACTGCCATTGTCAGGCCTCGCCGATGTCGATGATGATGTTGCCGTCGGCGTCCGAACGCGCATGATCGCCGGGCTCAAGCACGGTGGTGGCGTCCATCTGCTCGAGGATCGCCGGTCCCTCGATTGTTGCGTCGAGCGGCAGCCTTTCACGCGCATAGACCGGCGTGTCGTGCCAGCGCCCGCTGTACCAGACCGGCCGGATCTCGCGCCGCGCTGCCTCCAGCGTCGCCGCGCGTCCTGCCGGGTCGATCAGCTGAGACAGGTCGATCTGCGGCCGCACCCCGGTCACCGAGGTGTTGAGGTTGACGAGATTGGCGCGGATCTCCGGCAGTTCGACCTTGAAACGGGCGAAATAGGCTTTTTCGAACAGCTGCTGCAGCGTCGCCCGTGAAACCGAGGATGAGGGTAGCGGCACGTTGATGATGTGCGTCTGGCCGACGAACTGCATGTCGGCGGAGTGGGTGACGCGGATTGCATCGGGCTTCACCGCTTCCTTGCCGATCAGCGACTCGCCTTCGTTTCGGTGCCGTTCCAACAACTCGCGAAGCTTTGCTTCGTCGAGGCTCGCTACCGGCTGGTTGACCGTATTGACGAAGTCGTGCCTGAGGTCGGCGACGACGCAGCCGAGCGCGTTGGTGATACCCGGGCGTGCCGGCACCACCACTTTCGGCAGGCCGAGTTCGCGGGCCAGCGCCGTCGCGTGCAGCGGCCCGGCGCCGCCGAAGGCGAACAGCGCGAAATCGCGCGGGTCGTGGCCGCGCGACACCGAAACCATGCGGATGGCGCCCGCCATCTTCATGTTGCCGAGCCTCAAGATGGCACCGGCCGCCTCGACGCCGGAAAGGCCCGTGTGCCTGCCGATTCTGTCCTCGAAGATTGCGGTGACGCGCTCGACAGTGACCGGATTGTCGACCGCAAGCAGCTTCTTCGGCGCCAGCCGCCCGAGCACCAGATTGGCATCCGTGATGGTGGGTTCCGTGCCGCCGCGCCCGTAGCAGATCGGGCCGGGATTGGCACCGGCGCTTTCCGGGCCGATCTGGATCAGGCCGGCGGCGTCGACGCGCGCGATCGAGCCGCCGCCGGCGCCGACGGTGTGCACCGCCACCATCGGCACATGGATCGGCATCGCATATTCGATCTCGATCTCGTTCGAGACCGCGGGCTCGGCATTGCGGATCAGCGCCACGTCGGTCGAGGTGCCGCCCATATCGTAGGTCACCAGGTTGGCGAAGCCGGCGCGTTTTCCCGTATAGGCGGCGGCGATGACGCCGGAAGCCGGACCGGACATGACGGTCTTTGCCGATTCCTGCGTGACGAAGCGGGCCGAGATCATGCCGCCATTGCCGTTCATGATCAGGAAGTCGCGCGCATAGCCTTTCGCCGCGAGCTCCTTGCGCAGCCGCTCGACATAGCGCTCCAGGATCGGCTGCACCGAGGCGTTGACCGCCGCCGTCACGCCGCGTTCGAATTCGCGCGCCTCCGAAAGCAGCGCATGGCCGGTGGTGATGTGGCCGTTCGGCCAGAGCTCCGCCGCGATCTCGGCCGCGCGCCGCTCGTGCGAGGGGTTGGCGTAGGAATGCAGGAAATGGATGACGAGCGACTCGCAGCCGGCGTCGAGCAGCTTTTTCACGGCATCGCGCATTTCGGCCTCGTGGAGCGGCAGGCGAACCGCGCCGGAGGCCTCGACGCGCTCCGACACTTCGAGCCGCAGATCGCGCGGAATGACCGGCACGAAGGTGCCCGTCATGCCATAGGCTTGCGGCCGCGTGCGCCGTCCGAGCTCGATCACGTCGCGGAAGCCGCGCGTCGTGATCATGCCGGTCCTGGCCAGCCGGCGCTCCAGCACGGCGTTTGTGGTGGTCGTCGTGCCGTGCACGATGAGGTCGATGCCCTCAACCGGAAAGCCGGTCGCGCCAAGTGCGGCGACCACGCCAAAGGCCTGATTTTCTACCGTCGTCGGGGTCTTGGCGATGTGCACCTTGCCGCCGGCCTTGCCGTCGATCAGGAGCAGATCGGTGAAGGTTCCCCCGACATCGATGCCGGCAACCACGCTTCCCGCCGACGCCGAAAATTTCTCATTCATTGCCGAAACCCGAAATGCCAGGACTACGGATATGCCTCGGTTTGGAAAGCCGTTTTACGCTGCCATCTTGACCTGAAGATCATTTGTATACTAATAAATTCCGGACACAAGAGTTTACCGCTTGGCAGTGTGCAGAGAGCACGTCGGAACCTGACCGTTCGGGCGCGCATGAGAAAGTTTGGCGCCAGCGCCTCGCGTCCGCGCCGGAAAGTTGGGTTTGATGAACACGACATCCGCGTTGAACCTCGCCGGCGCAAAGCCGCTGCAGTTCCCGATCCCGGCCAATGTCTATGCCGAGACCGTGGTGTCGGTGAAGCACTACACCGACCGCCTGTTCTCGTTCCGCATCACCCGCCCGCAGTCGCTGCGCTTCCGCTCCGGCGAGTTCGTCATGATCGGGCTGCCCAATGCCGAGAAGCCGATCTTCCGCGCCTATTCCGTTGCCAGCCCCGCCTGGGACGACGAGCTCGAATTCTTCTCGATCAAGGTCCCGGACGGTCCTCTGACCTCCGAGTTGCAGAAGATTGAGGTCGGCGACACCGTCATCATGCGCCAGAAGTCGACCGGCACGCTGGTGCTCGACGCGCTGACGCCTGCAAAGCGCGTGTTCATGATCTCGACCGGCACCGGCATCGCGCCTTTCGCCAGCTTGCTGCGCGACCCCGACACCTATGAGAAGTTCGATCAGGTGATCCTCGCCCACACCTGCCGCGACAACGCCGAACTCACCTACGGCCAGGAACTGGTCGCTGCGCTCGAGACCGATCCGCTGATCGGCGAGCTGACCGGCGGGCGTGTCACGCTCTACAATTCGACGACCCGCGAGGAGTCGGCGCGCATGGGCCGGATCACGGCCCTGATCGGTTCGGGCAAGTTTTACTCCGACCTCGGCATCGACAAGCTCAATCCGGAGACCGACCGCATCATGATCTGCGGCTCGATGCACATGCTGAAGGACGTCAAGGAGCTCGCCGAAAGCCTCGGCTTCCAGGAGGGCTCGCTCAGCCATCCCGCCAGCTTCGTCGTCGAGCGCGCCTTCGTCGGCTGAGGCATCTCCCAGTGTTTTGACCATGCGGTCAAAAACCTACTGCTTTTGCCGCCTTTTTCCGCTATGAGCCACTGAAGGACTCGTGAAGGACAACTTCGCGGGCTATCTTCAGTGCACGTCGCTGAATGAAAGGGCAGGAGATGAGCAGCACCATCCGCGAGGCCGGCGCAGGCGCGTCCAAGATCATGCCGCTGCCGGCGCGTGCCGCCGCCAACACGCCGATGCCGCTGGAGCACGGCATTGCCCGCAATCCTGGCATGAAGCTGGACCTCGGCTTCCTCGAATCCGTGCGCAGCGTCAACCGCTCGGCGCTGGAGCGCCGCGTCGCCACCCTCACCAAGCGGCGCTCGATCAAGGCCGACAACCAGGCCGCCTGGCTGCTGCGCGCGATCGCCTGCATGGACCTGACCACGCTGAATTCCAACGACACCGACGAGCGCGTGCGCCGGCTCTGCGCCAAAGCGATCAATCCGCTGCGCCGGGACATCGTCGAGGGCCTCGGCATCGCCGACGAAACGATCCGCCCCGCGGCGGTTTGTGTTTACCATCCCTTCGTGGCCACGGCCGTGGATGCGGTGCGCGGCACCGGCATCCATGTCGCGGCTGTCTCCACAGCGTTCCCGCACGGCCTTGCGCCGCTCTCGACCCGCCTGCAGGAGATCGAGGCCTCGGTGAAGGACGGCGCCGACGAGATCGACGTCGTCATTCCGCGCGGCCTGGTCTACGGCGCCAAATGGCGCGAGCTGTTCAACGAGATCGTGGCCATGCGCGCCGCCTGCGGCGACGCCCATCTCAAGGTCATCCTCGGCACGGGCGATCTCGCCACGCTGCGCAACGTCATGCTGGCCTCGATGGTGGCGATGATGGCGGGCGCCGATTTCATCAAGACCTCGACCGGCAAGGAAAGCGTCAACGCCACGCTTCCCGTCGGGCTTGCGATGGTGCGGGCCATCCGCGCCTATTTCGAGGAGACCGGCTATCTGATCGGCTTCAAGCCGGCGGGCGGCATTTCCACCGCGAAGGTCTCGCTCGACTGGCTGGTGCTGATGAAGGAAGAGCTTGGCCGGCCCTGGCTCGAGCCGCAGCTGTTCCGCTTCGGCGCCTCCAGCCTGCTCACCGACATCGAGCGCCAGCTCGAACATCATTTGACCGGCCACTATTCGGCCAACCATCGCCACGCGATGGCGTGAGCCACCCCCCTCCCCCTTGCGGGGAGGGTCGCCGCGAAGCGGCGGGGTGGGGGTCGAAAAACAAATCTGCCTGATCCATGCACCAGACCATCAGCCATTTACCCCCACCCCGATCGGCTTCGCCGATCGACCCTCCCCACAAGGGGGAGGGTAAAGGAGCGACCCCATGAACATCCTCGAACGCTATCGCGCCATGGAATACGGCCCGGCGCCGGAAGCCCGCAACGAGGCCGACGCCTGGCTCGCCGGCCGCGATTTCTCCAGGGCGCTGTTCATCGACGGCGCCTGGAAGGCGGCGGCAAGCGGCAAGACTTTCGATACCAGCGAGCCGTCCTCCGCAAAGCTGCTGGCGAAGATCTCGGATGCGGGTGCCGGCGACATCGACGCCGCGGTTGCGGCGGCCGCAAAGGCGCTGCCGAAATGGTCGGCATCATCGGGCTACGCCAGAGCGAAAGTGCTCTATTCCATCGGCCGCGCCATGCAGCGCCATCAGCGCCTGTTCGCAGTGTTGGAATCGATCGACAACGGCAAGCCGATCCGCGAGAGCCGCGACATCGACGTGCCGCTGGCGATCCGCCATTTCATCCATCATGCCGGCTGGGCGCAGACGCTCGAGAAGGATTTTCCCGGCCACAAGCCGGTCGGCGTCGTCGGCCAGGTCATTCCGTGGAACTTCCCGCTGCTGATGCTGGCCTGGAAGATCGCGCCCGCGCTCGCGGCCGGCTGTACGGTGGTGCTGAAGCCGGCCGAATTCACGCCGCTCACCGCCATACTGTTCGCCGAGATCTGCGAGCGCGCCGGCGTGCCGAAAGGCGTCGTCAACATCGTTCAGGGCGGACCGGAGGCGGGTGCCGCCATCGTCAACCATCCGGGCGTGCAGAAGATCGCCTTCACCGGTTCCTCCGAGGTCGGCAAGATCATCCGCAAGGCAACCGCCGGATCGGGCAAGAAGCTGTCGCTGGAGCTCGGCGGCAAATCGGCCTTCGTCGTTTTCGAGGATGCCGACCTCGACAGCGCCGTCGAGGGACTGGTCGACGGCATTTGGTTCAACCAGGGCCAGGTCTGCTGCGCCGGCTCGCGGCTCCTGGTGCAGGAAGGCATCGCGGAGGCCTTCATCGCCAAGGTCAAGGTCAGGATGAGCCGCCTGCGCGTCGGCAGCCCGCTCGACAAGAACACCGACATCGGGCCGCTGGTCGACCGCACGCAGCTCGACCGCGTCAAGGGCCTGATCGCCGAGGGCGCCAGGCAGGGCGCCGCTTGCTGGCAGCCGGACGCTGCCTTGCCGACGACGGGCTACTATCACTTGCCGACGCTCGCCACCTCTGTTTCGCCGGCTAATATCCTGGCGCAGGAGGAGGTGTTCGGGCCGGTGCTGGCGACGATGAGCTTCCGCAACACCGAGGAGGCGGTCGAGCTGGCCAACAACACGCGTTACGGTCTCGCCGCTTCGGTGTGGAGCGAGAACGTCAATCTCGCTTTGCATGTCGCGCCGCAATTGAAGGCGGGCGTCGTCTGGGTCAACGGCACCAACATGTTCGATGCGGCCTGCGGCTTCGGCGGCTATCGCGAAAGCGGCTTCGGTCGCGAAGGCGGACGCGAAGGCATGTTCGAATATCTTGCCGCCAAGCTGCCGGTCGGCCCCGCCATCAAGCCGGCCGCAGTCGGCTCAGCGCAGGTCGTCGAGCAGGCTGACGGTATGGCCATCGACCGCACGGCAAAGCTGTTCATCGGCGGCAAGCAGGTGCGTCCGGACGGCAACTACTCGCTGGCCGTCGCCACCGCCAAGGGGAAGCTTGCCGGCGAAGTCGGTCTTGGCAACCGCAAGGATATCCGCGACGCGGTCGCCGCCGCGCGCGCCTGCAAAGCCTGGCCGGACGCGACGGCCTTCAACCGCAGCCAGGTGCTCTACTACTTCGCGGAAAACCTTTCGGGCCGTGCTGATGAGTTCGCTGCACGCCTTGTCCAACTCACCGGCGTGACGGCGAAGGCAGCGCGCGAGGAGGTAGAGCAGTCCGTCGAGCGGCTGTTCCTCTATGCCGGCCTCACCGACAAGTTCGAGGGCCGCGTCCACCAGCCGCCGGCCCGCGCCGTGACGCTTGCGCTGCACGAGCCTGTCGGCGTCGTCGGCATCGTTGCGCCGGACAATCAGCCGCTCCTCAACTTCGTCTCGCTGGTGGCGCCGGCGCTCGCCATGGGCAACGCCGTGGTGGCCGTGCCGTCCGAGCGTCACCCGCTTTTAGCCACGGATCTCTACCAGGTCATCGAATATTCCGACATTCCGGCCGGCGCCATCAATATCGTCACCGGCCGCAGCGCCGAGCTCTGCGGCGTTCTGGCCAAGCACGACGACGTCGATGGGCTCTGGGTGTTTGCCGATGCCGACACCTGCGCCAAGGCGGAGGCCGATTCCATCGGCAACCTCAAGCGCGTCTGGACCGGCAATGGCCGCAGCCTCGACTGGACATCGAGCGAGGCGGCTGGCGAGGCCGTCCTGCGCCGCGCCATCGAGGTCAAGAACGTCTGGGTGCCTTACGGCGACTAAGCGCGTTCCAGACCGGGTCTGGTTTGACGACACTCGCGCCGCAAATTCGGCGCGTTTGCCGCAGGCTTCGAGGCTTGACGCATCGGCATGTGTTCTTTAACCAGAAAAAACAATTGGCCTGCGGAATAGTGGTCAGGCTCGCCTGGCACATTGCATCCCGTCTGGCCGCCACTAAGAAAGCTTGCGACACCGGAGGGAAGCATGGCGGATCTGGCAGGCAAAGTGGTCGTCATCACCGCGGCGGCGCAAGGCATTGGGCGGGCGAGCGCGCTGGCTTTCACCAAGGCCGGCGCCACCGTTCATGCCACCGACATCAACGAGCAGCTTTTGGCCGAACTCGGCAAGACTTCCGGCATAAAAACCCGCAAGCTCGACGTGCTCGATGACGCAGCCGTGACATCGGCCTTCGCCGAGATCGGCCCGGTCGATGTTCTGTTCAATTGCGCCGGCTTCGTCCATTCGGGGTCGATCCTCGAAATGACGGATGCCGATCTCGACTTCGCCCTGAATCTCAATGTCCGCTCTATGATCCGCACCATCCGCGCCGTGCTGCCCGGCATGCTGGAGCGCGGCGACGGCTCGATCATCAACATGGCATCGCTGGCAAGCTCGCAGAAGGGCGTGCCGAACCGTTTCGTCTACGGCCTGACCAAGGCGGCGGTCGTCGGCCTGACCAAGGCGGTGGCCGCCGATTATGTGGCTAAGGGCATCCGCTGCAACGCCATCTGTCCGGGCACGGTCGAGAGCCCGTCGCTGCAGGATCGCATGCATGCGCAGGGCGATTATGAGGCGGCGCGCGCCGCCTTCATCGCCCGCCAGCCGATGGGAAGGCTGGGCACGCCGGAAGAAATCGCCGATCTCGCTCTCCATCTGGCAGGCGCCACCTACACTTCGGGGCAGGCCTACAATATTGATGGCGGCTGGTCGATCTGACTCCCGTTTCGAAAATAGGGCGGTTCGCGGTGGTAGTGGGCGAACAGGAAGATCGGATCGAGTCTACGCGTTCATCGGAAGCATCGAAAAGTCTGAAAAATCCAGCCTGCCGACCGACTGCGCGGAGTCCGCGCTTGCGGGGTACCAGGCTGATGGCTAGGGTCCGCCCGATTTTCGCATGAGGTCGTGGCGGGAAGTTTTGCAAATCGGTCTTTGGCCGCAAGGTGGAGAGAAAAGATGAAGTTGCTGCGCTATGGCGAGGTGGGAAGCGAGCGTCCCGGCCTGCTCGATCAGGATGGCACGATCCGCGACCTTTCAGCCTATGTCGCCGACATCGCCGGGACGGCGCTGCATCCGGCTTCGCTGGAGATGCTGTCGAAGCTCGATCCGAAATCGCTGCCGGCTGTTTCCGGTAGCCCACGCATCGGCGCCTGCGTCGCCGGCACGGGGAAATTCATCTGCGTCGGCCTCAACTATTCCGACCACGCTGCCGAGACCGGCGCCACAGTGCCGCCGGAGCCGATCATCTTCATGAAGGCGAGTTCGGCCATCGTCGGGCCGGACGACGACGTGCTGATCCCGCGCGGCTCGGTCAAGACCGACTGGGAAGTCGAGCTCGGCGTCGTCATCGGCAAGACGGCGAAGTATGTCAGCGAGGACGACGCGCTGGATTATGTTGCCGGCTATTGCGTCGCGCACGACGTTTCCGAGCGAGCCTTCCAGGCCGAGCGCCAAGGCCAGTGGACCAAGGGCAAGTCCTGCGACACTTTTGGCCCGATCGGCCCCTGGCTGGTGACCACGGACGAGATCGCCGACCCGCAGAACCTCAAAATGTGGCTGACGGTCAACGGCAAGACCATGCAGAACGGCTCGACCAAGACGATGGTCTACGGCGTGAAGTATCTGGTTTCCTATCTCAGCCAGTTCATGTCGCTGCATCCCGGCGACATCATCTCCACCGGCACGCCGCCCGGCGTCGGGCTGGGCATGAAGCCGCCGGTGTTCCTGAAGGCCGGCGACGTCGTCGAGCTCGGCATCGAGGGCATGGGCCAGCAGAAGCAGACCTTCAAGGCGGACGAGTACGCGCAGACCTCGCCTTCTCCCCTTGTGGGAGAAGGTGGCCGCGAAGCGGCCGGATGAGGGGTGTTGGAACGATCTCTGCGTTGCAGAAGTAAGCGTCGCACGCCGCTGGAGCACCCCTCATCGGTCTCGGCGCTGCGCCCCGATCCACCTTCTCCCGCAAGGGGAGAAGGGGAGGCCGGCGCTACTTCAACACCCTTCCATCTGCCCCGAACCGATACGTCTTCGCCGGATCCGGCGTTGCATAGAGCGTCGCGCCCGGTTCGGCATTGTAGACGCCGAAGATCCGCACGGTGAGCAGCCCGGCCTTCTCGCAGTCGAGATAGAGATTGGTGTCGGCGCCGAGATGCTCGGCATGCACCACCGTGCCTTTCCAGGCGCCGGATTTTGCATCGACGGTCAGATGTTCCGGGCGCACGCCGACGGTCTTCGCCGTCTCGCCAAGCTTGGCGCCGTCGATGAAATTCATCTTCGGCGAGCCGATGAAGCCGGCGACGAATTCATTGGCCGGCGCATTGTAGAGCTCCATCGGGCTGCCGATCTGCTCGATGCGGCCGGCATTGAGCACGACGATCTTGTCGGCCAGCGTCATCGCTTCGACCTGGTCGTGCGTGACGTAGATCATCGTTGCCTTTAGCCGCCGGTGCAGCTGCGCGATCTCCAGCCTGGTGTTGACGCGGAGCGCCGCGTCGAGATTGGACAGCGGCTCGTCGAACAGAAACAGCTTCGGCTCGCGCACCACGGCGCGGCCGATGGCGACGCGCTGGCGCTGCCCGCCCGACAGCTCCGCCGGCCGTCGCTCGAGATAGGGCTCGAGCGACAGCATCGCGGAAGCGATCTTGATGCGGCGCTCGATCTCGGCCGAAGGGGTGCCGGCCTGTTTCAGGCCGAGCCCCATATTGTTCTTCACCGTCAGATGCGGATAGAGCGCGTAGGTCTGGAACACCATGGCGATGCCGCGTTTTGCGGGCGGCGTGACGGAGACGTCGTCGCCGTCGATCACCACGCGCCCGGAGGTCGAATCCTCTAGCCCTGCGATCACGCGCAGCAGCGTCGACTTTCCGCAGCCGGACGGGCCGACGAAGACGACGAATTCGCCGTCATTGACCTCGAGGTCGATGCCCTTCAGCACCTCGACCGGCCCGAATGCCTTCTTCACGTTCTCGATGTTCAGCGAGCCCACGGCTTCGTCCTTGTTCTAGAGTTTGATTGGCGCGCCGGTGCGCACGCTCTGGTCGGCGGCGAGGCAGACGGCGAGCGACTTCACCGCGTCCTCCATGTGGCGGGTCAGGTCGATGTCCTCGCGGATGGCCTTGAGCAGGAAAGCTTGTTCAAGATCGCAGAGTTCCTGGTGCCCCGGCTCGCCTTCCATCGACAGCAGTTCGTCCTCTTTGATGAACTTTCCGTCCGGCCCGGTCGCGGCGCTGTGCAGGCGGATGGTCGACGTCTTGGTGTGTGTGTCGATGTCGTCGGACTTAACGCCCTCCTTCATGACGATCGACACAGAGCCTTTGGGCGACATCACGTCCTTCACGAAGAAGGCGGTCTCCGAAACCATCGGTCCCCAGCCGGCCTCGTACCATCCGACCGAGCCGTCTTCGAACAGCACCTGCAGGTGGCCGTAATTGTACATCGAGGGCGCCACTTCATCGCTGAGCCGCACGCCCATGCCGCGCACCTCGACCGGTCTGGCGTCGGTGATCTGCAGCATCACGTCGAGATAATGCACGCCGCAATCGACGATCGGCGAGGTGGTCCGCATCAACTGCTTGTGCGTTTCCCAGCTGTGGCCGGAGGACTGCTGGTTGAGGTTCATGCGGAATACGTATGGCCCGCCGAGCTTGCGCGCCTCGGCGATCAGCCGCATCCAGGACGGATGGTGGCGCAGGATATAGCCGATCACCAGCTTCCTGCCGTTGGCTTTGGCGGCATCGACGACGCGCCTGGCGTCCGCCACCGTGGTCGCCAGCGGCTTCTCGACGAAGACATGGCAGCCGGCCTCGAACGCCCGCACCGCATAGTCGGCGTGGCTGTCGGAATAAGTAGCGATGGCGGCGACGTCCGGCTTCTCGTCGCGCAGCACGTCCTCGAAGGAGCGCCTGATGCGATAGCCCGCGAGCCCATCCGGCAGCGGCACCTCGGAACGGTTGACGAGCGCGGCGATCTCGAAGCCCGGATTGGTGTGATAGGCCAGCGCATGGCTGCGGCCCATATTGCCAAGGCCGGCGACGACGACGCGAAGAGGCTGTTCTGCACTCACTTGACGGCTCCTGACGTGATGCCGCGGATCAGCTGCCGCGAGAAGATGACGTAGAGGATCAGCACCGGCAGGATCGCCAGCGAGAGCGCCGCCAGGATCGCGTTCCAGTTGGTGACGAACTGGCCGAGGAAGAGCTGCGCGCCGAGCGTCACCGTCTTGGTCTCTTCCGACGGCGCCAGGATCAGCGGGAACCACAGGTCGTTCCAGATCGGGATCATGGTGAAGACGGCGACCGTCGCCATCGACGGGCGCACCAGCGGCAGCACCAGCCGGAAGAAGATCGTGTACTCCGACAGCCCGTCGATCCTGCCGGCGTTCTTCAGGTCGTCGGACACCTGCTTCATGAACTCCGACAGAATGAAGATGGCGAGCGGCAGGCCTTGCGCCGTGTAGACCAGGATTAGCGCCGTCAGCGTGTTGACCAGCCCGCTCGCCACCATCAGCTGCAGGATGGCGACGGTGCCGAGGCGGATCGGGATCATGATGCCGAGCGCGAGATAGAGCCCCATCATCGTGTTGCCGCGGAAGCGGTATTCCGACAGTGCGAAAGCGGCCATGGCGCCGAACAGAAGCACGAAGAACAGCGAGGCGACCGTGACGACGAGGCTGTTCTGGAAATAATGCAGAAAGTCGCCCTGGCCGAACACGGTGGTGTAGCCGATCAGGTCGAAAGTTTTCGGCGTCGGCGGCGTCAGCGGCGCGCCAAAAATACCGGCGCGCGACTTGAACGAGTTCATGATGACCAGGATCACCGGGAACAGCGCGATCACCGTGTAGGTCAAAAGGACGGCATGGGCGCCGATGGTCCGGGGAAGCGAATGTGTTGCGGTGCTCATGGCG
This sequence comes from Mesorhizobium sp. WSM3879, assembly GCF_002294915.1. NCBI lineage: Bacteria > Pseudomonadati > Pseudomonadota > Alphaproteobacteria > Hyphomicrobiales > Phyllobacteriaceae > Mesorhizobium > Mesorhizobium sp. WSM3879. The sequence continues at coordinate 438,881 of NZ_NSFZ01000005.1, read as the reverse complement.
CGCCTCAGAACTGGTAGCGACGCAGGCGCGTCTGGACGAGGAACAGGTAGACGCAGACGCCGGCGAGGATGATCAGGAACATGATCGTGGCGATCGCGGCACCCATGTTGGGATCGCCGACCTGCAGCTGGAAACCGAAGAAGGCGCGGTAGAGGAAGGTGCCGAGGATGTCGGTCGAATAATTCGGACCGGCTAGCGCCCCTTGCGCGGTGTAGATCAGGTCGAAGGCGTTGAAATTGCCCACGAAGGTCAGGATCGAGATGATGCCGATCGAAGGCAGGATCAGCGGCAGCTTGATCTTCCAGAACTGCGCCATCCCGGTGACGCCGTCGCATTCGGCCGCCTCGATCACCTCGTCGGGGATCGACAGAAGTGCTGCATAGATCAGCATCATCGGGATGCCGACGAACTGCCAGACCGAGACGAGGCTGAGCGCGGTGAGCGCATATTGCTCTTTGCCGAGCCACGGCGTGAACAGGCTCTTCAGCCCGACAAAGTCGAGCAGATGCGGCGCCACGCCCCAGATCGGCGAAAGGATCAGCTTCCAGGCAAAGCCGACGATGACGAAGGACAGGATCGTCGGCACGAAGATCGCGGTGCGATAGAAGGCGGCAAACCGCAGTCTCGGGCTGGAGAGAAGCGCCGCCAATAGGATGCCGATCGGATTCTGCACCAGCATGTGGATGATGAAGAACCAGACATTGTTCCGCAGCGCGTTCCAGAAATTCACCGACCAGTTGGGATCGCCGAACAGCGTGTGGAAATTGTCGAACCCGACGAACACTTGCGCCTGGTTGATGTTGCGGAACAGGGAAAGCTGCAGGGTCCCGAACAGCGGCAGGATCATGACTGCCGTGTAGACGAGCACCGCCGGCGCCAGGAAGACGCCGATATGCCAGCGGATCGGTTTCTTGGGTCGTGTTTGTGCGGCCATGAGTTCGGTCCCCGCCGTCTCTCGGTTCCAGGTCGATGGTGCTTGGCTGATGCCTCGATGCACGGCGGCCTGACTGTCCCCATGATGCGAGGGACAAGGCCAGCGACAGTGCGGCTTCGTCTTCCCGCAAGGGTGAGGGTAAGACCGAGAGGCGGCGCCGACAATCGCTATCTAGATCTGTCCGAAGGCCGGCCGGGCAGCGCCCGGCCGGTTCGAATGGCTAAAGCCTTACTTCGCCGGCTTGTACCAGCTGTCGAGGCCGTCCTGCAGCTTCTTGGCCGCGGCTTCCGGCGTGTCGGTGCCGTTGATCACGTTGGCCGATTCGACCCAGGTCTCGTTCTCGAGGTTCGGCGTGCCGCGCGACAGGATCTGGTAGGTCGAGCGGATCGTCGACTTGCACTTGCCACGCCAGGAGACGAATTCCTGCGCCAGCGGGTCCTCCATCTTCACCGGCGTGTTGTTCAGGCTGAAGAAGCCCGGCAACGCATTGGCGTAGATGTTGGCGAAGTCCGGCGAAGCGACCCAGGACAGGAACTTCTTGGCTTCTTCCGGGTGCTTCGAGGCAGCGTTCAGGCCCATGCCGATATCGGTATGGTCGGAGATGTAGCAGGTGTCGCCGGCCTTCTGCACGGGCGGCGGGAAGGCGCCCATCTTGAACTGCGCCTGGGTGTTGAACAGGCCGATCTCCCAGGAGCCGGCCGGGTAGATGGCGGCGCGGCCGAGCGTGAACAGGTTCTGGCTGTCCGGATAGGTCTGCGCCTCGAAACCGTCGCCGAGATAGGGCTTCCACTTGGCCAGTTCCTTGTAGGGTTCGACCCACTGCGGATCGGTCAGCTTCTGCTCGCCCTTGATCAGCGCCTGACGGCCTTCCTCGCCCTTCCAGTAGTTCGGGCCGATGTTCTGGTAGCCCATGGTCGCGGCTTCCCAAAGGTCCTTCGTGCCCATCGCCATCGGGATATAGGTGCCGTCCGCCTTGATCTTGTCGAGCACGGCATAGAACTCTTCATTGGTCGTCGGCACCTTGAGGCCGAGCTTGTCGAAGGCGTCCTTGTTGTAGATGAAGCCGTGGATGACCGAAGCCATCGGCACGCAGAAGCTCGACTTTCCGTCGTCGGTCTGCCAGGCGGCCTTGGCGACTGGAGAGAAGTTGTCCATGCCGGGCAGCGACGAGAGGTCGGCGAGGTTGCCCTTCTTGAACAGCTCAAGCGACTTGTCGAAGGGGCGGCAGGTGATCAGGTCGCCCGCCGAGCCGGCAGAGAGCTTGGCGCCGAGTGCCGCGTCATACTCGGTCGGCGCCGAGGGCGCGAACACCACCTTGATGCCAGGGTTCTTGGCTTCGAAGGCCGGGATCAGCTTGTCCTTCCAGATGGTCAGGTCGTCGCCGCGCCAGCTCTCGATGTTGAGCGTGACGTCTTCGGCAAGGGCCATCCCGGTGGTGCCGAGAATGCTCGTGCCGATGAGAAGTGCCGTCAGTAGTTTGGTCGTCATGTCCAGTCTCCCTGTTGACCTTTTTCAGGTTCGGTTTTGATGAGAACAGCGGCTAGCGCCCCTTGCTCCCCTCGATCGCGGAAAGCGCCGGCCTGAGCTTCTGGCCGGTTTTTTCCAGTATCTTCTCGGCCGCATCGGCATTGGCAGCACCCGCGGCGAGCAGAATGGCAGTCTTGACGCGGCCGCCGCTCTCTTCGAGCAGGCGCGCCGCGTCTTCGCGGCTGCGTCCGCCGATGGCGGCCACCATGCGCACCGCGCGGTCGCGCAGCTTGATGTTGTCGGCGGCGAGGTTGACCATGTAGCCGTCATGCACATGGCCGAGATGGACGGCAGCGAGCGTCGACAGCATGTTGAGCGCGATCTTCTGGGCTGTACCCGCGCCCATGCGCGTCGAGCCGGCGATCAGCTCCGGCGGCGTCTCGAGCAGGACGGCGACGTCGGCCTCACCGAACAGCGTCGCGCCCTTGTTGTTGGCGATCGCGATCGTCGCCGCGCCCCGGCGCCGCGCGTCGCCGATCGCCTGGACGGCATAGGGCGTCGAGCCACTGGCCGAGATGGCGATCAGGCAGTCGCCCTTGCCGATATTGGCATTCGCGACGGCTGCCGCGGCTTCCTCGGTATCGTCTTCCGGTCCGCCGGCAAGCGTGCGGAACGCCGCGTCGCCGCCGGCGATCAGGATGGCGATGCGGTCACGCGCGATACCGAATGTGCCGGGAAGTTCCAGCGCATCGGCGACAGCCATCAGGCCGGAGCTGCCGGCTGCCGCGTAGGCGAGCCTGCCTCCACCCTTCAATTGTCTGGCGACAAGCTCGGCGGCCTCGGCTATGGCCGGGATGGCGCCGTGCACGGCCTTGGCGGCCTCGATCTGCGCATTGGCGAGGAATGAAAGGATGGCATCCGGGGTCTGGACATCCAGCCCCGCGGCGTTCTGATGAAGCGCTTCCGTGCGCGTCTCGACCATCCGCTTTCCTCCAACTGATCGAACAATACCAAAAAAATACCACTTGTCCACATCCCTCATCGCGTTTTCATGCCCCGGAGCGCACCGGGGTCAAATTTCCATGTCCTTTCAATCAAATACGCCTTGATCTTTTTTGAACCGAAATTAACGCTTGGCTATTGGTATTTTATTGGTATTATCCGCGACGAGGAGAAAATCGCGTGAAATTCGTGCTTGGCATCGATGGCGGCGGCACAAGCTGCAGGGCGGCCCTTGCGACCGCCGACGGCGCTATCGTTGGCCGCGCCAAGAGCGGCGCGGCCAATATCCGCACCGACCTTACCGGTGCGCGCGCAAACATCGTCGAGGCGGCAAGGCAAGCTTTCGTGGCCGCCGGTGAAGATCCGGAGCTGATCCCCGAGACGCCTGCCATTCTCGGCCTCGCCGGAGCCAATGTCGGCACCTACAGGCAGCAGCTGGAAGCGATCCTGCCGTTCAGCAAAAGCCGCGTCGAGACGGATGCCGAGATCGCGCTCGAAGGCGCCGTCGGCTCCGGCGACGGCGCCATGGCGATCCTGGGCACCGGCACCGCCTATATGGCGCGCAAAGCGGGCAAATCCCGCGCCATCGGCGGCTGGGGTTTTCAGGTCGGGGACCAGGGCAGCGGCGCCCGTATCGGCCGCGACCTGCTCGAGCAGACGCTCCTTGCCTATGACGGCATCCGCCTCGGCTCGCCGCTGACGGATGCCATGCTTGCCGTCTTCCGCAACAATCCCGAGGACGTGGTCGAGTTCACCACCAACGCCAAGCCCGGCGACTTCGGCGGTTTCGCGCCAAAAGTCTTCGAGCATGCCGAAAAGGGCGATCTCGTCGCCAATTGGATCCTCGATAAGGCGGTTGCCGATGTCGAGGCTTCGCTGGGCGCGCTCGAACTCGCCGACGACGCGCCGCTATGCCTGCTCGGCGGCCTGGCGCCGCTCTACGCGCCGCGGCTATCGGCGCGCTATCAGGCGCTGCTGAAGGCCCCGCTTGACGATGCGCTCGGCGGCGCGGTGCAGATGGCCGCGCGCATCTTCGCGGGCAAATCCGGAGGCGCCCGATGAGCGCCGCCGACCAGATCTTCGCTATGCTGCCGGAGGCGCCGCGATGAGCGCCGCCGACCAGATCTTCGCTATGCTGCCGGAGGCGCCGCGATGAGCGCCGCCGACCAGATCTTCGCTATGCTGAAAGAATCCTCGCAGAGCGGAGCGCCGCTTTACCTGCAGCTGAGAAAAAGCATCGAGGAAGCGGTCAATCGCGGCCTGATCGGGCCGGGTGACGCGCTGCCTTCAGAGCGCGATATAGCCAGCAAGGCCGACATTTCGCGCGTCACTGTGCGCAAGGCCGTGCAGGATCTCGTCAAGGGCGGCATCCTCGTCCAGCGCCATGGCTCCGGCACCTTTGTCGCCCCGCGCATGGAACGTGTCGAGCAGTCGCTGTCGCGGCTCACCTCCTTCACCGAGGATATGGCGCGCCGCGGCATGGTCGTGCGCTCGGCCTGGCTCGATCGCGGCCTCTATGCGCCCTCGCCGGACGAGATGATGGTGCTCGGCCTGTCGTCGAGCGAGCTGGTGGCGCGCGTGGCGCGCCTGCGCATCGCCAACGACACGCCGCTGGCGATCGAGCGCGCCGCGATTTCGGCGAGCGTGCTTCCCGACCCCGAAGCGATCGGCTCCTCGCTCTACGCGGCGCTGGAACTGACCGGCAACCGCCCGGTGCGGGCCGTGCAGCGCATTTCGGCCGCCAATCTCGGCGACGGCGACGCGCGCCTTCTCGAAGTGCCGCCGGGGGTTGCCGGCCTGCACATCGAACGTATTTCCTATCTGGCGAGCGGCAAGGTGATCGAGTTCACGCGCTCGATCTACAGGGGCGACGCCTATGACTTCGTCGCGGAACTCCGGCTGACCGGGCCGGGAGAGGAGAGCCGGCCATGATCGCAACCGCCACCCACATGCGGCGCGAGATCGAGGAGATCCCGCAGGCCACCGCCCGCCTGCTCGACGGCTCGGCCAAGGTGCTGGCCGAGGCCGGCCGCGGCCTTCGCGAGCGCGATCCGCATTTCGTCGTTACCGTGGCGCGTGGCTCGTCCGACCATGCCGCCACCTTCATGAAATATGCCGTGGAGCTGACGGCCGGCCTCGCCGTCGCGTCCGTCGGCCCGTCGATCGCTTCCATCTATGGCGCGAAGCTGAGGCTACGCGGCTCGGCTTGCCTGGCGATCTCGCAGTCGGGCAAGAGTCCCGACATCGTCGCCATGGCCGAAACCGCGAGAGCCGGCGGCGCGCTCACCGTCGCCATCACCAACACCGCCGACTCGCCACTGGCGCGCGCCTCGGATTACGCCATCGACATTCTCGCCGGCCCGGAGCGCAGCGTCGCGGCCACCAAGACCTTCGTCAATTCGGCCGTCGCCGCCCTGGCGCTGATGGCGCACAGCACTGGCGATGAGGCGCTGCTTGCTGCGCTCGCCCGCCTGCCGGAGCATTTCGAGAAGGCGATCGCCTGCGACTGGATGGCGCTCGCCGCGGCGCTCGAAACGCCGCGCTCGCTGTTCATCCTCGGCCGCGGCCCATCCTTCGCGATCGCCAGCGAGGCGGCGCTGAAATTCAAGGAAACCTGCGCCATGCATGCCGAGGCTTATAGCGCCGCCGAGGTCATGCACGGGCCGCTGGCGCTGGTCGGGCCGGGCTTCCCGGTCCTGGCGCTTGCTGCCCGCGACGCGTCGGAGCCTTCGGTGGCCGAGGCGGCCGATAGCTTGACGGCCAAAGGCGCGGCCGCTTTCGTCACCTCCGACAAGGCGAAGGCAGCCAGGCTGCTGCCGTATGTCGCAACCGGCCATCCGTTAACCGATCCGCTGCCGCTGATCGTGTCCTTCTATGGCTTCGTCGAGGCCTTCGCCCGCCATCGCGGCCTCGATCCGGATGCGCCACGCAATCTGCGCAAGGTGACGGAAACCGTATGAGCGACCGTTTCGCCCTCGCCGGCGCCCGTATCTTCGACGGGGCCGACTGGCACGACGATGCGGCCCTTGTCATCAAGGACGGCATGGTCGAGGCCATTCTGCCCACCGGCGCCGTGCCGTCAGGCGTCTCCCGTGTCGAGACCGGTGGCGGCCTCTTGGTTCCCGGCTTCGTCGACATCCAGGTCAATGGCGGTGGTGGCGTCATGCTCAACGACCATCCCGATGTCGCCTCGATCGAGACCATCTGCCGGGCGCACGCGCCCTTCGGCACCACGGCGCTCTTGCCGACGCTGATCACCGACACGCCGGCGATCACCGCCGCGGCGGTCGCCGCCGGCGCCGAGGCCGCCCGGAAGAAGGTGCCGGGTTTTCTTGGGCTGCATCTCGAAGGCCCGCATCTGTCCGTCGCGCGCAAGGGCGCGCATGATCCGGCTCTTATCCGGCCAATGACGGACGCCGACCAGGCTGCGCTGGTCGCGGCGCGTCAGGGCTTGCCGGTGCTGCTCACCACGGTCGCACCGGAATCGGTCCAGCCGGCCCGGGTCACGGCGCTGGCCGCGGCCGGCATCGTTGTCAGCCTCGGCCACTCCGACACCGGCTATGCCACGGCAACGGCCTTCGCCGAGGCCGGCGCCACGGTCGTCACCCATCTCTTCAACGCCATGAGCCAGATCGGCAATCGCGAGCCGGGACTGGCCGGAGCGGCGATCGACACCGGCAGCTTCTACGCCGGCCTCATCGCGGACGGTATCCATGTCCATCCCGGCACCATGACGCTTGCACTCAATGCCAAGAAAGGCCCGGGCAAGATCCTTTTGGTCACCGACGCCATGGCGACGATCGGCACCGACATGACATCCTTCACCCTCAACGGCCGTACCATCTACCGCAAGGACGGGAGTCTCAGGCTTGCCGACGGCACGCTGGCCGGCGCCGATCTAGACATGATTTCCGCCGTGCGCTTTGTCCATTGCGTGGTCGGGCTCGATCTCGACGAGGCGCTCCGCATGGCGTCGCTCTATCCCGCCGAAGCGATCGGCCAGGCGCATCGCCTCGGCCGCTTCGCCAACGGCACCGCAGCGGACATTGTCGGGCTGTCGGAAGACCTGGACGTCAAGAATGTCTGGATCGGCGGCGAGAAGGTGTTTGCGGCGTAGGCCTCTTCCTTCGTCATCCTCGGGGCTTGACCCGAGGATCCATGCCGTGACCTCTGCGGTGGGGCGCAACGGGTGCAGAATTCTGTAATCGTTGCAATGCTTTGGCTTTAAGGCATGGATGCTAGGGTCTGCGCGCGTCGCTTCGCTCCTTGCTCCGCCCTAGGATAACGACTCGTATTACCGGCCGGCTTTCGTTGTGTAGATATCCCTATACGCCTCGCGCAAAACGTTCTTTTGCACCTTGCCCATCGTGTTGCGCGGCAATTCGTCGACGAAGATCACCTGCTTCGGATGCTTGTATTTCGCCAGCCGCCCAGCGATGGCGTCGGCAATCTCGGCTGCGCTGATTGCCGAGCCCGGCTTGCGCACCACCACGGCCGTGACGCCTTCGCCGAAGTCGGGATGCGCAACCCCGATCACCGCGCTTTCGGCAACGCCGGCAAGCGCGTCGATCTCGCTCTCGATCTCCTTGGGATAGACGTTGTAGCCGCCCGAGATGATCAGGTCCTTGCCGCGGCCGACGATGTGGACATAGCCGCCGGTATCGATCAGGCCGAGGTCGCCGGTGATGAAGAAGCCGTCGTCGCGGAATTCGGCCTTGGTTTTCTCTGGCATCCGCCAATAGCCGGCAAAGACGTTCGGGCCCTTCACCTCGATCATGCCGATCTCGCCCTGGGCTAGCGGCTTGCCGCTTTCGGGGTCGGCGACGCGCAGCGAGACACCCGGCAGCGGAAAGCCGACCGTGCCCGCGCGCCGTTCGCCGTCATAGGGGTTGGAGGTGTTCATGTTGGTTTCGGTCATGCCGTAGCGTTCGAGGATGGCGTGGCCGGTGCGCTCGCGCCAGGCATTATGCGTCTCGCTAAGCAACGGCGCCGAACCGGAGATGAACAGCCGCATGCGGCTGGCCGCCTCCTTCGTCAGGCCCTGCTGCTGCAGGAGCCGCACATAGAAGGTCGGCACGCCCATCAGCGCGGTCGCGCGCGGCAGAATCGAAATCACACGGGCCGGGTCGAACTTCCGCTCGAACAGCATCTTTGCGCCGGCCATCAGGATGACGTTGGTCGCGACGAACAGGCCGTGCGTGTGGAAGATCGGCAGCGCGTGGATGAGCACATCATCGCTGCTGAAGCGCCAGTAATCCACCAGCACGCGCGCGTTGGAGGCGAGGTTCTCGTGGCTGAGCATGGCGCCCTTGGAGCGGCCCGTCGTGCCCGATGTGTAAAGGATGGCGGCAAGATCGTCGGGGCCGCGCTCCAGATCCGCAAAATCCGCCGGCTGCAGCGCCGCACGTTCCGCAAGCGTGCCCTGTCCGTCGCGGCCTACCGTCAGCGTCGCCGCCCCCGCCGATGCGGCAAGCGGTTGCACATCCTTCACCTTTTCCGGATCGCACACGACCAGCCGCGGCTCCGCGTCGCGGAAGAAATAGTCGAGCTCCGGCAGCGTATAGGCGGTATTGAGCGGCAGGAAGACGGCGCCGGCGCGCAGACAGGCGAGATAGAGGAGCAAAGCTTCAGGGGTCTTCTCCACCTGCACGGCGACGCGATCGCCGGGCAGCACACCAGCGGCGACCAGCGCGTGCGCAAACTGCGCGGACCGCGCCAGCATGTCGGCATAGGAAATCGAACGCCCGTCATCCGTCTCCATCAGCACTTGGCCAGGCGCCGGCATGCTGGCGCGAAACGCGTCGAACAGGTGATTGGTCATGTCGTCCCCTGGCGTCGAAAGCTCGGCCAGAGCGAATATCAGATTTGTCAGCGATGGGCAGCTATTTGCGACCGCGCGCGGCCTTGCCTGCGCGAGCCCGCGGACCGTCGCCTGGGCTGAGCTGCGCCATGCACATCTCCGCCGTCAGGCGGTAGTGACTGAGCAAGGCCTCGACCGCGCCGTCGGCGTCGCCGTCCATGGTCCGCTCGGCAATCGTCCGGTGCTCGCCGAAGTCGTCGCGTTCGGAGCCGGGGCCGCGCTGCGAGATCAGCCGGTAGCGGGAGGCCTGGTCGGAAAGCTGGTCGCAAAAGCCGATCAGCCAATGCGAGCGGCAGGCGCAGATCAGCGCGCGATGAAAGGCGCGGTGCAGCTTCTCCCATTCCGGATTGTTGGTTGCCGGGTCGTCGGGCCGGCGGCGTTCGGCGCGCGCCAGGCGGTGCAGGGCGAGCACCAGCTGTTCTTCCCATTCCGCCGTTCGGTGCGCAATGGATTCGCGTAATGCGCGTTCTTCCAGCCAGCACCGCGTGCGGGTGAGCTCCTCCAGCTCGGCCGCGTTGACCGGCATCACGAAGAAGCCGCGCTGGTCGTGGCGGCCGAGCAATCCCTCGGCGGCCAGACGGTTCAGCGCCTCGCGCACCGGCGAGGCGCCGGCGCCATACCGGGAAACGACCCATTCGACGCGCAGCTTGCCCTCGGCTTCCAAAGCTCCCCGCAGCAAGTCCTCGCGGAGCTGATGGTAGACCGAACTGGCCAGCGTGCTCTTGGCACCCTTGCCTTCGCCCGTATCGGCGTTCCCGTATGGCAATTTGACTCCTGTTGCCGGCCCCTGTTTTGCAGGGTCCCTCGGCCAAGCAATTTCATACGATGTATCTTGCAGCCGAGCACTGCCGCCTAAAAACGTATGATGGCGATATTCGTACTTTAAGACAAGGCGGGGTCAATTATCGAATAAAGTAAAATCCACTTGAAAAAAGGCTGGCGTCAGTGGGAGACTTGACATAACTCGGTATACTGAACAGCCCTCAGTTAGCGAGGCGGCTTTGCTAGGAACGCACTGTCGACGTCTTTAACGGGCGGCCTTGTCGGCGGCTGAGCGGATCGCTTCGATATTTGCCCGATAGGTTTCCACTGTGCCGCCTTTGAAAATGGCCGCGCCGGCCACCAGCACGCCGGCGCCGGCGGCCGTCACCAGCGGCGCCGTTTCCGGCGAGATGCCGCCGTCGATCTCGATGCGGATCGGGCGCTCGCCGATCAGCGCCTTGACCTTTCGCACCTTGTCGACGATCGCCGGGATGAAAGCCTGGCCGCCGAAGCCGGGATTGACGGTCATGATCAGGATGAGGTCGAGCCGGTCGAGCACATATTCGATCGCCGTTTCCGGCGTCGCCGGGTTGAGCGAGACACCGGCCTTCTTGCCGAGACCTTTGATGGTTTGCAGCGAACGGTCGAGATGCGGGCCGGCCTCGGCATGCACCGTTATGCCGTCGCAGCCGGCCTCGGCAAAAGCCGCCAGGTAGGGGTCGGCAGGCGCGATCATGAGATGGCAGTCGAAGAAGGTTTTTGTCCGGTTGCGGATCGCCTTGATCACCGGTGGGCCGAAAGTGATGTTGGGCACGAAATGGCCGTCCATCACGTCGAGATGGATCCAATCGGCTCCGGCCGCCGCGACCGCTTCGACCTCGTCGCCGAGCTTCGAGAAATCCGACGCCAGCACCGATGGTGCGATCAGGGTCTTCTTGCTCATGAAAGGCTTCTCCCGGCATCCTCATCGGCGCGCTGTGCTGCGCGCTGGCACGCGGGTCTGCCTAGACCATCGTCCGGCCAAGGGGAAGCGTGTTTTCCGCTTCGCTCGACGGGCGCGCAAAACGCGAGCTGCGATGCGGGAAAGAGAGAACCCGCTGGATTTCTCCGGCGGGTTCGCGGGCGCGGTAGTGATGGGCTGCCTTACTGAAGATTGTCGGTCGCCGGGTTCCGCTGCAGCCTTGGTTGGCTTCTTGGCACCAACTGCTGCAGGATATTCGGATTGAGCAGCAGGTCCGGATCGATCTCCAAGCCTGGCCGCCTGCGGATCGGGAAGCAATCCGGATACCGGCCGGCCGTTCCGACTGGGCAGCGCCGCCTGATGATCGGCTGGCACATGCCATCGATCATCTCCGAGCCCGGCGCGCATACAGCGTCTTCGAACCTGCCGCATCTACCTTCGATCACTTCGGTGCCGCGTGGACACACGCAGACGCCGCGTTTGTTGAGGAACTGGCCGCGGATGGAGCATGCTTGCGGCTTCCTGACCGGCACGCAGGCTTTGCCCTTCAACGCCGTCCCCCTCGGGCAGACGCAATCGCCATCGGCATTGCGCACCTGGCCGCGAATGCGGCACTGGCTGGGCGTCTGCTGCCTGTCGGACACGCAAGCCTTGGCGGCGCGGTCGACATGCGTGCCCTTGGGACAGGCGCAGCCATCCGGTGTCGGCACGGCGCCGCGGATCGTGCATTTCGGCGGAGCGACCCGGCAGACGCCGTTCACCAGCTCGCCACGCCGGCATACGCAATTGCCCTCCTGGTCGCGGTATTGGCCGGGACGCAGCGTGCACTGCGGCTCCTGCGGCTGCTCGCTCTGAACGCATCTGCCGTTTTCCAGCTCGGCGCCGCGCGGGCAGACGCAGCGTCCGTCCTCGGTCCGGATCTGGCCCTTGAGCAGGACGCAGCGCTGCGGCACTGGCAGCGGCTGCAGTTTGGCGCCGCCGGACGAGCACTGACCGTTGCCGAAGGTGGTGCCGTCTGGGCAGGCGCAGCGGCCGGCCGAGTTGAGCACCATGCCGCCCGAACACTTCACCTCACCCTTGATCGTGAAGGGGTGGCATGCATAGGCCTTGCCGCGGTCGCCTTGCGCGTTGGCTGGCGCGCGCGACAGCACATCGCCGCCGCCCTGCACCGGCGTGTTTGGCGAGAGCACCCCGACGCAGTTCTGTCCGCTGACCGTACCCCGCAGAGTGGCAAGGCGCGCGTCGTCGGGAAGGACTACTGTGACATGATGCGTTTGGCTTTCGCCGGCGCCCAGCGTCAGATTGGCGATGCAGGACGCCGGCAGCGTCGCCGGCTCCGGCGAGCAGCCGAAAGGCGGGTCGATCGCGGTGATCTTGACACCCTCCAGCCTGCCGAGACCGTCGATGCCGACCGCATCGCCGATGCGGACCGGACCTGAGAAGGCATTCGGCCCCTCATTCGTGATGGTGATCTCGAACGAGCAGGGCGCACCTGGCTGGCATTCGCTGTCGCCGGTCTTCTCGACGCGGATCGTGGAGGCCCCACCGCCTTTCGCGCAAGCCTGGCCGATCGGATAGACGATGTCGTCGCGGGGCGCCGGCCCAAAAGAGCCGCGCGCGCAGTTCTCGAACGCGTCATTGCCGCCGACCGTCACGTCGAAGTGCCGGCTGGTTCCGGGCGTCATGACGGCGCCGGCAATCTGGCAAGACAGCATGTTGGCGGGCACTGGCCCGCAGTTCCAGTCAGCGCCATCCGGGGTCACGGTCCGGACAGCGACCGGCGCGCCGCCCGACACCAGCGTGGCGGCATCGTTGACCCGCACCGGACCGATGGGGGCAGCAGTGCCGGCATTGGTCACGGTGATGCGGCAGGATACCGAAGACGCACCGGCCAGCGAGCTCTCGCACGCCTTGGTGATGCGCAGGCCGGGCTTGGCGCCATTCGGACGGCGGATGCGCTCGGTCGCGCAGGCCTTGTTGTTGGCGAGGTCGACCTCGCCGGCAATTGCCTTCACCTCGGCGCAGTTCTCGACCGTGTCCGGCCGGTAGTTTGCCGGCATGACCGTCTTGACCACGATCGGCGTCGAGGCGCCCGGCGGCAGCGAGATGCCGGCATTGTCGCAGCGGAACTGGCCGGGGCCGTTCGGCCCGCAGGTCCATGGCGGGCTGGGCCCGAAGGCCGAGGAGGTCGGCGCGTCGCCAGGATAGGTGTCGATCACGGTCAGCGGCCCGTGATAGGTGCCGGTGCCGTTGTTGATGATATCGATCACGAAGCTGCAGATGCCGTCCGGTGTGCAGACCGGCATGCGGGCGCGCTTCTTCAGCATCAGGTCGACCTTCTTCTCGGCCGCAGGCTGGCACTGCGGATCGCGATCGCCACGGCGGCAGACGGGGATCGAGGCGCAGCCGCGATCGTTCTGCTGGCTACCGAACAGCGGCTTGCCGCTCGCCTGGTAGTCATAGGCGGCGCAATTGCGCAGCACGCTGCCCTGCCAGCCGCCGGCCGGCTTGAAGCCGAGCTTGAGGACGGCGGAGGCGCCCGGGTTGAGCGTGGTTGCCGGATGGGTGCAGGTCATCGGCGTCGTCCCGGGCGCGCAGACCCAGGGTGGGTTCGGTCCCGACGACAGCGCCGACCCGGCCGGCAATGTCACCTCGTCGAGCACGATCTTGCCGTTATAGGGCGCATCGCCGACATTGGTGACCGTGATGGTGAAGTCGCAGCCGCCGGACATCGTGCAGCGCGGCACCTCTGCCCACTTCTCCACCTTGAGGTCGGGCTGCTTTTCGGGCGGGCACCTGAGATCACGCGGAATGTCGATGTCGATCTCCTGCGTGCAGCAAAGTCCCCAGCCTTCCTTCGGCCCGGCATAGGTGTCGATGCCGGTGACGACGAGATGGATGGCCTCGCCCGGCGAGGCGCCGATGATCTTCCAGTTCAACACGCCGCCGCCGGCAGGTACCTGCTGGGTGTCGGTGGCGATGGTGATGCCGGGTGTCGTCGTCGACAGCTGCACCCATTTGCCGGCCATCTCCGGACCGACCGGCATGTGATAGATGAAGGCGCCGCCGCCGGGCACGCAGTCGACCGTGCCGCGTTCGACCTTGAAGCATTCCTTGCTGGGAGGCGGAGGCGGCGGGTTGCACTTGCTCAGGTCGATCGTGATCGAGGTTTTCACGCCGGTGAGGAAATCGGCGTCGTCGGGCTTGTCTGGATCCTGCGAGGGGATCGTGGTTGCCGGGCCGCCCCTGAAGGCCACCTTCATCTCACCCTGGTTATCGACCGTTGCCGGCGCGGCGAAGGCGGCATGGTCTATCTTGGCCGTGATCCGGAAAGTGATCACGCGTTCGTCGGCAGCGCCGACGCCGTCGAGGTTCGAAGCGCTGATCCGGAAATTGGAAACGCTTGCCGTATCGTTTGGACCGGCCGATGTGCTGATCGAAGCAGCGGGCAGCGGTCCGCCGGAAGCGCTCGTGCCGTCGCCGACGACGTCGACGCTGACGATCTGCAAGCCGTGCGGCAGCTGGTCCTTGAAGTCGAGCCTTGTCGCCTTCAGAAGGGCCGCCACGCTTGGCCGGTCGAAGTCCTGCGGGTCGCCATGGATGCCGAAGCTCAAGACGTATTCGACGCTATCGCAGCCTCTTAGGGCACCCTTCTTGGTGAAGAAGGGGATGATCCGCCCGAGCTCCGGATTGATGCCGCGCGATCCAGCCGTGATTTCCGGATTGGCGATCTGGCCAGCCGGTGCCTTGTCCTGCGCAAGCGCCGGCACTGCCGGCATCATGGCGATCGCGACACCGGCCGCCATCAGCCAGCGTGCGCCGCGCCTGGCGTGCGACAGGGGTTTTATGATCGTGCCCATGACGGTTTTGCGCGGGGCAGGGCGGGAAGGGACGAGACCGCTCATCTGTCCCTCCTCGGCGCTTCGCACTCGACGACCGGCGTCCTGAGCGGCAGCGTCAACTTGCAGCAAGGATAGTAGCCGCCCTTGTCCCGGTCGGACTTCCGGTAGAAGCAGAGCCCGACATTGACGGTGTCGCCCGGATTATGGCCGGTTATGCCGATCGTGTAGGGCTTGCCCGGCGCATGCGACATGGGTGAGGTTACTCCGACGCCCGGTGTCTTGGACAAAGCCTTGATCGAATCGCCGCCAAAGCCGGCGTGGTCATGGAGATAGAGGTCGGCCTGGAGGCCGCGGGGTGTGCAGAAATACTGCACGTCCTCGACATCGAGGCATGGGGGCAGGTTGCCGGGCGGTGGGAAGTCCGGCGGATAGACGGGAGGCAGGAAGCCGCCAGGGATTTCCTCATAATAGCCGGCGCGGCGCTCGCAGGGGCGCCAGACCCTCACGTCGCCGACATGACCCTGGACGTCGGGGTTCTCGAAATAGCCGTCGAAGTCGACGAACCAGGAGCCGAAGGGCGGCACGTTTGCCGGCTTGACCAGCTTGTTTGGCGTGAGCTGCACGCCATGCACGGCAAGCGGCCCGCCGGCGGCGAGGCGCTCGGCAAGCTCCGGATTGTCGCGCAATTTGTCGCCGGTGTTCACGACCGTGTCAGTGCAGACCGAGGTGTCAAGATTGCCTTCGGGGTCGTAGCGGTATTGTAGGTCGACGCCGCCTGCCGACTGACGGTTGCCCTGCGGGAAGCCGACCGCATATTCCTGCGGCACCTCGGCCCAGACCGATTCCGTTGCCGGATCGTCCGGATCCTCGCGCTGGTAGCGGATCACCGCGCCTTTGCCCGTCTCGGCGAAGCGGCTGTAATCGTAGCGGTTCTCGACCGGGCCGCGCTGGGCGAGATACATGAAACCCTGATTGTCGAAGGCGATATCGGTGACGGCATAATCTTGGTCGGCCTTGACCGTCAGTTCCCAGCGCGGATCGCGGCCAAAACCCCCGTCGCTTGCAATGCCGACCGACCAGATTTCGGCTTTCTCGCCTACGGAATAGTAGAGCCGCCCGCCATGGTAGGCGACGGCCCAGACGCGGCGCGCATCCTGCGTATAGCCCCAGGTTCGGCGGTCTTCCGAATCGAAGGCAGTGTCGTGGATGTCCATCACGGCGCCGTCGTCGGCGACCGGGGCCAGCCCATGCGCGGGACGCCCGGCAACGCCATGGTCGAAGCTGTCGATCAGATTGCCCTCGATATCGATGCGGTGGATGAGCCCGGTATCGAGATCCGAAGCGAAGAACTCACGATGGGTCGGATCGAAGGCGAGGTTGCCGATGCCGGGCCCGGTGTTGGTATCGATGTCGGCGAATTTCGAGACGGCGCCCGAGATACCGTCGATCTTCCAGATGGTGCCCGGTCCGCCGCCATTTTCGGTGCCGAACTGGCCGTTCATGAAGACGGCGCCGGCGGCGCCGCGGCGCTGTCGCTCAGGCCGCCCGTCCTCGTCGGTGTCGGGCGTGACGATCTCGATGCCGTGCAGCGAGGTCGCCGCCGCATAGAGGTTCGGAATGCCCGACGGCACCCCATCGCGCACGCCGTCGTCATAGGTGAGGCCGAACACCTCGCCGATCTGGCCGGCTGTCACCTCGAAGGGCGGCGGCGTGTAGACGAGCTGGCCCGAAGCTGGGCCGCCGAGTTGCGAGACGTTGAAAATGCGCAACGAGGCCTGCGAAGTGTCGATGAAGGTTTCGTCGACCGGGTCGACGCCGGGCGGCAGGCCGCCCTTTTCGGAATCGGGAGAGCCGAAATCCGGGATGATCGTGCCGGGGAAGCCGGTCACCGCCATCGAGCCCGGATAGATGATCTGGGTTTCCTGAGCCTTTGCCGCACCGCCGAGGCAAAAGCCGGCAGCCAGTGCCAGGGCAAGCATTCCGCTGGTGGTCACGATCGCACGGCGCAAACCGCCGCCGCGAAAAGACACGAACGAGCCGCGGTCGCGAGACATTGAGCTCCCCCCGAAGTCTTCGGAAGAACCCTCCGATTTCGCCGCGCAAAACAAGGTAAGTCGCAGCGTTCCGGCTCGTTCGTCCCTGATAGAATTGTCTGTTTTCCGCCTGTTCACGATACGCCGGGCGCCTGGCAGGGTCAACGGAATCAGCCGAAAGCCGAGCGCGTCGTCTCCATCCCGAAGCCGATGATCGCGCCGAGCTCCTGTTGCTTTCTCGGACCACCGCGGCTCTGGATTTCTGATCATACGGGCTCCCTTTCCGGCCCGCGCCATGCGGCGCCTGGCCGTCAGTCGCAGGCTGAGGCGGAAAGGTTCAATGCGGTCTAGAGCAATTCGAGAAAAAGTGTGAGCGGTTTTCCGTCCGGAATTGCGTCAGAACAAACAAGCCCGAGCATTTCGTCGTTTCCGTGAAACGGTGAAATGCTCCAGGCGCCCGGCTGGTAGAGCTGTCTTTGCCCGTCTCATGCAAGTCGCCGAAAAGAGAGCAGCGATTTTGGCATCAGCCCCGAAGCGCGGCGCTTGAATTCTCGACGCGACGCGCCTTGGCAAAATCACCAGATCCACTCGCCTCTGCCGAGCACGGAGACCGCCTCGACGATGCGGGTGAAGCTCGCGCGAGCACGACCGACCGTATGCCGGGCTCTCAAATAGCTGTGCACCAGCCCCTGTTCTTCGAACCAGTAGGCATACCCGCCGGCCGCGACGACGCGGTCGCGATAGGCCTCGCCGTCTGAGGACAGCGGGTCGCATTGGGCTGTGATCAGCACTGTCGGCGGGAGATAGGCGAAATTGGCGTCGGCGAGCGGCGACAGCGTGAGGTCGCCGGTCCGGTCCACGCCGCCGGTGCGAATGTTCAGGTAGAATTCGATATCGCGCAGGGTCAGCATCGGCGCGTCAGCATGCGCCACATAGGAGCCGCGCGAGTGGTCGCCCCCGAGGCTGGGATAGATCAGCACCTGGCCGGCCGGCTTCTTGACGTGACCGCGCGTTGCGTGGGCAACGGCGGCGCAGAGGTTTCCGCCGGCGCTGTCGCCGCAAAGCAGGACAGGGCAAACATAGATCTTGGCGGCCCATTCAAAGGCGCTTAGCACGTCGTCGAAGGCGGCCGGATGCAGATGTTCCGGCGCCAGCCGGTAATCGACCGAGACCACCTCGTAGCCGGTGCGGGCGCACAGCTCGGCGCAGACATCGTCATGGCTGTCCAGCCCGCCGAGGATGAATCCGCCGCCATGAACATAGAGCACCATTGCGGCGCTGTTCGTTTCCGCGTTGCTATAGATGCGGATCGGGATGCTGGCGGTCGGCGTGGCGATGGCGGTCGTTTCGACCGTCACGCCTTGCGGATAGCCGGCGAAGAACTCGCGGCACATCCGGTCGTAGATCGCCCGCTGCTCTGCGATCGTGTAGTCGATCGTGTCGGGCGGGTAATAGGAATTGGTCTTCTCGATGAAAGCCCAGGTCTCGGCGTCGATGAGGGTCTTGTAGTCGGTCATAGCGCTTGGGCCGATCGCGAAGGTCGAGCCTGAGCACCCCCCTCTGTCCTGCCGGACATCTCCCCCGCAGGGGGAGAGATTGGCAGCTTGGGCGCCGGCGATCCAACTGCGACGCTGGCAATTGGCGAAAGCGACCGTGACATCCGATCTCCCCCCTTGCGGGGGAGACGCCCGGCAGGGCAGAGGGGGGTGTGACGGAACGCCATCGTCTGCGGCCTATCTACCCTTCCACACCGGATCGCGCTTCTCCGCAAAGGCGCGGAAGCCTTCCATATTGTCCTCCGAGCCGTAGAGGATATCGACCGTCGGCAGTTGCCTGCGCGTCACCTTGTTCATGGCCTCCTGGAAGGTCAGCGCCTCGGCCACGCGCGCCGTCTCCTTGATCGCGGCGAAAACCAGCGGCGGGCCGCTGGCCAAAAGCCGCGCGATTTCCCAGACGCGGTCCTCCAGCTTCTCCTTGGGCAGCACCTCGTTGACCAGGCCCCAGCGATGCGCTTCCGCCACATCCATCCAACGGCCGGTGAGGAGAAGGTCCATGGCGATATGGTAGGGAATGCGTTTCGGCAGCTTGATCGTCGCGGCGTCGGCCAGCGTGCCGGCGCGAATCTCGGGCAGCGCGAAGGAAGAATGGTCAGAGGCGTAGATCAGGTCGCAGGACAGCGCCAGCTCGAAGCCGCCGCCCACCGCCATGCCGTTGACGCAGGCGATCACCGGCTTGTTCAAGTCGCGCAGTTCCTGCAGCCCGGCAAAGCCGCCGACGCCGTAGTCGCCGTCGACCGCGTCGCCGGCCGCAGCCGCCTTCAGGTCCCAGCCGGCGCAGAAGAACTTGTCTCCGGCCGTCTTGACGATGGCGACGCGCAAGCCGGGATCGTCGCGGAACGCCTTGAACGTCTCGCCCATCAGTCGTGAGGTCTTGAGGTCGATGGCATTGGCCTTGGGCCGGTCGAGCGTGACTTCCAGGATCGTGCCTTCGCGGCGGGTGGTGATGACGTCAGCCATTCTTCTTTTCTCCAAGCACCAGCAGTGCGTCGGCGATCCAGGCGCCCTTGCCTTCGGCGCAGACGATCAGCGGGTTGATGTCGAGCTCTTCGATTTCGCCTTCATTCTTCTGCACGAAGTCGGCAATGCCGGCGATGGCGTCGATGGCGGCCTGGACGTCGGCCTTGGGCCGGCCGCGATAGCCCTCCAGCAGCGGATAGAGCTTCAGGCCACGCAGCGCCGCCTCGATGTCGTCGCGCGTCGCCGGCAGCATCAGGGTCACGCTGTCGCGCAGCAGCTCGACCAGCACGCCGCCGGTGCCGAGCGTCATCACCGCGCCGAACATCGGGTCGCGGGTGAAGCCGACGATCAGTTCGGCGACGCCGTCGCGCACCATGCGCTCGGCATAGAGCCCGGTGCCGAGCGGCAACAGGTCATGCGCGGCATTGCTGACGGATTCGGCGTCCTTGAGGTTCAGCCGCACGGCGCCGACCTCCGACTTGTGCGTCACGCCGAGCGTCTTCAGCGCCACCGGGAAACCAAGCGCCATGGACGCAATCACCGCCTCGACCGCGTTCGAGGCGCGCTCGCCCTTCGGCACCGGCAGCCCGGCCTCGATCAGACGCGCTTTGGCCTCGGCTTCGTCCGGTGTGACGTGGTCGCCGTCGGAAGCGCCCGCCGCCGTGGTGTCGACCGGCTGCGCCTGCGGCTCGCGCCAGGCCCAGCCGATGAAGGCGGCGGCCTGGGCGGCGTCCATCGCTTCCGAAATGCCGAACAAGGGCACCATGCCGCGCGCCATCAGCCCGGCGGTATATTCCTCCGGCAGGTTTTCCGGCAGCGAGGAGACGATCGCGCCCTGCGCCCTGTTGGTCTTCAGCGCCGCCTCGAAGGCACGCAGCGTCGCCCACCAGTCGGTGTCCGAGCAGCGGTCGGGGCGCGGGAAGTCGAGCACCAGCATGTTGAGGTCGAAGCCGCCCGACACCATGGCAGTGAAGGTGGCCGTCATCGCCGGCTCGTTGTTCCAGATGAAGGTGTGGTAGTCGAGCGGATTGGCGACCGCGACCAGCGGCCCGAGCGTCGATTTGACATGCGCGCGATGCTCGGCGCTTAGCGTCGGGAAATGCACCCAGCGTCCTTCCGCGCTGTCGGCCATCACGGAGGCTTCGCCGCCCGAGCAGCTCATCGACGACAGTCTGTAGCCGGGCAGCGGCCCGGTGATGTGCAAGAGCTTCAACGCCTCGATGAAGGCCGGTATGGAATCGACGCGCGCGATGCCCAGCCGCTTCAGGAACGCGCCCGAGGCGGCATCCGAACCGGCAAGCGACGCGGTATGGGAAACCGTCGCCTGCCGCGCCTGTTCCGAGCGGCCGACCTTCATGGCGATGATCGGCTTCTTCAGCTCGCGGGCTCTCGCCGCCAATCGCTCGAAGCCGGCCACGGAATCGAAGGCCTCGATATGCAGGCCAAGCGACGTGACGCGCTCGTCCTCGATCAGACCGAGCGCCATTTCGGAAAGGCCGGTCTGCGCCTGGTTGCCGGCCGTCATCAGGAACGCGATCGGCAGACCGCGCTTCTGCATCGTCATGTTGATGGCGATGTTGGACGACTGAGTGATGATGGCGACGCCCTTGCCGCCCTCGGCCAGTCTGATCCCGCCATGCTGATCGGGCCACAAAAGCGCGCCGTCGGCATAGTTGATCAGGCCATAGCAGTTCGGGCCGATGATCGGCATCTCACCCGCGGCGGCGACCAGCTCGGCCTGCAGCCGCTCGCCGTCCTCGTCATAGGCCTCGGTCTCGAGGAAGCCGGCGGCAAAGCAGACGGCGCCACCGGCGCCGCGCTCGGCCAATGCCTTGACCACTTCGATGGTGAGATGCCGGTTGACCCCGACAAAGGCGGCGTCCGGCGCGCCGGGCAAGTCGGCGACGGAACGGTAGGCCTTGCGGCCTGCGACCTCGTCCTTGGTCGGGTGCACCGGCCAGATTTCGCCGGCAAAGCCCATCTTGATTGATTGCGCGACGACGGCGGCGGCCTGCGCCCCGCCGAACACGGCGATCGATTTCGGGCGCAGGAGACGTTCGAGTTTATGCATGGTCATCTTTTCATTTGAGCACGATCGTTGCCAAAACCGGATCCCGGTTTTGGCGGATCATGCTCTAAGCCCCGAACGGGCGCAGCAACGCCCGCGAAATAATATGTCGCTGAATCTCCGAAGTGCCTTCCCAGATGCGCTCGACGCGCGCGTCGCGCCAGATGCGCTCCAGCGGCAGGTCGTCCATCAGCCCCATGCCGCCATGGATCTGGATCGCCTCGTCGGCAACGAAAGCCAGCATCTCGGTAGCCTTCAGCTTGGCCATCGCCATGTCCTGATCGGTGACGGTGCCCTGATCGTACTTCCAGCCGGCTTCGAACACCATCAGGTCAGCGGCCTTCAACTCCGTCGCCATATCGGCGAGCTTGAACGACACACCCTGGAACTTGCCGATCTGCTGGCCGAACTGCTGGCGCTGCGCGGCATATTCGATGGCATGCGAAAGCGCGCGCTCTGCGCGGCCGAGGCAGGTGGCGCCGACCTGCAGGCGCGTGGCGCCGAGCCACGAATTCGCCACCTCGAAGCCCTTATGCACTTCGCCGAGCACCTGGGAAGCCGGCAGCCGGCAGTCGTCGAATTCGAGGATCGAGTTGGTGTAGCCGCGATGCGAGACGTTGCGGTAGCCGTCGCGCACCGTGAACCCTTTGGTGCCCTTGTCGACGAAGAAGGCGGTGATCTTCTTGCGCTTGCCGCGCGGCGAATCCTCTTCGCCCGAAGCCATGAATACGATGGCAAAGTCGGCGATGTCGGCGTGGCTGATGAAGTGCTTGGTGCCGTTGAGCACCCAGTCCGAGCCGTCCTGAACCGCGGTCGCCTTCATGCCGCGCAGGTCGGAGCCGGCGCCGGGCTCGGTCATCGCCAGGCAGTCCCACTTTTCGCCGCGGATGCAGGGGAAGAGATATTTTTCACGCTGCTCCGGTGTGCCGGCGAGCAGGATGTTGGAGGGACGCGCCACGCAGGTCCAGTGCAGCGCGTAATTGGCGCGGCCAAGTTCCTTCTCGTAGAGCAGCCAGCTCACCGTATCGAGGCCGGCGCCGCCGACATCGGCCGGCATGTTGGCGGCGTAGAGCCCGGCCGCGATCGCCTTCGCCTTCAATTCGTCGATCAGCTCGCGGCGCAGTTCGCCGGTGCGTTCCACCTCGCGCTCATGCGGGTAAAGCTCGTTCTCGACAAAGGCACGCGTCGTCTCGACGATCAGTTTTTGTTCTTCCGAAAGACCGAAATGCATCGCCTCAGCCCTTCTTCTTGCTTGTTTTCGCCTTGTCGGCCTTTGCGGGCTTCTCGGCCTTTGCGGGCTTCGCCATCTTCTTCGCCGGCTTGGCGGCTTTTGCTTTGTCGCCTGCCTTGGCGGCCGGCTTCGCCGCCAGCTTGGCCAACTGCCTGGTATAGTCCTTGTGAAGCGCGCCGGCGCCCCAGCCCTTGCCCTTGTTCTGCTTCGACAGTGCATCCATGATGGCGACCAGATTGTCGTCACGGATCTTTTCAAGCTCGCGGATCGAGAGGCCGTTTGCCTGCTCGTCCGACTGCGTGGCGATCAGGTCGACCAGCTCGTCGTTGAACTCCGGCACGTCCATCAGCTTGGTCCACGGCCATTTCAGGCAAGGTCCGAACTGCGCCATGAAGTGGCGCATGCCGGCTTCGCCGCCGGCGACGCGGTAGACCTGGAACATTCCCATTTGAGCCCAGCGCAGGCCAAAGGAATAGCGCATGATGTCGTCGAGTTCCTCGACGGTGCAGATGCCGTCCTTGACCAGCCACAGCGCCTCGCGCCACGCGGCCTCCAGGAGGCGATCGCCGACGAAGGCCTCGATCTCCTTGCGCACCACCACCGGCTTCATGCCGATCGAGGCGTAGATCTCCTTGGCGACCTCGATCGCCTCGGGAAAAGTCTGCTGGCCGCCGACGATCTCGACCAGAGGCAGAAGATAGACCGGGTTGAACGGGTGCCCGACGACCAGCCGCTCCGGGTGCTTCTTCATCGCCACCTGCATGTCGGTCGGCTTGATGCCGGAGGTGGAGGAGCCGATTATGGCATTGGCTGGCGCATGGGCGTCGATCTCGGCCAGCACTTTGTGCTTGAGGTCGAGCCGCTCCGGCACGCTCTCCTGGATGAAATCGGCATCCGCCACCGCGTCGCCGATCGTCTTGGCGAAGGTGAGCTTGCCTTCCTTAGGCAGGCCGCCGGGCAGCATCTGCTTGTAGGCACGGCGTGCGCCCTTCATCACCTCGCCGACTTTGCGCGACGCCTCGGGATCGGGATCGAAGATCGAAACATCGATGCCGTTCAAGAGCAGGCGCGCCACCCAGCCGGCGCCGATGACGCCGCCGCCGATGGCGGCCGCCTTGTTGATGATGCTCATGGTCAGGCTCCGGTTCTGGTCTTGGCTGTTTCGGGATCGGAAAGCGGCACGCGCTCGCCGGCGCGGATCACGGCTGGGTCGTAAGCTTTGCGCGCGAAGACTTCGAGCACGAGGGGCCGGAAGAACTCGATCGGCAGCGTCTCGTAGTCGGGATCGAAGCTCGACTGGTCCCAGCGCTCGCAGAACCGGTCGCAATCGTCGAAATAGAGATGGCCGGCGAAGCGGTCGCGGGCATGCTGGTTGCCGCCCAAATGATGCGCGTAATAGAGGCGCTGGAAGTCGCCGTGCTTTTCGACAACCCAGGTGCATTGCTCGCGCACGAACGGCTTCAGGATCGTGGCGGCATATTCGTCATGATTGTAGGGCGCGTAGATGTCGCCGATGTCGTGCAGAAGCGCGGAGACGATCCAGTCAGTGTCGGCGCCGTCGCGCCAGGCGCGCGTCGCCGCCTGCAGCGAATGGCCTAGCCGGGTGATCTTGTAGCCGGACAAACCTTCGTCGAGCTGCACCAGGGCGGAAAGCAGCCGATCCCCTGTCCTGGCGGCATAGTCGATCTCGTGGGCGGTCAGGAATTCATAGTCTTCCTTGTCGCCGTCCTTCATCGCGGTGAATTTGACGGTAGCCATCTCGACCTCCCGCTTTTCAATGTTGATTGAGCATGATCTTTTCCGAACCGCAGGTCAGCGAAGCAAAAACCGGTTCCCACTTTGCGGGATCATGCTCATGCCGCGATCGGCGCCCGCTTGGTGAGGTTGAGCTTCTTGCGCACTTCCTCCGGTCCGAGCACGCGCGCACCGAGATTGGAGACGATGCTCACCGCGCGCTCGACGAGCTGCGCATTGGTCGCCAGCACGCCCTTGTCCAGCCACAGATTGTCTTCCAGGCCGACACGGACATTGCCGCCGGCCAGCACCGCCGCCGCGACATAGGCCATCTGGTTGCGGCCGATCGAGAAGGCCGACCAGTTCCAGGTCGACGGCACGTTGTTGACCATCGCCATGAAGGTGTTGAGGTCGTCCGGCGCGCCCCAAGGCACACCCATGCACAGCTGCACCAGCGCATCCGGCTTCAGCACCTGTTCCTCGACCAGCTGCTTGGCGAACCACAGATGCCCGGTATCGAAAGCCTCGATCTCGGGCTTCACGCCGAGCGCCGTCATCATGCCGCCCATGGCGCGCAGCATGCCGGGCGTGTTGGTCATCACATAATCGGCTTCGGCGAAATTCATCGTGCCGCAATCAAGCGTGCAGATCTCCGGCAGGCACTGGCGCACATGCTCCATGCGGTTGGTGGCGCCGCCCATGTCGGTGCCCTTCTCGTTGAGCGGCAGCGGCGCTTCCGGCGAGCCGAACACCATGTCGCCGCCCATGCCGGCGGTGAGGTTCAGCACCACGTCCACGTTCGCCTCGCGGATGCGCTCGGTGACCTCACGGTAGAGATGGACGTCACGCCTGGGCTTGCCGGTTTCGGGGTCGCGCACATGGCAATGGACGATCGCAGCACCCGCCTTGGCGGCCTCGATCGCCGAATCGGCGATCTGCTTGGGCGAGCGCGGCACGTTCGGGCTGCGGTCCTGCGTCCCGCCCGAACCGGTCACGGCACAGGTGATGAAAACCTCACGGTTCATCGCGAGCGGCATCGTCTTTCCTCCCAAATTCGATCAGCCATTGATGAAGCCGGAAACCGGCTTTGCTATGACGACCTGCGCCGAAGCTGGCCAAGCATGACCGACTTGCCGGAAACTGTTTTGCATTTTACGAAGGCGCCATGACTAAAAGCGAAAAACCGATGATCTTTCGCGCCGAGCGGGAAACCCTCAAGGTGACGTTTCTGGTGTTCTCGGGCTCGTCGATCATGTGCGTGGCCTCGGCGGTCGACCCGCTGCGCGCCGCCAACCGCATCTCTGGCGAGACTTTGTTCGACTTCAAGCTGGTCTCGCTCACCGGAGAGGCGCCGGTGACGACCTGCGGCTTGCCGGTCGCCGTCAGCGGCCGCTTCGATGCCGCCGAAGCGACCGACATGCTGGTCGTCGTCGCCGGCTTCGGAACGCAGAACTATGCGACGTCGGCGTTGCTGGCCGGGTTGCGCCGCGCGGCGCGTGCAGCCCGCGCCTGCGGCGGCGTCGAGGCCGGCACCTGGCTGGTGGCGCGCGCCGGCCTGCTCGAAGGCCGCAGCGCCACCACGCATTGGGAAGACATGGAGGATTTCTCCGCCGCCTTTCCGGGCGTCGATGTGCGCCCCGACCGCTATGTCATCGACGGGCCGGTCTTCACCTCGGGCGGTGCCTCGCCCACCTTCGACCTGATGCTGCATCTGGTCCGCACCCGGCTCGGCATGGCGGCCGCGCTCGATGTGGCGAGCGTCTTCATCTACGATCAGACGCGCGCGGCGACCGACGCTCAGCCGCTGGTCTCGCTCGGCCGGCTCGACGGCTACGATCCGCGCCTGGCGCAGGCGATCCGGCTGATGGAAGCGCATGTCGATGAGCCGCTGACCATCGATGCCGTGGCCAAGCGCGCCGGCGTCACGGCGCGAACACTCGAGAGCATCTTCCGCAAGTCCATCGGCGAGACGCCGGGCGCCTATTATCTGCGGCTGCGGCTCGCCGCCGCCCGACGTCTGGTGGTCGACACGCGCATCGCCATGGCCGACATTGCCGGGCGTACGGGTTTTTCATCAGCCGCGGCGTTTTCCAGGGCGTTTTCCCGCGCGTTCGGCGAAGCGCCGGTCAGGCTGCGGCGCGGCTGAGGATCCAGTCTACCGCCGCGCTGAGGTCGTCGACCAGCGCCGTGGGCGCCGGGTCGAAGCGTGTCTCGTCACCGGGGCGATACTTGCCGGTGCGTACGAGCAGCGCCGCGCCGAGCCCGGCGCTGAGCGCGCCGGCGACATCGCTTTCCGCGTCGTCTCCGACCATCACCGCGTCGGTCTGCGGGCAATTCAAGCCGGCAAGCGCCGAGAGGAAGAAATCGGGCGACGGCTTGCCGAGCACGACAGGGCTTCGCCCGCAGGCGAATTCGAGCGCTGCCACGAAGGCGCCGGCGTCGAGGCTGAGCTCACCGTCGGCGTCCTTGAAGGTGCGGTTGGTGGCCAAAGCCAGAAAATCGGCGCCGGCAACGAGTTCGTGGAACGCTCGGTTTAGGCCGGCATAGTCGAAGGCCTCGCCGGCGTCGCCGACGACGACAGCGCGGCTCTTGCCGCCGTCCAGGCCGGCAAACTCGGCTTCGAGGTTGGGATGGACGAGCAGGTGAGGTTGGCGGCCATGCCTTCGCAGCCATTCGAGCGCGGCGCGCGCCGGCGTCAGCAATTCTTCATCCCTGACTTCGACGCCCAGCGCGGCGAGCTGCGCGATGATTCTGTGGCGCGGCGAACGTGTCGTGTTGCTGACGAACCGGAGCGGCAGTCCGGCCTTGCGCAAACGCTCGACCGCAGCCACAGCGCCGGCGATCGGGGTGTCGCCATCATAGACGACACCCGCGAGATCGAGCAGCACCGCGCGTATCATCGGTGCAGGATGGAGAAACAGTCTCCGTTCGTCAAACTGCCGAAAATAGGCCCACGGACACAGGGGCCGAAGAATCAGGCGGCGTCGCGGCCTTCGCGCACAATGCGCGAGCGCATGCTCTTGGCCAGCGCCGTTTCCAACCGCGCGGCGACCGCGCGATCCCATTCATTTGCTTCGCCGGCGCCATCCTTCGGATGCGGCAGCGCCATCAGCCGATCGATGATCGAACCAGCCTCGCCGGAAGAGAGCAGGGCGTCGATTTCGCGTTCGTGCTGCATACGTTTCGCCTCCTTCTTTCCTTCCCGCCGCATGTCGACAATATACGCGATTCGTGACGGCTGTTTGAAGGCAAGAGCGCGGCGATTGAGAGGCAGCGCGGGGCAAAACCTTGTCGTGTAGGTTCACCCCGCATGGAATGCAATTTCAGCTCTGCGGCGCTCGATTCGGGCGCCGCAGGAAAAGCGTCAGACGTAGCGGTTGACGATGTTTTCAAGGAGCTCCTGCCGGCCGGAGCGCGGCTGCGGCTCGATCTTGTCCGCCACCACGCGTTCGGCGATCTCCTCCAGTGTACGCTTGCCGGAAAGCATCGCCTTGCCTTCGGCCGTGTTCCAGCCGGCATAGCGTTCGTTGAGCGGGCCCGACAGCGCCTTGTCTCCGATCATCCTGGCCGCCGCCTTGAGCCCGCGCGCGCAGGCGTCCATGCCGCCGATATGGCCGATCAGCAGATCCTCCGGGTCGAGCGACTGGCGGCGCAGCTTGGCGTCGAAATTGGTGCCGCCGGTCTTGAAGCCGCCGCCCTGCAGGATCTGGTAATAGGCCAAAGCCATCTCCGGCACATTGTTGGGGAACTGGTCGGTGTCCCAGCCGGACTGATAGTCGTTTCGGTTCATGTCGATCGAACCGAAAATGCCGAGCGCGTTGGCCAAGGCCAGCTCATGCTCGAAGGAGTGACCGGCAAGGATCGCATGGCCCTGCTCGATGTTGACCTTCACCTCCTTCTCCAGCCCGAAGCGCTTCAGGAAGCCGTAGACGGTGGCGACATCGTAGTCGTACTGGTGCTTGGTCGGCTCCTGCGGTTTCGGCTCGATCAGGATCGTGCCCTCGAAACCTATTTTGTATTTGTAATCCACGACGAGGTTGAGGAAGCGGCCGGCCTGCTCCTGCTCTCGCGCGAGGTCGGTGTTGAGCAGCGTCTCATAGCCTTCGCGCCCGCCCCACAGCACATAGTTCTCGCCCTTCAGCTTCTTGGTCACGTCGATGCATTTCTTCACCGTCGCCGCCGCGTAGGCGAACACGTCCGGATCGGGATTGGTGGCGGCACCCGCCATGAAGCGGCGATGCGAAAAAAGGTTCGCCGTGCCCCAGAGCAGCTTGACGCCGGTCTGGTTCATTTTGGCCGAAAAATAATCGGCGATCTCGTCGAGGCGCGCCGCGCTTTCGGAGAAATCCTTGCCTTCCGGGCGAACGTCGGCGTCGTGGAAGCAGAAATAGGGGACGCCGAGCAGCGAGAACAGCTCGAAGGCGACGTCGGCCTTCAGTTTCGCCAGTTCCATCGTGTCGATGCCGCCGGGCCTGGCGAACCAGGGGCGGTCGAAGGTTTGGCCGCCGAACGGGTCGCCCCCCTGCCAGGCGAAGGAATGCCAGTACGCGACGGCGAAGCGCAGATGGTCCTCCAGCCGCTTGCCACCCACCACCTCGTCCGGGTTGTAATATCGGTAGGCCAGTGGATTGGTCGAATCCGGCCCTTCATACTTGATGGCCTTGATGTTGCCGAAAAATCCGCTGCTCATGGTTTCCTTCCTCTCCAACTGCTTTCGCCGATTACCTCAGGCGTAATTGGTTTGGCGCTTCCGTGGGTCCAAAAGGGTCATGTCGAAACGATCCAATGAAGGATGAAGACCATGACCGACCTCAACACGATCGCCCGCAACTACATCACCGCCTGGAACGAGAGCGATGCGGCGCGCCGCAAGGCCCTGCTCGAGGCCGCCTTCACCAGCGACGTCAGCTATCGCGACCCGATCATGCAAGGCGACGGCCACGACGGCATCGCCGCGCTGATCGACGGCGTGCAGCAGCAATTCGCCGGCTTCCGCTTCTCGCTGAAGGGTGAGCCGGACGGTTTTGCCGACCGCATCCGCTTTTCGTGGAATCTGGGCCCCGAAGGCGCAGAATCCGTCATCGAAGGCACCGATATTTGCGTCATCGAGAACGGCCGCCTGAAGAGCGTCACCGGCTTCCTCGACAAGGTGCCGGCGCAGTGAGGCTAACTGGGTAAGGGAGGCGCGAGGCACCCCCCTGTGGCCTGCCGGCCATCTCCCCCGCAAGCGGGAAGATCGGCTTTCATCTAGGATTTCGCCAATCTCCAACGCTGCAAAAGGGAGCGAGGCGCCCAAGCTGCCAATCTCCCCCCTTGAGGGGGAGATGCCCGGCAGGGCAGAGGGGGGTGCCTCGCGCATACTCACGCGGTTACCGCCCTGATCGCCGGATAGAGCGCACGATAGCGTTGATAAGCATCTGCATACGCCCCACCAAGCCCGGCATCCGGTTCGATCGTCGCATCGGTCGCCGGCGCGGTGCAAACGGCAAGCGGATCGGCGCCGGTCGCGGCGATCAGCCCGAGACGCGCCGCGCCAAAGGCGGCGCCGAAATCGCCGTCGGCCGGGATGTCGACCGGCAGCTGCAACGCGGTGGCGATCGCCTTCAGCCAGTAGCGCGAGCGCGAGCCGCCGCCGATCGCCGTCACCCTGGTCAGGGTCGTGCCCGCTGTCTTCAGCGCCTCGAGGCTGTCGCGGAAGGCAAACGCCACGCCTTCGAGCACGGCCTGGGTCAGCACGGCGCGGCTCGATTGATGCGCGAGGCCGGTGAAGGAACCACGAATGGCCGCATCATTATGCGGCGTGCGCTCGCCGGAGAGATAGGGCAGGAAAGCGACGCCTGTCGGCGCCTTGAGCTTGTCGCCGAGCTCGCCCGTCAGGTCGCCGGCGCCTTTGCCGGTGATCTCCGACAGCCAGTTGAGCGAATCGGTGGCCGAGAGGATGACTCCCATCTGGTGCCAGGTGTTGGGCAGCGCATGGCAGAAGGTGTGCACCGCGCTTTCCGGATTGGGCAGATAGGAGGCGTTGGCCGCAAACAGCACCCCCGACGTGCCGAGCGACACGAAGGCATGGCCGGCGCCCACGGTGCCCATGCCGCAGGCCGAAGCCGCATTGTCACCGGCGCCGCCGGCGACGGGAATGCCTGAAGCAATGCCCCATTTCGAGGCAAGCTCGCCGCGCAAGGCGCCGGCATTCGCCGTGCCTTCGACCAGCGACGGCATATGCTTCTCGTCGAGCGTTGTCGCGGCAAGCAGTTCGGAGGACCACCGCCGCTTGCCGACGTCGAGCCAGGACGTGCCAGCCGAATCCGACATCTCCGAAATATGCTCGCCGGTCAGCCAGAGCCGCAGATAGTCCTTGGGCAGGAGCACCTTGGCGACAGCGGCAAAAACACTGGGCTCGTTGTCCTTCACCCACACAAGCTTCGGCGCCGTGAAGCCCGGGAAGACGATGTTGCCGGTGAGCTTGCGGAAACGCGGGTCGGCGTCGAGCGCCGCTGCCTCGACATGGCTGCGGGTGTCGTTCCAAAGGATGCAGGGACGCAGCACCTTGTCCGAGGCGTCGAGCAGGGTCGCGCCATGCATCTGGCCGGAGAGGCCGATACCCTTGACCGCTGCAAGCTCCTTGGGATGGGAAGTCTTGAGCTCGGCAATCGCTGTCTGGCAGGCTTCGATCCAGTGCGCCGGATTCTGTTCGGACCAGCCGGCATGCGGCCGCGAGACGTCCAGCGAGCCGTGGCCGGACCCGACGACCGTCTGGCGATCATCGATCAGGAGCGCCTTGACGCCCGAGGTGCCCAGGTCGAGGCCGAGATACATGATTTCCTCCCGATGCCGTTAATTTTTTCGGGTCTCGAAAAAATCTGGCTTGGCCAGTTCTTAAGCCAAGATCCGCCTCCGGTCAATTCTCTGACAAATCGGCCGCGCGGCGCGAGAACAGCGCCGACAGCGGGCTGTCCGGCCGCGCCAGCTGACGCTCGGCGGTCAGCGCCCGTGCCAGCGCGCTGTCACCGGCACGCAGCGCCGCCTCGATCAGCATCAGGTCGATCACGTCGCGTTGTGCATGGCTGCCGCCGAAGCGGTGCGCGATCCAGCGGATTGGCCGGATCAGGCGCACGACTTCTCCGTAGTTGCCCTCGCCGAATGCTTTGATCGCCAAGGTCAGAGGGTGGCCAACGTCGCGCGTGAATGCGGCGTTGTCGTCATCGCCGCGCATTGCTTCGCGCTGCGCTTCGAGCAGGGTCTGCGCCGGCGCGTGCAGCCCGGCGCCGACAAAAGCCATCATCGCATGCGCATCGTTGAAGGCGTAATTGCCGGCGGCCGCCTTTGGCGCCCAGTTCGCCGCAAGCGCCGCCCAGCGGTCGCCGACATCGACGCCGTGGAGATAAAGTCGCCACAGGATCGCCGAGGCGTCGACCATGTTGAGCGCCAGCGTCGAGCGGTCGCCGTAGATCGGCCCGTCATAGAGCTGGAGCACCTCGTTTGTCTCGCCGAGATCGTAGTGGAACAGCGCCAGATGCCACCAATTATGGATCTTGAGGAAGCTGTCCTTCGTCCACGCCTCCGGATTGGCGCGCATCCAGGCGATGCCCTCCCTTTGCCGGCTTTGCATTTCCATGACATGCGCGACCGCGTGCTGCGCCCAGCCGTCGCGCGGCTCGATCTCGATGGCCTGCCGGCCGAAGGCTTCGGCGCGCGCATAGTCGCCCATTTCCTCCAGCCCGAAGGCCTGCATGCCGAGAACGGCGTGGTAGCCCGGCATGTCCTTCTCCCAAGCCGGCAACGCCCGACCGATGCGGTCGCGCAGCATGCGCGCATTGCCGATGAAGAAGTCGATCTGGTGGCCAACCTGCAGCGCCACCGCATCGAGCGGATTGTTGATGGCGATGTCCTCGAGGATGCGGGCGGCGTCATGCCAGCGGCCGCTGGCAAGATGGCCGAGCGCCGCGACATGCGCCCGTTCGCGCGCGGTGCCGGCGAGCGGCAGCGCCGCCGCATGGCAGGTTTGCGCAATCGCCGTCGCCTCCCGCTCGGTGGCGAGGCCGAACAGATAGCCCTTGAACACATGCGCCATCACGAAGCTGGGCTCATCGGCGATCGCGCTATCGATGGAGCCGACCGGGTCGCCGATGAAGCACTGCAGCTCACGGACGGCTCTGGCGTAGGACGAAAGCCCGGCTTCGGTCGCGCCCGAGTGCGTCAGGCCGAATGCGTCCTTCAGCGCCATGCCGCGTCCTTTGATGCCTATTCGTCCGGTCGAACCGATGCGATCCTAGAACATCGACCATCGGCCCGCCAACCGGCGAGGGCTTCGACTGTGTCGAACCGGACTTCTCCTCAATTCCCCGAACGCATCGCCACCGTGGCGATGCCGGCGCCGACAAGCAATGTCCCGCCGGTGCGGTTGAAGATACGGATCGCCCTTGGGTTGCGCACGATGGCGCGCGCTCGTGAAGCAATCAGCGCATAGCCGAAGGCATTGCTGAATGCGAGCGCCAGGAAGGTCGCTTCGAAGATCAGCATCTGCGTCCAGAAATCGGCATGCCGGTCGAGAAACTGCGGCAGGAAGGCGACGAAAAACGTGATGCTCTTCGGGTTAAGCGCCGTGACCAGCCAGGCATGCGCCATCATCCTTGCCGCCGACACGGCGTCGGTGCGCGGTTCGGCCTTCAGCGCGCCGCCGGCGCGGAACAGTTTTATGCCGAGATAGATGAGGTAGCCGGCGCCGATCACCTTGAGCACGGTGAACACAGTGGCCGAAGCCGCAAGCAGCGCGCCGATGCCGAGCATCGAAAGCGTCATGGCGGTGAAATCGCCGAGCGCGACGCCGACTGCCATCGGCAGCGCCGTACGCCAGCCCTGGCCGAGCGCATAGGAGACGACCAAGAGGATCGTCGGGCCCGGGATGACGAGGAGGATGGCGGAGGCGGCGGCAAAGGCAGCCCAGTTTTCGAAGGACATTTCCCTACTCCTTGAGCGCAAAGAACAGGATAAATCCTGGGGTATGCGAGATTGTAAAGAGGCGTTGGAGAAAATCTTCGGCGCCGGCCTGCCCTGGCGCCTGGCCCGGACAACGCCCTGTCAGGGTTAAGTGCGGGCAAAGTTCTTTCACCCTTTTTCAACCATGACTGACGAAAATTGCAGCCATTCGGCCGGACCGTGCTTCCCGCCGACAGCGTAGGGTTTGGTGTATGCGCGAGTTGCCGCAAAGTCTGACGCCGCCTTCGAGCGGCGAAACTGTCGAAACCGAAGTTCCGCTTTCCCGCCGCGCCATGCTTTCAGGCATGGGCGCCATGGCGCTGCTCGGCATGGCCGGCTGCAGCACCACCGACACGCTCGACCTGCCGCAATTGCAGATCGACGACACCACCACCGGATCGGTGCCGATCCGACCGGCGATCAGCGTCGACAAGAACATCACTGGTCCCGACGTGATGTATGCTGCCTTGACCGACAACGGCTTCCAGGTCCCGGCGGTGCCCTACCAGAAGGTCAAGCCGGAGTTCCGCCGCCAGATCGTCGTCGACAAGACCGGCGAAGCGCCCGGCACCATCGTCGTGCATTTGCAGGAGCGCATGCTTTATCTCGTCCAGCCCGGCGGCGACGCCATCCGCTACGGCGTCGGCATCGGTAAGGACGGCTTCCGCTGGTCGGGCCGCGCCAACATCCAGTACGGCAAGGAATGGCCGGTCTGGACGCCGCCGCCGGAGATGGTCAAGCGCAAGCCGGAACTGGTGAAATGGCAGGGCGGCCAGCCCGGCGGCCTGACCAATCCGCTGGGCGCCCGCGCGCTTTACATCTACCAGAACGGCAAGGACACCGGTTACCGCATCCACGGCTCGCCCGAATGGTGGACCATCGGCCAGGCGATGTCGTCGGGCTGCGTGCGGCTGATCAACCAAGACATCATCGACCTCTACAACAGGGTATCGAAGAAGAACCCAGTCGTCGTCGTCTGATTTTTTCGGCGGTCAGCACGGCCGCTATTTTTTCGGGATCATGCTCCTCCTTTCTCCCGTTGCGTGATGCCGCAAGACAGGCGAAGGTGCTCTGAAAAGCTTCGCCTCGGGAGAGAACGATCATGGCCGGAACCTTTGTCATCGCGCAGGGCGGCGGCCCGACCGCCGTCATCAATCAGACGGTCGTCGGCGCCACGCTGGAGATCCGCAAGCGGCATCCCGGCGCCAAGGTGCTCGGCTCGATCCATGGCGTGCGCGGCATCCGCGACGGCAACTATGTCGACCTCTCAGCCATCCCCGAAGATCGGCTGCGGCTGATCGCCGGCACCCCGAGCGCCGCCCTTGGCTCGACCCGCGACAAGCCCGACGCGGCCTATTGCGAGGTCATCCTCAACGGCCTCAAGAAGGCCGGCGCCGATGCCTTCATCTATATCGGCGGCAACGACACTTCGGGCACCCAGCAGATCCTGACCGACGCCGCCGGCGGCGCGATCGCCTTCGTGCATGCGCCGAAAACCATCGACAACGATCTCGAGGAGAACGACCATACGCCGGGCTTCATCTCGGCGGCCGAATTCGTCGCCGGCGCTTTCCTGTCGGTCGATTTGGATTTCCGCGCGTTGCCCGGCATTTATGTCGGCATCGTCATGGGCCGGCACGCCGGCTTCCTGACTGCCGCGGCCGCCGCCTGGCAGCTCGATCCGGATAGCGGTCCGCATCTGGTCTATGTACCGGAGCGCGCCTTCTCCGCCGAACGTTTCATCGATGATGTCCGCAGGACGCTCGACCGCCACAAGCGCTGCACCGTCGCCGTCTCGGAAGGCGTCAGCACCGCCGACGGCAAGGCGTTGGTCGAGAGCCTGGTGCCGCCGGAAAAGCTCGAGCGCGACCAGCACGGCAACGTCAAATTGTCGGGCAGCGATCTGCCGGCGGCGCTCGAACGCGCTTTGGCGGAAGGCCTGCCGGGCAAGCGGGCGCGCGTCGATGCCCTGGGCTATATGCCGCGCGGCTATGTCGGCGCGATCAGTCCCGTGGACGCCAAGGAAGCCTTCGAAGCCGGCGCGTTCGCGGTTGCCGTTGCCGGGGAGGGTGGCGGCTCGGTGGCGCTGCAATATGACGGCACTAAGACCGTGCTGAAGAAGGTGCCGCTCGAGGCGGTGGCTGGCAAGACCCGCCACATGCCGGACAATTTCATGAAGCCGGACGTCAACCAGTTGTCCGAGGCCGGCATGGCCTATCTGAAGCGGTTGGTGCCGGAAAAATACAAGGTCGGAAAGCCGTTCGTCTGATGGGCGACCTTGTGGTGGGCGACTGGTTCGGCAAATCCATTGTCGATGCCAGAACGACGATGCTGACCGAGCCATTCGTGCACGATTTCGTGCGCGCCAATATTTGGCATTTCAAGGGCCGGGACGCCGACCTGCTGGTCGACACCGGCATGGGCATCTGCCCGCTGGCGCCCGAGATCGACAGCCCGGCCGGCAAGCCGCTGATCGTCGTCGCCACCCACATTCATCTCGACCATGTCGGCTCGCTGCACGAATTCCCGCTCAGGATGGGGCCGAAGGTCAGTGCGGCGGAGTTCGATGGCATGGATGATGCCGTCACCTACGCCAACATGTTCCACAATCTCGATGTTGCGGTGTCCAAATTGCCGGCGCCCGGCTGGAAGGCGGCTGACTATCGCATCCCTTCCGCACCGTTGACGCGAATGCTCGACGAGGGCGACATCGTCGACCTCGGCGATCGGAAATTCCGCGTGCTGCATCTGCCCGGACATTCGCCGGATTCGATCGCGCTGTTCGATGAGGCCGACGGCCTGTTCTTCGCCGGTGACGCCATCTATGACGGCATGCTGATCGACGACCTGCCGGATTCGGACCGCGCCGCCTATTGCCGCACCATGCAGCGGCTGCTCGACCTGCCGATACGCCTCGGCCATGGCGGCCATGGCCCGAGTTTCGGCCGCGCGAGGATGGGAGAGATCGCGTCTTCCTACCTACGCCGCCGAGAGCGCTTCGTGAGCGCTCTCTGAATTAAATCTTTGTAAGGTCGCGCCAAAACCCTAATTCGGACCATTCCACGCCCTAAATGCGTGGCTGTCGATCCGGCCGGCTGCCAAGCATGGCGAGACGGGCAATCCCGGCCGTCGACACGCCGGCGGGCGCGTCCTTGGAGAGAGCCGTCCGCGGCGCCGGATCAACTCTCGCCCGGACAGAAACGACCATGTCACCATTTAGCATTCTTCGCAGACATCGCGTCGCGGCCCTGCTGGGCGCTGCGCTGATCATCTCCCCCGTCGTTGTTTCCTTTGCGCAAAATCCCGGCAATGCCGGCCTGAGCAACGTGGTCGCGACGACACAGACGCCGGTCGCCGGCATTACCGCCCCGAACGGCTCGTTCGCGCCGGTTGTCGCCACCACCAAGCCGGCAGTCGTGACCGTGACGACCGTGATGAAAGCCCAGCCCGGCGCGACGGACGACGGCTCGCCTTTCGACGGCAATTCGCCCTTCGACCAGTATTTCCAGCAGTTCTTCGGCGACCAGGGCATCCCGATGCCCAAGACGCCGCCGCAGCAGGCGCCGCGGCAGGAGGCTTTGGGCTCCGGCTTCATCGTCGGGTACGATGGCACCATCGTCACCAACAACCACGTCATCGACGGCGCGACCTCGATCAAGGTGACGCTCGACGACGGCACCGAGCTTCCCGCCAAGCTCGTCGGCCACGACGCAAAGAACGATCTGGCGGTGCTCAAGGTCAAGGCGAGCAAGCCGCTGCCGACCGTCAAATGGGGCGATTCCGACAAACTGATGACCGGCGACCAGGTGCTGGCGATCGGCAATCCGTTCGGCATCGGCACCACGGTCACCGCCGGCATCGTCTCGGCGCGCGGCCGCGACCTGCACAGCGGGCCGTTCGACGATTTCATCCAGATCGACGCGCCGATCAACCACGGCAATTCCGGCGGCCCGCTTGTCGACGTGAAGGGCGATGTTGTCGGCATCAACACGGCGATCTATTCGCCCAATGGCGGCAGCGTCGGCGTCGGCTTCGCCATTCCTTCGGACCAGGCACAAAAAGTGGTCGACAAGCTTATGAAGGGCGGTGACATCGAATACGGCTATCTTGGCGTGCAGATCCAGCCGGTCACGCAGGACGTCGCCAGCGCCATCGGCCTCGACCATCCGGGCGGCGCGCTGGTCGCGGCGGTCACCGACGGTTCGCCGGCGGCCAAGGCCGGCATCGAGACCGGCGACGTCATCACCGGCTTCGCCGGCCAGGAGATCAAGGATCCCAAGGATCTGTCGCGCGCCGTCGCCGACGTCTCCCCCGGCAGCAAGGAAACGCTGAGTGTCTGGCGCAACGGCAAGGCGATGCAGATCTCGGCCGATGTCGGCCGCAATGCCGAAGACCAGAAGACCGCCTCGAATGACAAGGGCGGCAAGCCATCTGCCGAACAGGGCCTGCGCGTGCCCTCGCTCGGCCTTGGCCTTACGGACCTCACGCCGGACATCCGGGAGCAGCTCAACCTGGCCGACAATCAGCGCGGCGCCGTGGTCGAGCGCGTCAACCCGGACAAGGCGGCCTCCGCGGCCGGCATTGAACCCGGCGATGTCATCGTCGCCGTCGACCGCACGCCGGTGAAAAACGCAAGGCAAGCGAACCAGGCGATCGCCGAGGCCGGCAAGTCCGGCAGGAAGTCGGTGCTGCTGCTGGTCGATCGCGGCGACGCGCAGATATTCGTCGCCGTGCCTTTCGCCGCCGGCTGAGAAAGGTTTCCAAGGAGCCTGCCGGCCTCTTCGGCAGGCTCCGCCGACAAGATTTCGGTTGCCCGCAAACGAGGTCGACTTCCGCGACGAGTTGATTGAACTGGACGATCGTCGCGACGGCTTCGATCTGGTGCTGACGCTGACGCGCGAGCAGGCTCGGCGCCCGGCCGGCGCGATCCTTCCAGATCGGAGAGAAGGACGCTCAGACGAGGCTGCGCCCAGAGTTGCCGACGCCTTTGACCCGTGGGCGGCAACGCTCCCGAATCAAGCCGGTAGGTCCAAAATGGTTAAGCGGTATCGGAAAGTGACTATTAGGAGATTCTAAAATCGAACCGAACAGTTCGTTTCTGTTGACTGTGCGTGCAGGACGGGGTGAACATCGGCGCGCGTATACACTTGGTGAGCCAAATGGATAAGTGCGATAACTAACTGATTCAACAGTG
Source organism: Mesorhizobium sp. WSM3879 (assembly GCF_002294915.1). Classification (NCBI taxonomy): domain Bacteria; kingdom Pseudomonadati; phylum Pseudomonadota; class Alphaproteobacteria; order Hyphomicrobiales; family Phyllobacteriaceae; genus Mesorhizobium; species Mesorhizobium sp. WSM3879. Next base: position 400,301 of record NZ_NSFZ01000005.1, on the reverse strand, counting down.
TAAAAACCGATCGTGGCGGGCGATTGGTACAATTTCAAGATGGGGATTCATGGTCCAGCCGAAACAACTTCGTGATTGGAATCCGGCAGCCGGCTCACCCACATCGGGCCTTGTCCGAACGACGCGATTTTCACTCCCAAGACACGCCGCTAGACGGACGAAAAAACATACTGGAGTACCAAAAATGAAAAAGATTGTTCTCACTGCCGCCGCCCTTCTGGCCATTTCCGGCAGCGCCTTCGCTGGTAGCGACAACTACGGTTCCAACGCCGCCAATCAGCCGGCCGCCGCGGTCGACACTTCTCGCACGGCCTCGACCCACAGGTCGGAAGCGGCCGCTCAGAAGCCCGTCACCCAGGGCGCGGACCACAACCTCTTCGGCAACAACTAAACTGCCGAACCTGGCCATGATCCATGAGGGGCCATGGCCGACAGGAGACAGACGGTGGGTTCACCCGCCGCGTCCCCAAGGCATGTCGCCCAAAAGTGTACCCCAGTTTTGGAAACGACATCAGGTTAAGAATTCAGGAGTATTGAAATGAAGAAGATCGTTCTTGCCGCAACGGCCGTTCTGGCCCTCTCCGGCGCAGCTTTCGCAGGCAGCGACAATTACGGCTCGGCTGGCGCCAGCCAGCAGGCCCCTGCCGTCGACACGACCCGCACTTCGTCGGTGGGCACCGACTCGCCGGTCTACAAGCTGCTGAACTCGTCGAATGACGTGCACAAGTCGGCCCCGCAGGGCAGCGACCGCAATCTGTTCGGCCGCTAACAGCCGCAAGCAGTTGACGAAAAAGAGCGGCGAGGGCAAACCTCGCCGCTCTTTCTTTAGCCGGACCGTCTCGCGCCTCTTGGCCGAAACGGCAGCACCGCGCGTCAGGCCGCCTTCGCCTCGTCGCGATGCAGCGTGAAGGAATGCCCCTCCGCGTCGAAGATGTGCAGATCCCCGGCGCCGGCATTGAGCCGCAGCGTCTCGCCGCGCTTGACCTCGACATTTCCCGGCAGTTTGGCCACCAGCGGCAGATCGGCGCGGCCGATGTCGACATAGACGAGCTGAACCTCGCCGAGCTGCTCGATATAATCGACCTTGCCTTCGAACAGGTAATCCGTCCCGGTCGCGATCGCGAGATCCTCGGGCCGCACGCCGAAGCTCACCGCCGCGCCGTTCGCCGAAGCGGGCGTTGTGATCGGCACCGTCGCCTTGCGGTCGCCGACATGGCTGACCACGGTCGGATTGCCGGCCTTCTCGATCTTCGCCGGCAATATGTTCATGGCCGGCGATCCGATGAACTGCGCGACGAAGAGATTGCCCGGCCGCTTGTAGAGCTCCATCGGCGTGCCGACCTGCTCGACGACGCCTTCCTTCAGCACCACGATGCGGTCCGCCAGCGTCATCGCCTCGACCTGGTCGTGCGTGACGTAGATCATCGTCGTGTTCGGCATCGATTCCTTCAGCTTGGCGATCTCGATGCGGGTGGCGACGCGCAGTGCCGCATCGAGATTGGACAGCGGCTCGTCGAACAGGAACACCTTCGGATTGCGCACGATGGCACGGCCTATGGCGACGCGCTGGCGCTGGCCGCCCGACATCGCCTTGGGCAGGCGGTCGAGATACTTGGTGAGCTGCAGGATCTCGGCCGCCTGGCGCACGCGCTTGTCGATCTCGGCCTTGCTTTCCTTGCCGATCTTCATCGAGAAGGCCATGTTGTCGTACACGGTCATATGCGGATAGAGCGCATAGGACTGGAACACCATGGCGATGCCTCGCTTCGAAGGCGGCACGTCGTTCACAACTTCGCCGTCGATCTGGAGCACGCCGGAGGTGATTTCCTCGAGACCGGCAATCGACCTCAGCAATGTCGACTTGCCGCAGCCCGACGGCCCGACGAACACGATGAACTCGCCCGATTTGATGTCGAGGTCGATGCCGTGGAGAATGTTGAGGTTGCCGTATGATTTCTTCACCTGGTTCAGCGTGACATCGGCCATGGTTTCCTCTCCCAGTGATTGTCTGTTCTCAACTCAGTCCATCCGCCCGAACCAGGCGCCATAGCCGCCAAGGCGGATGGGCCCGCTGCCACCTTGTCCCGAAAAGCCATGTCCCGGCAAGGTCTGCAGCGAGCCCTTGCCGAGATCGACTTCGGCCGGCTTGCTGCCGAGGTTGAAGACGCAGGCGATGCGCTCGTTGCCTTCGCGGCGCGTGAAGGCGACGGTGTCGCCATCGCTTTCGATGAAGTCGATGGCGCCCTTGCCCAGCGCCGGATGCTGACGCCGGAAGGCGAGAAAGCGCCGGTAGTGCTCGAGCAGCGAGCCCGGATCGCCCTGCTGCACATTCACGGCTTGCGCCAGATGCTTGCCCGGCACCGGCAGCCATGGCTTGGCGGTCGAGAAGCCGCCATTCTTGGCCGCCGCATCCCACACCATCGGCGTGCGGCAGCCGTCGCGGCCCTTGAATTCCGGCCAGAAACGGATGCCGTAGGGGTCTTGCAGGTCCTCGAATTTGAGTTCCGCCTCGCCGAGGCCGAGCTCTTCGCCCTGGTAGATGCAGACCGAGCCGCGCAGCGACATCAACAGCGCCGAGATCACCTTGAGATAGGCGCTCGGGTCGGCTTCGTTGGCGGCCCAGCGCGAGGCCACGCGCATCACGTCATGATTGGAGAAGGCCCAGCACGACCAGCCGTCGCTGGCGACCCGGCCGAAGGCCTCCAGTACCGCCCGCACCTTGGCGGCGCTGATCTTTTCCGGTGCCAGGAAGTCGAAGGAATAGCACATGTGAACGCGCTTGCCGTCGGCGGTGTAGGCGGCCACCACCTCCAGCCCGCGCTGCGAATCCCCGACCTCGCCGACGGCGGCTTGCGCCGGATATTCGTCGAGCAGCGCGCGGAAGCGCTCAAGGAAACCGAGATTCTCCGGCCGGCTCTTGTCGTAGATATGGTCCTGGTAATTGTAGGGGTTCACGGCCGGCGCCGTCTGGTCGTTGCGCTCTTCCGGCGGCAGCGGCGGGTTGTCCTCCAGCCCCAGGCTGTGGAAGTAGAAATTGATGGTGTCGAGCCGAAACCCGTCGACGCCGCGCTCCAGCCAGAAGCGGGTGATGTTGAGCAGCGCGTCCTGGACCTCTGCGTTGTGGAAGTTGAGATCGGGCTGCTCGGCCAGGAAATTGTGCATGTAATATTGCTGGCGGCTTGTATCCCATTGCCAGGCCGAGCCGCCGAAGATCGACAGCCAGTTGTTGGGCGGCGTGCCGTCGGGCTTGGCGTCCGCCCACACATACCAGTCGGCTTTCGGATTGGTCCGGCTGGAGCGGCTTTCCTTGAACCAGGGGTGGATGTCGGCGGTGTGCGACAGCACCTCGTCGATCATCACCTTGAGGCCCAGCCGATGGGCTTCCGCCACCAGCGCGTCGAAGTCGGCCAGCGTGCCGAACATCGGATCGACGTCGCAATAGTCCGACACGTCGTAGCCGAAATCCTTCATCGGCGATTTGAAGAAGGGCGAGATCCAGATGGCGTCGACGCCGAGCGAGGCGATGTAGGGCAGCCGCCGGACAATGCCTTGCAGGTCGCCGATGCCGTCGCCGTTCGAGTCCTGATAAGAGCGCGGATAGATCTGGTAGATCACCGCGCCCCGCCACCAGTCGCGGTCGACGGCGGGGTCCGGTCTCGAACTCGTCTTCAAAGCCGATTGCATTGTCTCAACCTCCTTTCACCGAGCCGGCAAGCAGCCCGCGGACGAAATAGCGCTGCAGTGAGAAGAACACGATCAGCGGCACGATGATGGTGATGAAGGCCGATGTCGTGAGGATTTCCCAATTGCCGCCTCTCGAGCCGAGCAGCGCGTTGAGTTGCGCCGTCAGCACGATCTGGTCGGGCGCCGTGCCGAGGAAAACCATCGCCACCAACAGATCGTTCCACACCCACAGGAATTGAAAGATGGCGAAGGAGGCAAGCACCGGGAATGACAGCGGCAGCACGATCTTGACGAAGATCTCGAAATCGCTGGCGCCGTCGATCCGTGCCGATTCCATGATCTCGCGCGGCAGGCCGGCGATATAGCTTCTGAGCAGGTAGATGGCGAAGGGCAGGCCGAAGCCGGTATGCGCCAGCCAGATGCCGAGATAGGTTTTCGACGGCACGCCGAAGAAGGTCCCGACGCCGTTATAGAGCTTGAGCAGCGGGATCAGCGACATCTGCAGCGGCACCACGAGCAGGCCGATGATCACCGCAATCAGCAGCGCCCTTCCGGGAAAGCGCATCCAGGCCAACGCATAGGCGGCGAAGGCGGCGATCAGGATCGGGATCACCGTCGCCGGAATGGTCACGGTCAGCGAGTTCATGAAGGAGCGGCCGATACCTTGCGACAGAAGCACGTTCTCGTAGTTTTCCGTGGTGAATTTCGGCGGCGCCGAGGAGGCATAATAGACACGCTGGCCGCGATCGCCTTCGAAGGCCTTCGGCGAAGACAGCACGAACGTGCCGTCGGCGTTGACCTGCAGCGACACCCCATCGCCGAGATCGGCGGCCGTGCCGGCCTTGTATTGTGTCGGCGCCGCCGCCTTGGTGCCGAAGGCGCTGATCGCACGCTTGGCGCCATCGCCGAAGACGTTGCCTTCGATGACGTATTTGCCGTCCTTCTGGGTTTGTGCGGACGCAGCCGGCAGACGCCCAGCCTCGGTCTGGCTGGAGCTTGAGAAGGAGTTCCACCAACCCGACGCGATGATCTGGTCCTTGTCGCGCAGCGACGACACGAGGATGCCGAGTGTCGGGATGGTCCAGATGACGACGAAGACCAGCACGGCGAGATGAACGCCGAATCGGCCGACGAAGGACTTTCCGCGGGTCGCAGCCATCTCAGTGTCCTCCCGTCTCTTTGTTGGCCTGGCGAATGTTCCAGACCATGATCGGGATGACCGCGATCATGATGATGATGGCGATCGTGGCGCCGCGGCCGAAATCGCCGCCGCCGCGGAACATCCAGTCGAACATCAGATTGGCGAGCACCTGGCTGTTCCATTGGCCGTTGGTCATGGTCAGCACGATGTCGAACACTTTCAGCACCAGGATGGTGATGGTGGTCCAGACAACTGCGATCGTCCCCCAGATCTGCGGCACCATGATCTTCCAGAAGATCTGGAACGGGTTGGCGCCGTCGATGACGGCCGCCTCCAGCGTCTCTTCCGGAATGCCGCGCAAGGCCGACGACAGGATCACCATGGCGAACCCTGTCTGGATCCAGATCAGGATCACCATCAGGAAGAAATTGTTCCAGAACGGCAGCGATATCCAGACCTGCGGCTGGCCGCCGAAATACTGGATGATGGCGTTGAGCAAGCCGATCTGCACCTGGCCCTCGCCGCGATACTCGTAAATGAATTTCCAGATCACGCTGGCGCCGACGAAAGAAATCGCCAGCGGCAGGAAGATAAGGCTCTTGGCGATCGTCCCCCACCAGATCTTGTCGGTGAGCACGGCGATGATCAGGCCGAGGAAGGTGCAGGCCGCCGGCACCACCGCCAGCCATAAGATGTTGTTGAAGATCGAGTTGCGGAAATCCTGGTCGCTGAACGCCCATTGGTAGTTGGCGAGGCCGACGAAGTGCTCGCCGCCGCGGTCGAGAAAAGAGAGCCGCAGCGTCTCGATCACCGGATAGATCAGATAGATGGTCAGGATGATCATCGCCGGCCCGACGAACAGCCATGGCCGCACCAGCCCTTGCCGGCGCAGATTGTCGACGGCGGCGCTGCCGGAGACGCCGCGCGACGGAAAGATCAGATCGAGCAGCTTGTTGGCGCCCCAGAAATACGCGACACAGCCGCCGACGCCGATGATGATGACGAATATGGCCGAGAAAATCTGAGCCGCCATGGGTCCCTCTCCCTGGGCATGACCGGCCGGCCAAGGCTCGGCCGCATGCACCGACTTTCAGTTATTCGGAACAGTCGAGACGCGAAGGCTTCCGGCGTGGGCTGCCGGTCGGACCCGGGCCGTAGCCCGGATCCGGTAGGAGGATGAGGAAGTCTCGGGTCGCGCGCGGCGGCCTACTTGATGGCATCCCAGCTCTTCTGGATATCGGCGGCGACGTCCTGGGCGGACTTGCCGCCGACCAGGTCGATCATGCCGGTCCAGAAGGAGCCTGCGCCGACCTTGCCGGGCATCAGGTCCGAGCCGTCGAAACGCACCGTGGTGGCCCCGACCAGGATCTCGCCCTGCTTCTTCAGCGCGTCGCTGCCATAGGCGTCCTTGTTGGCTCCCTTGAAGGGCGTGACGAAGCTCTTCTGCGCCATCCACAATTCATGCGCGAGCGGCATCTCGAGGAACTTGATGAACTCACGCGAAGCCTTGGAATCCTTTGTGATCATCACCAGCGTTCCGGCCACTTCCAGCGGCGTGCCCAGTTCCGGCTTCGAGGCGTAGGGCGGGTAGGGGAAGAAGTCCGCATCCTGGCCGAGCTTCACATTCTCCGGGAAGAAGGAAGGAATGAACGATGCCTGATGGTGCATGTAGCACTTCGGCGGCACCGTAAAGAGGCCCTTTGGGCTGTCGCGGAAGTCGGTTGCCGCGACTGCCTTGGCACCGCCGTCGACCATCTTGTCGTCGGTTGCGATCTTGCCGAAGATATCGAGGGCGTTGACCACGGCCGGATCGGTGAAGGGAATCTCGTTCTTCACCCATTTGTCGTAAACTTCCGGCGGCTGGGTGCGCAGCATGATGTCCTCGACCCAGTCGGTCGCCGGCCAACCGGTGGCGCCGCCCGAACCCAGCCCGATGCACCAGGGCTTGCCGCCGTCGGCAATGATCTTCTTTTCGAGATCGGCCAGTTCCTCCTGGGTCTTCGGAACTTTGTAGCCGGCCTCCTCGAAATTATCTGGCGAGTACCAGACCAGACCTTTCACGTCGATCTTGTAGGGAAAGGCATAGAAGCCCGGCTTGCCGTCCTTGCCCGTATAGGTGCCGAGCTTGGCCCAGGAGTCGCCGGCGGCATAATTTTCCTTGATCCAGGCGGCGACGTCGTCGCCCAGCGGGGTCAGCACACCCTTGGAAGCGAGATCCTGGATCAGTCCCGGCTGTGGCAGGATGGCGATGTTGGGCGGGCTGCCGGCCTGTGTGTCGATAACGATCTGCTGCTCATAATTCTCCGACGAGGAGTATTTGACCTCTGCTCCCGTCGCCTCGGAGAAATAGTCGAGCACCGAACGCACGAGCGTCTCGTCCTCGCCGCGCCACGGACCGAAGATGGTCAGCGTTTCGCCCTTGAGGTCGACCTTCTTGAGATCGTCGTAATTCGCCCAATGAAACTTCGAATCCTCGCCCGGCTTGAATTTCAGTTCGGCATGTGCCGGCAGGCCAAGGGTGAGCGCAGCGAACGCAGCACCCAAGAGAAGCATTTTCTTCATGGCAGTCCTCCCAGTGTTGAGACAGTTCGGACGAAACCTCCATCTCGTCCGCCGACGCCCACGGAACTGTGACTCAGCGAGAAGGCAACCGCAACCTTTCGAAGAGTCTTCCAAAGCGCTTTGGCTACTCTGATCTCGCCATTGAATTGGGCGGAAGTCAAGAGGGCCGCCGTGCTAATCGATTTAAATCCGCTTGCGAGAAAGGAAAAAGTGCAATGCAGCAAGCTTTTTTGGCGCTGCAGCAGCAATTTCGGCTTCAAACTGCCTGTGGCCGCCCCTAAGGTCATAACGCTGGGCCATGGCGCCAGCGATCCTCGGATCGATTCAAATTGAAAGCGCTTTGAGGCTGGAGGCCTCGATGAACCTCAAGCAACTCTCGCACATGCTGTCGCTTTCGCAAACCACGGTAAGCCGGGCGCTGAACGGCTACCCGGAGGTCAGCGAGGAGACGCGGCGTCGCGTGATTGATGCCGCTAAGCGCCACGGCTACCGGCCGAACCCCAGCGCGCGGCGGCTGGCCACCGGCAAATCGGGAATGATCGGCTATGTGCTGCCGACCGGCAACGCCGTCGACATCGATCCGCATTTCGTCGAGTTTCTTTCGGGTCTCGGCGACTATGCCCGCTCGCACGAGCTCGATCTGGTGCTCTCGCCGGCCGACGCCGACGACCAGGAGACGACCTATCGGCGTATCGTCGCCAACCGGCAGGTCGACGCCGTCTACATTTCCTCGCCACGCCCCGCCGATCGGCGGCTGGCGCTGGTCAACACGCTGGGCATCCCCTTCATCGTCCATGGCCGCAGCGAGGGTTTTGAGTTCGACTATCCCTATCTCGATATCGACAACGAGGGCGCCTTCCACGAAGCGGCCAGGCTTCTCGTCCAGCTCGGCCACAAGCGGCTGGCGCTGATCAACGGCGACGACCGCGAGACCTTCGCTATCCATCGCGAGCGCGGCGTGCGCCGGGCGCTTGCCGCCAGCGGACTGACACTGGGCGAGCGCCACATCTGTTCCACGACCATGACCGAGGAAAATGGCTATCGCGCCGCCCGCCGCCTGCTCGAAGAAAGCGGAGCCCCGACGGCGATCGTCTGCTCCAGTCTCATCATGGCGCTCGGTGTCGTCCGCGCCGTGCGCGATCTCGGCCTGACCATTCCGGGCGATCTGTCGCTGGTCGCCCATGACGACGTCTTCCCCTGGCTGCGGCCGGAGAATTTCCCGGTGCCGCTGTCGACCACGCGCTCCTCGATCCGCCTTGCCGGCGCGCGCGTGGCCGAGCGGCTGGCGGCGCGCATATCAGGGCTGGAAGAGGGCGCGCGCGGCGAGGTCTGGCCGGTCGATCTGGTGGTGCGGGGATCGGTGGCCGGCGCGCCGGTGTAGGTCAAACCTCAATTCTTCTGAAGCGACCGGGGGGTCGACCTTCAGAACGGACTGAATTCTCTGTCCAGCAGCCCCATAATGATGTCATCCTGCCAAGCCCCGCCGACGAATGCGGCTTCGCGCTCGCGCCCCTCCTCCACAAATCCGCACTTGCGATAGCAGGCGATCGCGCGGAAATTGCTCGATAAGACCCTTAGCGAAACTCGATGCAGGCCACGACCGAACGCATGTTCGAGCACAAGCCTGATCGCTTCGGTACCATACCCCTTGCCTAGATATGCTTGGTCGTCGATGCCGATGGCCAAGGCTGCCCTCTTGTCCTGCCAATCTATGCTGTGCAGGCGGACATGGCCGACAAAGGAACCGGCATCAATGACCCAGGCACAGTTCTGTTGCTCGATGAAGCGAATGGCAGCCTCGGCTTCTCCTCGGGTAAAGGTTGTGTTTGGGCCGAATGTCCGACCATAGGCTTCAACGATCTCGCGATGCCGACCAAGCGCTGGCCGCGTTTCCACATCTTGGGGAATTGGTCTGCGAAGGATGAGGCGAGCGCCCCGAAGTTCGGGAAGATCGGCTATCATTTGTAGAAGCTAAGATGTTCGTGCCTATTTGTCGAACGGCCGACTCCGCTCATCGCGGTCATTTGCGATAGCCAATTGATTGAGTTGCAACAGAAAAGCATCGGGCATGAGCCTCAAACACGAGACTCACTCCTTCGCCGCTGCGGCCGCCTTGATATCCAACAGCCCATAGCCGAAGTCATTGTCCCGCCCCTTCGGGCCGAGATCCTTGGCCGTGGCCGCCAGCGCCTTCTCGATCTCATCGGCCGAGCGGTCGGGCGCGGCATGGATCAGGTTGGCGATCGCGCCTGAGACGATCGCGGCGGCGAAGGAGGTGCCGGTCACCACGTCCGAGCCGGTGCCGCTCGGCGCAACCATCTCAACGCCCGGCGCCGAGAGGAAGACATAGGCGCCGCGATTGGCTTGCGGCATCAGCCCGTCCTTGGCGTCGGTCGCGGTGACCGCGATGACCCCGTCGAAGGCTGCCGGATAGCCGTAAGGCGCTTTCGGCCCGTTGTTGCCGGCCGCTGCGACCAGCACCATGCCGAGCGCGCGCGCATTGCGGCAGGCGGTGCCGAGGAGGTCGTTCTTCGGCCCGACGAAGCTCATATTGATGATGCGCACGTCCTGTTCCGCCGCCCAGTCGAGCGCCGACAGGATGACATCCATACTCGACTTGCCGCCCTCGAAGGCCCGTGCGTGATAGATCTTGGCGCCCGGCGCCATGCCTTCCAGCGCGCCGACGCCGGCGATCAGCCCGTCGACGGAGGTGCCGTGGTCGCGCTTTTTGATCGGCACGTTCGGCATGGCGTCGAACTGGCCGGCGATCACGCCTTTCAGCGCTGGGTTGGCGTCGTCGATGCCGGTGTCGATGACGGCAACGCGCACGTTCTCGCCGCTCGCCTGTTTCGAATCGAGCGCGATGCGCTCGAAGGCATAGTTCACGATGCCGGCGGCCTGTTGCAGCGAATAGACGTGGTTGGGCTCACGCCGTTGCGTGCGCCCGTCGGCGGCAAGCTGCGCCAGCACGACGCCGACCGGCCGTCCGTCCGGAATGCCGTAGCGTACCAGCGTTGTGCCGAGCAGCCGCGACTGGCGCTGCGAGCGCACCTGCAGGCCCAAGGTGGTGGCGATCTGCTGCACCGCGCCGGCATCGCCGGCGACCGTCACCAGCACCTCGTCGGGCACGAACTCGCCACTGACCGCACGCGGCGGCGCGGCGAGATTGAGCCCGGTAGGCGGTGTGATGGGGCCGCTTGGCGGCGGAGCGGGCGCCGCTGTGCTTGTTGGACTCTTTGGAGGCGCCGGCTGCGTTGGCGCAGGCGTCGGCCGTGCAGGCGGATTCGGGAACAGGTCGACGATCAGCGCCGGCAGGAACACAGCGCCGCCGGCGGCATTGCCCGCGCCGGATTTCCCGCCGCCATTCTTGGCGCCGTCCTCGCAGTCAGCGCCGGCCGCCGTCGTGCGGTTGAGGCAGTCGATCTGCTTTTGCGAGAGGTTCGGATCGTTGGTCTGCGCAACGGCGGGAGCGCCTACAAATGTCGCCGCCAGCATTGCCGCATGAAGAACGACCGCCTTAGCCGCCATCGACCGGTTTCCTTCCCTGCGCCACAGCTTCCGCGAAAGGCTGGGCGGCAATAAGGCCGACCAGCTTGTCGTAGTCGGCCGCCGTGCTGGCCGGGATCGTCACGTGAAACACATCGTCGGCGGTCGGCCCGCCGGCGATCTTCAGCCCGTTCTGGCCAAGGAAGGCGGCGATGTCCGACATCTTGGCATCCGGCTTGAACTTGACCAGGGCGAAGGGCAGGTTCGCCAGATCATCCTGAGCGCCGGCGATTTCAAAGTCGTTGCCCTTGCCGCCCGGCCGCTCGAAAGACTGCGCCACGACCAGCGCAAGCAGCGCCGCGGCCGCCGTCCAGGCGACGCCCGAGGGGATCGCCGTGACCCGGCCGAAGACCTTCGCCAGCCATGACTGGCCGGCGGGCGCGCGCGCCGGACCGGCCTCGGCGTCGAGCGCCCTTGCAAAGCGCGAGAGCGCGTCGGCCGGCGGTCGGATCGCCTCGTTGGCGGCGGCGGTGCCAGAGAATTCGGCCTCCGCCTCGCCGAGCGCGGCCATCGCCGCAGGATCGGAGGCCAGCCATTCCTCGACGGCTTCGAGTTCGGCGCCTTCCAGCGAACCGTTGAGGTAGAACGGCAGCAACGTCTCCATCTCGTCGCGGCGCGACATCTTTTCAGCGGCGCTCATGGCCACCCCCTGTCGTAACCGGCGGCCTTGAGGGCCTCGCCGAGTTTCTTGCGGGCGTAGAACATCCTGGTCTTGACGGTGGCGACCGGGATGTTGAGCACCTCGCCGATCTCGGTCACCGACTGGCCATGGTAATAGGCAAGGTCGACCACCGTGCGGTGTTCCTCCGGCAAGGCATCGACAAAGCGGCGCAAGGCGGCGGCCTTGTCCTCTTTCATGGTGACGACTTCCGGCGTGTCGGCGCTGTCGGGAACCTGCGCCGCGGCATCGTCGTCGATCCAGTCTTCCTTCTTCTTGCGCAGCAAGGACAGCGCCTTGAAGCGGGCGATGCCGAGCAGCCAGGTCGAGACTTCGGAGCGGCCTTCGAAGCCTGGCGCCTGGCGCCACAACTCAAGAAAGACCTCGTTGGTGATATCGTCGGCCATCATTTCCGATCCCGTCTGGCGCGCCACGAAACGGTAGATCCGCGCGTGGTGACGCATGAACAGGAGCCGCACGGCGGCCCGGTCGCCCTTCGCGACCCGGTCTACAAGCGCGCGATCGGTTTCGGTCGCCGCGTTCATGGCCGGTCGAGCCGCCTGGCTCCTCGTGGCTCTGTCGCTGGTCGGTCCAAAAAGGTTCATCCTCCGCCAAGGAATTTTCGGAAGCTAGCCGAAGAAGATGAGCGTTGCCAGAGGTGGCGCCCCCTTCTCCCCTTGTGGGAGAAGGTAGATCGGCGCGGAGCGCCGAGACGGTTGAGGGGTGTTCCAGCGGAGTGAGACGTTGGCGTTCACTGGAACACCGTCATCCGTCGCCTTTGGCGACACCTTCTCCCACAAGGGGAGAAAGGGGAGCTAAATCAAAAACACCTTCCCCTTCATCGTCGCCGGCACCTCCACGCCGAGCCGGCTCAGCACCGTCGGCGCGAGCTGCAGCTGGTCGAGCAGCGCGTCGGCTTCTGGACCCTTCGCCGGCCCGAAATAGTAGAGCGCGAAATCCTGCATCTCGCCGTCATGCCCGCCGTGATGGCCGCGGTCCGTCTGGCCGTGATCGGCGGTGACGATGACTTCATAGCCGGCTTCGCGCCAGCCGGGCAGGAAGGCGGCGAGCATACCGTCCATCGCGTAGCAGGCATGATCCATCTCGTGGCAGTCGTGGCCGAAGCGATGGCCCATCGAGTCCAGCGTGCAGCTGTGCAGGATGCCGTAGTCGATGCCGAGGCGGCGGGTGAGCATGGTCAATGTCGCGAACAGGTCGACATCGCTCGGCGTCATCTGGTTCTTGAGATTGTAGCCGGTCATGGTGTGGAAGCGGCCATGCGTGATCGGCCCGCCAGGCTCGTCGAATTCCATGTCCTCGACGAGATCGAATGGATAGGAGCGGAAGAACTCCGACCAGTAGGAATGCGTCACCGCCCCGGTTCTGCCGCCCGCCTTGCTGACCTCCGAGAAGATATCGGGCTGCCTGACCCGGAACCGGTTCTCGTTGGAGAGGATGCCATGAACCTGCGGCGTGACCCCGGTATGGATCGAGGCGTAGCAGCAGGCCGATGTTGACGGCAGCACGGAGCGCATTCTCCACACTTGCGCCTCACCCGATTGTACCCAGCCTTCGAGATTGCCCATGAGCCGGCGCCAGTTCCGGTAGGGCACGCCGTCAAGGATGATGAGCAGCAATTTGGATTTAAGCGCCACGGCAATTCCATGCGGTCTTGCGGGAGGATCAGCATCGAGGGCTTGACCGACCCGGCCAAGTCCCAGAAGCACAGAGAAGAGCAAGCCAGCTTAGTTGCCGGCGCTTTCCATGCGCCGGCCGGCGATCGCCTTCTCCAGCCAGCCGATCTCCATTTCGGGGACGGAGGACAATAGAAGGTCGGTATAGGCATCGAAGGGCGGCGCCAGCACCTTGCTCTTGGAGCCGTAGCGGACGACCTCGCCGCGATACATGACCGCGATCGAATCGGCGATCGACTTCACTGTCGCGAGGTCGTGGGTGATGAAGAGATAGGCCACTTTCTCGATCTGCTGCAGGTTGAGCAGCAGCTTGAGGATGCCGTGGGCGACCAGCGGATCGAGCGCCGAGGTCACCTCATCGCAGATGATCAGCTTCGGCTTGGCGGCCAGCGAACGGGCGATGCAGACGCGCTGCTTCTGGCCGCCCGAAAGCTCGGCCGGATAGCGGTCGATGAAGCCCTTGCCCATCTCGATCTGGTCGAGCAGCTCGGCGACGCGCTTGTCGCGCTCGCGGCCTCTTATGCCGAAATAGAACTCGAGCGGCCGGCCGATGATCGTTCCCACGGTCTGGCGCGGGTTCATCGCCACATCGGCCATCTGGTAGATCATCTGCAACTGGCGCAGATCCTCCTTCGGCCGGTCGGCGAGCCTGTTGCCAAGCGTTCGGCCGTCGAAGAAGACGCTGCCCTGCTCGGGCGGCAGGAGGCCCGTGATGGCGCGCGCCAGCGTCGATTTGCCGGAACCGCTCTCGCCGACGACGGCCAGCGTCTGGCCCGGGTAGATGTCGACCGAGACGTTCTTCAGCACCTTGACGAGACCGCCGCCATAGGCGGCCGTCACGTTCTTCACCGAGAGCATCGGTGTGGTGCCGGGCTGCTGTTCGTTGTGCTCGATCTCATGCACCGAGACCAGCGCGTTGGTGTATTCCTGGCGCGGCTCCTTGATGATCTGGCGAGTACCGCCCCATTCGACCAGCCGGCCATGGCGCAGCACCATGATCTCGTCCGCTACCTGCGCCACCACGGCGAGGTCGTGGGTGATGTATAAGGCCGCCACATGGGTATCGCGGATTGCGTCCTTGATCGCCGCCAGCACGTCGATCTGCGTCGTCACGTCGAGCGCCGTGGTCGGCTCGTCGAAGACGATCAGGTCGGGCTCGGAGCAAAGCGCCATCGCCGTCATGACGCGCTGCAACTGGCCGCCGGAGACCTGGTGCGGGAAGCGCTCACCGATCGTTTCCGGATTGGGCAGGCTGAGCTTCTTGAACAGCGCGACGGCTCGCTTCTCGGCCTCGGCCCGGGTTGCCGTGCCGTGCAGAAGCGTCGCCTCCACCACCTGGTCCATCAGCCGGTGCGCCGGATTGAAGGCCGCCGCCGCCGACTGGGCGACATAGCACACTTCGCGGCCGCGCAGCTTGCGCAAGCCCTCCTTGCCGCCCTTCAGTATGTCGCGGCCGTTGAGGATCACCTCGCCGCCCGTAATGCGCACGCCGCCCCGGCCATAGCCCATGGAGGACAGGCCGATCGTCGACTTGCCGGCGCCGGATTCGCCGATCAAGCCGAGCACCTTGCCCTTCTCCAGCGTCAGCGAGACATCATGGACAAGGGTGATGGTCTTCGGCGCCTCGCCGGGCGGGTAGACGGTCGCCTCGATGCGCAGATTGCGGATGTCGAGGAGTCGGCCGGAGTTTGCTTTGCTGTCAGCCATCACCCGCGCCCTCCCTTCAGGCTGGTCGTGCGGTTGAGTACCCAGTCGGCGACAAGGTTGACCGAGATCGCCAGAGCCGCGATCGCCGCCGCCGGGATGAGCGCCGCCGGGATGCCGAAGACGATGCCGTCCTTGTTCTCCTTCACCATGCCGCCCCAGTCGGCGTCCGGCGGCTGCACGCCGAGGCCGAGGAAGGAGAGCGTCGACAGGAAAAGCACCGCATAGATGAAGCGCAGACCGAGTTCCGAGACCAGGGGCGACAGCGCGTTCGGCAGAATCTCGCGGAAAATGATCCAGCCGCTGCCTTCGCCGCGCAGTTTCGCGGCCTCGACATAGTCCATGACGTTGATGTCGACCGCCACCGCGCGCGACAAGCGGTAGACACGGGTCGAATCGAGGATGCCCATCACCAGGATCAACGTCACCAGGTTGGACGGCAGCACCGACAGGACGACCAGGCCCATGATCAGCGTCGGGATCGACATCAGCAGGTCGACGAGGCGCGACAGCATCGTGTCGAACCAGCCGCCGAACACCGCCGCCGAGAAGCCCAGAATGGCGCCGAGCGAAAAGGACAGCGCGGTGGCCAGCACGGCGATGAACAGCGTGATGCGGGCGCCATAGATCATGCGGGACAGGAGATCGCGGCCGAGATTGTCGGTGCCCAACAGGTGCACCGATGACATCGGTTCCCAAGGGACGTCGCTGACGATCTCGGCATTGCCGTGAGGGGCGATCCATGGCGCCAAGACCGCGGCCAGCACGAACAGCGTCGTCAGCACAATGCCGATCAGCGCCGCGACAGGAGTGCGTCTGATATCTAGCATACCGGCGCCCCCTACTTCGGATGCCTGAGCCGCGGATTGGCGACGATCGCCGCAATGTCCGCGATGATGTTGAGGGCGATATAGACAGCCGCAAAGATCAGGCCGACCGCCTGGACGACGGGAACGTCGCGCTTGGTGACGTGGTCGACGAGATATTGCCCCATGCCCGGATAGACGAAAATCACCTCGACCACGACGACGCCGACCACCAGATAGGCGAGGTTCAGCATGACGACATTGATGATCGGCGCGATCGCGTTCGGGAAGGCATGCTTGCGGATGACCGCGAAAGCCGAGAGCCCCTTGAGCTCCGCCGTCTCGACATAGGCCGATTGCATGACGTTGAGGATCGCCGCTCGCGTCATGCGCATCATGTGGGCCAGCACCACCAGCGTCAGCGCCGCCGCCGGCAGCGCGATCGCCTGCAAGCGCTCGCCTAACGACATTCCGTCATAGACGGTCGAGATGGCGGGGAACCATTGATGCTCGACCGCGAAGTAGAAGACCAGCAGGTAGCCGATGAAGAATTCCGGGAACGAAGTCGAGGCGAGCGCCACCCCGGAGATCATCTTGTCGACCCAGCCATTGCGGTAGCGCACCGCGATCAGGCCAAGCGTGATCGCCAGCGGAATGGCCACGATTGCCGCCCAGAAGGCCAGGAACAAGGTGTTCCACAGCCGTTCCTTGATCGATGTCGCTATGTCCTGGCCGCTCGACATGGCAGTGCCGAGATCGCCGGTGAGCACGCCGCCCAGCCAGTGGAAGTAGCGGATATAGGCAGGCTGATTGAGCCCGAGCTGTTCGCGCAGATTGGCGAGCGACTCCGGCGTCGCCGATTGTCCGAGGATGGCTTGGGCGACGTCGCCGGGCAGGATCTGCGTGCCGGCGAAGATCAGGACCGAAACGGCCAGCAGAAGGAGGATGCCCAGCGCAACGCGCTGGGCCACCAGTTTCACGACGGGTGAGGACATCTCCGCAAGGCCGGACCTTAGGCTTCCATCCAGCACTTCGCCAAGGCGTAGCCGTTCATCAGCTCCTGATGCGGATCGTCCACCCAGCCACCGACCTTGGGACCAGTTGCGTCGATGAACTGGTTGAACATCGGCAGGATCAAGCCGCCCTCGTCACGCACCATCACAGCCATGTCATGGTACATCTGCTTGCGCTTGGCCTCGTCGAGCTCGGCGCGCGCCGCCAGCACCATCTTGTCGAAGTCCGGCCGCTTGAACCGCGTGTCGTTCCAGTCGGCGCTCGACAGGTAGGCGGTCGAGTACATTTGGTCCTGCGTCGAGCGGCCGCCCCAATAGGAGGCGCAGAAGGGCTGCTTGTTCCAGACTTCGTTCCAGTAGCCGTCGCCGGGTTCGCGTTTGATTTCCAGCTTGATGCCGGCCTTGGCCGCGCTCTGCTGATAGAGCTGCGCGGCATCAACCGCGCCGGGGAAGGCGACGTCCGACGTCCTGAGCAGCACGGCGCCGTCGTGACCCGACTTCTTGTAGTGGAACTTGGCCTTGTCGGGATCGTATTTGCGCTGCTCGATCTCGGTGAACAGCGGATAGGAGGCGTTGATCGGGAAGTCGTTGCCGAGCGAGCCGTAGCCGCGCAGCACCTTGTTCAGCATCTCTTCGCGGTTGATCGCCAGCTTCAGCGCCATCCTGAGGTCGTTGTTGTCGAACGGCGCCGTGTTGCAATGCATGATGAACACGTAGTGGCCGGGACCGGAGTGGTTGCGGATGGTGACGCCCCGCACGCGCTTGATCAGGTCGACGATCTTCGGCTCGACGCGGTTGATCATGTTGACCTGACCGCCCTGCAGGGCCGCCGTGCGCGCCGTCGCGTCGTTGATGACGACGACTTCGACCTGGTCGGCATGGCCCATCTTGTCGCCCTGCCAGTAGTTGGCGAAGCGTTCGCCGACATGGCGCACGCCGGGCTCGTTGACCTTGACCTTGTAAGGGCCGGCGCTGATGCCGGCATCGGGTTTGTCCTTGCCGCCATTCGGCTGGACGATCAGGTGATAGTCGCTGAGCAGATAGGGAAGGTCGGCGTTGGCTTCCTTCAGGGTCAGCACCACTTCCTTGCCGTTGGCCTTGATGGTCTCGATGCCCTTCATGTAGCCGAGCGCGCCGGACTTCGACTTCTCGTCCGAATGGCGCTCGAGCGTGGCTGCCACGTCCTGGGCGGTCACCGTCTTGCCGTTGTGGAATTCGATGCCGTCGCGGATCTTCAGCGTCCAGACCTTGGCGTCGTCGGAAGAGCCGATTTCCTCGGCGATGCGGTTCTCGAGCTTGCCGTCGGGCGACAGCTCGACGATCATTTCGCCCCAGCACTTGCCGAAGGCGAAGGGCACCTGGGTCATCATCAGCGCGGGGTCGAGACTGTTGGTGGATTCACCGCCGACCAGGCCGGCCTTCAACGTGCCGCCCTTGACGGGGCCGGCAGCCCGGGCAGCGCTCGAAAGCAGCGAGTTGGCGAAGGGCGCGGTGACGCCGAGCGCGGCGGCGCGGCCAAGGAAGTCGCGGCGGCTGAGCTTTCCGGCAGCGACGCGCCGGCTGAGATAGTCGAGTTCGTTTGTCATTACGGGTTCCTCACTCTGATGGTACGACCATGTGGTCGGTTCTTGTTCTTGTGAGGGATAATGAGCGCAACGGAAAGCTGTAAGCAAGACCGAATGCGACATGCCGTGGCGTAAATGGCGCGTCGCATTTGGACCAATCTTGTCAGCGCTCACACGAGAGCGCGGGGAATCGTCTGTTTGAAATCGCGCTCGAACACAAGTTTTTCGCCCTCATAGGCCTCGATTCTGGCGCTGAGGATGAAGTCTTGCGCGTCCGAGCGCATCTCGGCGAAGGTCTCGGTCCGCACCGACCATTCATTTCGCGACAATGTCTGCGTCCAATGCGTGCTGCCCGTCGCCGACAGCGGATCGTCGGGTTGGATCGCCCATGTCTCCCTGACCATGCTGCCGTGGACCAGCCCGTGCTCCAGGTCGCGCACCTCGCCGAAATCGTCCGTTACGGCAAGCGTGACGACGCCGGTCTTTTCGTTGCGGTGGATATGCCGTTCGGAATTGGTGGGCCTGATCGTCTCGGTCGCCCAAGGCGTAGCGCCTTCCGGTTCGGGGAACGACACCTCGTCGGCCGTCGCCGGCGGGCGCAGCGGCAGCTTGAGCATCGCTGCCGACAGTTCGAGCGTCGCGGGCTCCGGCGAGGGCCAGATCATCGGCCAGTAGGCGGTCGAGACGGCGACCCGCAGCCGGTGGCCGGCCGGCACCCGATAGGCGCACTGGTCGAGCACGACGCGTGCCGAGACCGTCTCGCCTGGCACCAGCGCTTCCGGGAACTCGTGCGAGTTGCGGTGGGTGAGGTTGAGCACGCCATAGGAGATCAGCTCCGAGGCGCCGTCCGGATGCACGTCACAGAGACGCACCGCGATGTTGGCCTGGCGGCGGTCCGAGGCGACCCGTACTTCGACTTCCGGCGCGCCGACGATGTCGATCGCCTCCTCGAGTTCGACCTGGTCGAAGCATACCGAAAGCGCGTCGTCGGGGCGCTGGTCGCCCGGCAGTTCCGGACCGAAGGTGAAGGGAAAATACTCGCCGCCCGCAAGCCCGCAACTTTGCGGCGAGGCGACGATTGCCGGCCCGGCGCCCTCGGGAATGAGCCCGGTTGCCTTGATCTTGATGTTGGGCGAGGGCCATTGCTGTTCCGCAATCCAGCGGCCTGGCCGTTCGGGATGCCAGCGGGCCGGACGCACGCTGTCCATCACATAGGCGCGGTAGTCCGGGTCGGCCTCGACGCCGGTCGCCGCGCCCTTCAGCCAGCGGTCCCACCAGCGCAGCGCCTCCTGCAGGAAGCCGATGGCCGGATTGGGTGCCGCGTAATGCGGATATTTGTGGATCCAGGGGCCGACGATGCCCTTCACCGGCGCCTGGATGTTGGTGACGAGATTGGAGATCGTGTTGCGGTAGCCGTCATGCCAACCGCCGATCGACAGCACTGCCGCCTTAACGGCCGAAAAGTCCTCGCAGATCGAGCCGCGTTTCCAGTAGGCATCGCGATGCTGGTGGCTGAGCCATAGCGGCGCGAGAAAAGCCTGGTTCTCCAGCCGGCTCAGCCACAGATCGCGCCAGCGGTTGCCGCCGGCGATTTCCGGATCCGGCGGCCGCGATGAGTAGGAGAGCATCGTCGAGGCCCAGCCGAAATTCTCGAGCAGCAGACAGCCGCCCTTGTAGTGGATGTCGTCGGCATAGCGATCGACGGTCGAGCACAGGCTGATCACCGCCTTCAGCGCAGGCGGCTGCTTTGCCGCGACCTGCAGGCAATTGAAGCCGCCCCAGGATATGCCCATCATGCCGACATTGCCGTTGCACCAGGGCTGCGCGGCCGCCCAGGCGATGACGTCGCAGGCGTCCTGCAATTCCTGCTCGGAATATTCGTCGTCCATCAGCCCTTCGGAATCGCCGTTGCCGCGCATGTCGACGCGGATCGAGGCATAGCCGTGTCCGGCGAAATAGGGATGCGTCAGCTGATCGCGGAAGATGGTGCCGTCGCGCTTGCGGTAGGGCAAATGCTCGAGGACCGCCGGCACCGGGTTGTCGCCGGCATCCTCAGGCATCCATATACGCGCCGACAGCCGGCAGCCATCCGGCATGACGATGCCCATATCGGGAAATTCGACGACCTTGCGAGGGAATTCTGTGACGGTTTTCATGCAAGGCACATGATGGAACCGTCGCCGAGGCGTCGTGGGCCAGCCGGCGAAATCGGCTGGTCAATAAGCGTCAGTTCAAAGCGTCAGTTCAGCGGAATGTCGTTGTCGGCCTTGCTCGCCTGGTATGTACCGGACAGCGCGTCATAGCGTGCGGAGATCTTGGCAATGCGCGCCTCCAGCCGCCTGCGTTCCGCCTCGGGCAAAGCGCGCACCAGCCGGCGTATGGAAAAGCTCTTCCAATAGGCGTTCTCGGCGTTGTAGCCGCCGGGATCGAGTGTGAAGACCTCCTTCAGGATCTTCAGGTCATGCGGGATGGCGAAGCTGTCGCGCGAGTCCTCGTGGCTGAAGAGGTAGTAGAAATTGTCGAAGCCGGTCCAGGTGATCGCCGACAGGCACAGCGAGCAGGGCTCGTGCGTGGCCAGGAACAGCGCATCCCTGGTGTCGACGCGCTGGGCCCTGGGCATTTCGTAAAATCGCTTCAGGCAGTGCATCTCGCCATGCCAGAGCGGATTTTCGATTTCGTTGTTGGTTTCGGCGAGCACCAGCGAGCGGTCGTCTTTCCGCAGGATGGCGGCGCCGAAGAGTTTGTTGCCACGGGCAACGCCTTCAGCGGTCTTCGGCACGATATCGTGCTCGATAATGTCGAGCAGGCGGTCGATCAGCGAAATGTCTGTCATCGGGAAAAACTGGCAGCTTTCAGGGAAGATGGATCTCGTAAGGGTGCGAGAAATGGCACTCTTCGAGGTTGGCGCCGTCGCCGCCGCGGTCGACGATGAGGAAGTCCTGTTCCTCGCCGATCGGCGTCAGCACGCCGTGCCAGAGGTTGCGCCGGTAGTTGATGCCCTGCCCGGGCGCGGTGATGAACGCGTGCGGCTCGCCTGGGCCGTCCTGAGTGTCATGACAGACGACAACCAGAAAGGGCCGCGGCGACAGCGGAATAAAGGCTTGGCTGCCGAGCGGATGGCGCTCGACCATGGTCAGTTTCAGCGGCATCTCGTAGGGGGTGCCGCGCACCATCGAGATCAGCACCTTGGCATCCGGCCCGGTGGCCTCGGCGGTGGCGAGATCGTGGTAGCGCATCGCCTTGCCTCCATTGATCGGGTAGCGGTTCTCGCCGCCCATATCGATCACGTCGCCAAACGGCGCGAAGTTTTCGCGTGTCAGCGGCTGGGCCACGATTTGGGTCATCGCGCGCGAGCCCCAAGGGCGCCGCCAAGCTTGGCGTGCCGGTTGACGTCCTTGTAGAGCAGGTAGCGGAAATTCCCGGGACCGCCGGCGTAGCAGGCCTGCGGGCAAAAGGCGCGCAGCCACATGAAGTCGCCGGCCTCGACCTCGACCCAGTCCTGATTGAGGCGATAGACTGCCTTGCCTTCGAGTACATAGAGGCCATGCTCCATGACATGGGTCTCGGCGAAGGGGATGACCGCGCCGGGTTTGAGCGTGACGATGGTGACATGCATATCGTGGCGCATGTCGGCCGGGTCGACGAAGCGCGTCGTCGCCCAGTGGCCTCCCGTGCCGGGCATCGGGCTCGGCTCGACCTCCTGGTCGCTGCTGAAGAAGGCTTCCGGAACGTCGAGGCCGTCGACCGCCTCATAGGCCTTGCGGACCCAGTGGAAGCGGACCGCACCGCTGCTCTCATTGCGCACCGTCCAGCCGCTGCCCGGCGGCAGGAAGGCGAAGCCGCCTGGGCGAAGCACATGGTTCTTGCCGGCAAGCGAGACCGTAAGCTCGCCCTCGACCACGAACAGCACGCCCTCGGCTTCGGGGTCAAGCTCAGGCCGGTCGCTGCCGCCGCCGGGCAGGACCTCGACGATGTACTGCGAAAAGGTCTCGGCGAAGCCCGAAAGCGGTCTTGCGATGATCCAGGCCCTTGTCTTGTCCCAGAACGGCAGCGGGCTGGTGACGATGTCCTGCATCACGCCCTTGGGGATCACCGCATAGGCTTCGGTGAAGACGGCGCGGCCGGTCAACAGCTCGTGCTGACCGGGATGGCCGCCATGCGGCGCGTAATAGGTTCGCTCGGCCATGTTCATCCTGTCCATGTGTTGAAGCCTATTTTGGAAGCATGTCTTTGAGCCGAAGCAGCGCGATGCGCTCGACTTGTTTGCAGGCGGTGTCGAATTCATTGCTGCGGCTGTTGCCGATGCGCGCCTCGAACTCCGCCAGGATCTGGTCCTTGGTCTTGCCCTTGACCGCGATGATGAAGGGAAAGCCGAAGGTCGTGACATAGGCGGCGTTGAGCTTCGAAAACAGCTCGCGCTCCTTGTCGGTCAGCGCGTCGAGCCCGGCGGAGGCCTGTTCTTTGGCTGATTCCGCCGTCAGCCGCTTGGCCGCCGCCAGCTTACCGGCAAGGTCGGGATGGGCGTTGAGCACGGAAAGCCGCTCGGCCTCGGTCGCCGCGCGGAAGACGCGGCAGAGCGCGTTGTGCAGGCCGCCGGCGCTGTCATGGGCCGGGCCGAGCTCCAGCTCGTAGGCCCGCTCGGCGATCCACGGCGAATGCTCGAACACCCCGCCGAAGGCATGCACGAATTCCTCGAATTCCATCCGAGACGGGCGCAGCGCCGGCGCCTGGTAGGGGTGCGTCTCGCGCCAGTGTTTTGCGATATCGATGCGCCGGGTCAGCCACACCCTGTCATGCGACTTCACATAGTCGACGAAGCGCTTCAGCGCCGCCACGCGGCCCGGACGGCCGACCAGCCGGCAATGCAGGCCGATATTCATCATGCGCGGCCGCCCCGCCTTGCCCTCCGCATAGAGCGTGTCGAAACTGTCCTTCAGATAGGCGAAGAACTGGTCGCCCGAATTGAAGCCCTGCGGCGTGGCGAAGCGCATGTCGTTGGCGTCGAGCGTATAGGGGATGATGAGCTGCGGCTTCTCCAAACCATCCCGGTCGAACCAGTAGGGCAATTCGTCGTCATAGGTGTCGGAGACGTAATCGAAGCCGCCTTCCTCGGCGACGAGTCGCACCGTGTTGACCGAAGTGCGGCCGGTGTACCAGCCGGTCGGCCGCGCGCCGGTCACTTCGTAATGCAGACGGATCGTCTCTTCGAGGTCGCGTCGCTCGTCCTCCGCGCTATGGTCGCGGTAGTCGATCCATTTCAGCCCGTGCGAGGCGATCTCCCAGCCGGCCTCCTGCATCGCCGCGACCTGATCGGGGGAGCGTGCCAGCGCCGTGGCGACGCCGTAGCAGGTCACCGGCACCTCAGCTTGCGTGAACAGCCGGTAGAGCCGCCAGAAGCCGGCGCGGGCGCCGTATTCATAGATCGATTCCATGTTCCAATGGCGCTGGCCGAGCCAGGGGGCGGCGCCGACAATCTCGGATAGGAAGGCTTCGGAAGCCTTGTCGCCGTGCAGCACGCAGTTCTCGCCGCCTTCCTCGTAATTGACGACGAACTGCACCGCGACATAGGCGCCGCCGGGCCATTTCGGGTCCGGCGGATTGGCTCCGTAACCGCGCATGTCCCGTTCGTAACGCATGATCGCTCCTGCCCGAATGTTGAGATGAAGATATCGAAAGGAGTGCTCGTGCATTCCCCCGAAAATTTTTGAAAGTGCTTTTTGCCGCACTCCGCTCGACCGGGGCTTATGCATCGCCTTTAATTGGCGCACAATTGACCTGAAAACGTTCGACTACTTGGGATGGGAGGCGGCCAGTGGCAGAAACGTCGAAAGCCGATGGCGGGCGTCTGACGACCCATGTCCTCGATACCGCGACCGGCAGGCCGGCAAAGGGCCTTTCGATCGGGCTTTTCCGCCTCGAAGGCCAGGCCCGCACGCATTTGAAGACCGTCACCACCAATGATGACGGCCGCTGCGACGCGCCGTTACTTGCCGGCGCCGACTTCCGCACCGGCGAGTACGAGCTGGTCTTCGCTGCCGGCGATTATCTGCGCGGGCAGGGCGCCAGCCTGCCGGAGCCGGCTTTCCTCGACACCGTGCCGATCCGCTTCGGCATGGCGGAGGAGCGGCATTATCATGTGCCGCTCTTGATCTCACCCTACGGCTACTCGACCTATCGCGGGAGCTGAGACATGGCCGACAAGACTCGTAATCAGATACGCTTCATCCTGAACGGCGCCGATGTCGCGCTGAACGACATCGCCCCCGACGCGACCCTGCTCGACTGGCTGCGGTTGAACCGCTCGCTGCGCGGCACCAAGGAAGGCTGTGCCGAGGGCGATTGCGGCGCCTGCACGGTGCTGGTCGGCAAGCTCTCGGTCGAGGGCCTGGTCTATGAAAGCGTCAATGCCTGCATCCGCTTCATGGGTTCGCTCGACGGCACCCATGTCGTCACCGTCGAGCATCTGCGCGGCAATGGCGAACAGCTTCACCCCGTGCAGCAGGCGATGGTCGATTTCCATGGCTCGCAATGCGGTTTCTGCACGCCTGGCTTCGTCATGTCGCTCTATGCGCTGTGGATGAAGACGCCCAACCCGTCCGACGCGGCGATCGAAAAGGCGCTGCAGGGCAATCTCTGCCGCTGTACCGGCTACGAGGCGATCATGCGCGCCGCGCGCGCCATATCAAGCTACGGCAAGGCGGCGAAGGACCCGCTGGCAGTGGAGCGCAAGGATATCACTGCACGGCTGGGAGCGCTGCGCGACGGCGCCAGGGTCGAGGTCGGTTCGGGTAAGGAGCGGCTGATCGTGCCGGCTGACGTCGACGATTTCGCCGTGGCGCTCGAGAAGGAGCCTGGCGCCACCATCGTTGCCGGCTCGACCGATGTCGGGCTGTGGGTCACCAAGCATATGCGCGACATCTCGCCGGCTATCTTCATCGGTGGCCTCGACGGCTTGCGCACGATCTCGGAGGCCGATGGCGTGATTACGATCGGCGCCGGCGTGACTTACAGCGAAGCCTTCGCAGCTCTTTCCAGTCGCATCCCGGCCTTGGGACCGCTGGTCGACCGCATCGGCGGCGAGCAGGTGCGCAACATGGGCACCATCGGCGGCAACATCGCCAACGGCTCTCCGATCGGCGACACGCCGCCGCCGCTGATCGCGCTCGGCGCGCAGCTCACGCTCCGTAAGGGCAATGCCCGACGCACGATCCCGCTCGAAACCTTCTTCATTGCCTATGGCAAGCAGGATCGGCAGCCCGGCGAATTCGTCGAGGCCGTCCATGTGCCCGTGCCGGCAGAGGGCACGAAATTTGCCGTCTACAAGGTCACCAAGCGCCGCGACGAGGACATTACCGCTACCCTCGGCGCCTTCTTCCTGACCGAGGCCGAGGACGGCACCGTGGCGGATATGCGTATCGCCTATGGCGGCATGGCGCCGACGCCGAAGCGAGCGACCGCGGTTGAAACCGCCCTTATCGGCAAAGTCTGGAGCGAAGCAAGTGTCGAGTCCGCGATGGCCGAATACGCCAGCGACTTCACGCCAATTACCGATATGCGTGCAACCGCCGAGTATCGGGCGCTGGCGGCGAGAAATCTTTTGCTGCGTTTTTATGTCGAAACCACCGGCACCAGGGCGCCGTTCCAAGTGACCCGCAACGAGGCGGCCTGATGAACAAGCACGCCACTCCCAACCTCAAGGCCGAAAAAATCGTCGGCGGCGTGGCCACCGAGCAGCGGCACGATTCCGCGCACAAGCATGTCAGCGGCGCCGCCGTCTACATCGACGACATGCCTGAGCCTGCCGGCACGCTGCATGTCGGCCTTGGCCTCGCCAAGGTCGCGCACGGCACGCTGAAGAGTATCGATCTGTCGGCGGTGCGCGCAGCGCCAGGCGTCGTCGATGTGCTGACCTGTGCCGACGTGCCCGGCGAGAACGACGTGTCGCCGAGCAACATGCATGACGATCCGGTGCTCGCCGAGCACAAGGTGCTATTCTACGGCCAGCCGATCTTCGCCGTGGTAGCCGAGACACGCGAGGCGGCGCGCCGCGCGGCACGCCTGGCTAGGATCGAATATGACGAGCTTCCGGCTGTGATCGACATCTGGGACCTCGACCCGGTCAAGGACAAGCAGGTCACCTCGCCGCTGATCTTGAAGCGCGGCGATGCGGCTGCCGCGATCGCGGCAGCGCCCCGCCGCATCAAGAACCGCATGTGGCTTGGCGGCCAGGACCATTTCTACCTCGAGGGCCAGGTCTCGCTGGCGATCCCCGGTGAGGACGACGAGGTGATCGTCTATTGCTCGACGCAGGGGCCGAGCGAGACGCAGCATCTGGTTGCGCATGCGCTCGGCGTGCCGAGCCATGCGGTGACGGTGGAAGTGCGCCGCATGGGCGGCGGCTTCGGCGGCAAGGAGACGCAGGCCAACCAATGCGCGGCCATAGCCGCCATCGCGGCCAAGAAGCTGGGGCGCGCGGTGAAGATCAGGCTCGACCGCGACGAGGACATGACCGCCACAGGCAAGCGGCATGATTTCGCCATCGACTACGAGGTCGGCTTCGACGACGAGGGCAACATCCTCGGCGTCGATTTCACCTATGCCCTGCGCTGCGGCTTCTCCGCCGACCTGTCCGGTCCGGTCGGCGACCGGGCGCTCTTCCATTGCGACAACGCTTATTTCTATCCGGCGGTGCACGCGAAATCGGCGCCGCTTTTCACCAACACGGTCTCGAACACCGCTTTCCGCGGCTTTGGCGGCCCGCAAGGCATGGTCGGCGCGGAGCGCGTCATCGACGAAGTGGCCTTCGCGGTCGGCAAGGATCCGCTCGAAATCCGCAAGCTCAATTTCTATGACCCGATGGATGCGATCGGCGAACGCTGCCTCACGCCCTATCACCAGAAGGTCGAGGACAACATCATCCACCGCATCGTCGCGGAGCTGGAGGACAGCGCCAATTACGCGCGGCGGCGGCGCGAGATCAGCGCCTTCAACAACAACAGCCGCTTCATCAAGCGCGGCCTGGCGCTGACGCCGGTCAAGTTCGGCATTTCCTTCACAAAGACCGAGGCCAACCAGGCCGGCGCCCTGGTGCATGTCTATGCCGACGGCTCGGTGCATATGAACCATGGCGGCACCGAAATGGGCCAGGGCCTGCATCTCAAGGTGGCGCAGGTCGTCGCCGAGGAATTCCAGATCGATCTCGACCGGGTCAAGATCACCGCCACCACCACAGCCAAGGTGCCGAACACCTCGCCGACGGCGGCATCTTCCGGCGCCGACCTCAACGGCATGGCGGCGCAGGATGCCGCTCGGCAGATCCGCAAGCGGCTGACCGATTTCGCGGCCGAAAAATACCAGGTGCCGCTCGACCAGGTCGTGTTCCTGCCCAACCGGGTGCGCATCGGCAACCAGGAAATCGCCTTCAACGATCTGGTCAAGCAAGCCTACATGAACCGCGTCCAGCTCTCGGCGGCTGGCTTCTACAAAACGCCGAAGATCCATTGGGACCGCAGCAAGGGCCGCGGCCATGCCTTCTACTACTACGCCTATGGCGCGGCCTGCTCGGAAGTCTCGGTCGACACGCTGACCGGCGAATATGTCGTCGAGCGTACCGACATCCTGCACGATGCCGGCCGCTCGCTGAACCGCGCGATCGACCTCGGCCAGGTCGAGGGCGGCTTCATCCAGGGCATGGGCTGGCTGACGACGGAAGAGCTTTGGTGGGACAACGGCGGCCGGCTGCGCACGCATGCGCCGTCGACCTACAAGATCCCGCTCGCTTCCGACAGGCCAAAAATCTTCAACGTCAAGCTGACCGACTGGTCGTCGGCCTACGAGCCGACCATCCATCGTTCCAAGGCGGTCGGCGAGCCGCCGCTGCCGCACGGCATGTCGGTGCTGCATGCGCTCTCCGACGCGGTGGCGAGTGTCGCCGATCACAAGATCTGCCCGCGCCTCGACGCCCCGGCGACGCCGGAACGGGTGCTGATGGCGATCGAAAGGCTGAAGCGGGAAGCCGCAAAGCCGGCCTGAACGGGCCAAAACGTGCAATTCGGGGCACGAAACGCTATATTTCCTCGGTGGAAATGCAGACGATGAACTCGAAAGTGCAAAGCCTGAAGGGGTTTCTCGGCCAGACAGGCCGAGTCGCGCTTGTCGAGGTCGCGGCCACCAAGGGGTCGACCCCGCGCGAAGCCGGCGCCTTCATGCTCGTCTCATCATCGGCGATTTTCGGCACCATCGGCGGCGGCCAGCTTGAATTCATGGCGATCGACAAGGCGCGGCAGATGCTTTTCTCCTCCCTTGAGGGCGAGACGGCCGCGAAGAGGCCAGAGGGGGTGATCTCAGAAGGCACGAGAGCGCCGCGCACTGCCCCGGTGACCCCACCTGGCGGCTCCGCCGCCACCCTGCCCTGGAGGGGGAGGGAAGCCCGCATCGAGGTCGACGAAACCTGCGCGACCCTAGATGTTCCACTGGGTCCTGAAATCGGCCAATGCTGCGGCGGCCGCGTCGAGGTGCTGATCCGCTTGGTTGACGCTAGGATCGAACAGGAACTGATCGTCAAGGCCGAGGCCGAGGAGGCGCATCTGCCGCATGTCTATGTCTTTGGCGGCGGCCATGTGGGCCAGGCGCTGGCCGCGTCGTTGGCGCTGCTGCCCATTCATGTGGAGGTCGTCGAGACGCGGGCCGATGCGCTGGAAGGCATGCCGGAAACGGTTGAGACGCGGCTGACGCCGATGCCCGAAGCGGTGGTGCGCGAAGCCCGGGCCGGATCGGCCTTCGCCATCCTCACCCATGACCATGCGCTCGATTTCCTGATCGTCGCCGAGGCGCTCAAGCGCGACGACGCCGCCTATGTCGGCATGATCGGCTCGAAGACCAAGAAGGCGACGTTCAAGAACTGGTTCCTGAAGTCCGACGAGGGCAGCGAGGCCCAGTTCAACCGTCTCGTCTCGCCGATCGGCGGCAATACCGTGAAGGACAAGCGCCCGCCGGTGATCGCCGCGCTCGCCGCCGCCGAAATCATGACGGCGCTGGTGTCGCATGCGGCCCAGGCTTCGGCCGCGCCCGAGAAGGCGATGGCCGGCTGATTTACCCGGCCATCGGAGGAACGCTGAGCCGGCTATTCTTTTTCCTGCGTATGCGCTTCGAGGAACCACAGCAATTTGTCGAGCGAACGCGAGTAGGCGGTAAAGATGTCGGCGGTGTCGGCATCGCCGGCGTCGTCCGCCTCGTCGATCGCCTCACGCGCCAGCCTGGCAGCCGTGGCATAACGGTCGATCAGCGCCGCCAGATGATCCTTGGTCTTGTGGATGTCGGTTGGATAGGGCTGGAGCTTCGTTGCCCTCGACACGTCCTGCGAGGTGCCGTGCGCGGTGCCGCCGAGCTGCACGGCGCGTTCTGCGATGATGTCGACATGGCCGTCGATCTCCTCGCGGAACTCGTCGAGCATCTCATGGATGGCGATGAACTGCGGTCCCTTGACGTTCCAGTGCGCCTGCTTGGTGACCAGCGCTAGGTCGATGGCATCGGCAAGCCTGGCATTGAGAAGATCGATCGATTCCTTCTTGGCGTCGGATTTGAGGTCGTTCTTGGTGACAATGGCGTCCATGGTCGGCTCCTGTGGCGCTGGGTCGCTGCGAAAGCTGGGGACTGGTCTCGAAGGGCGGCCGTGCAGCCGCCAATCGCCAGAACGGGGACGGAGCGGGTTTCGTTCCGCATCGGATCGAGGGGCGCACAGCTGGCGAAGGTATGACTGATGCTCACAGCTGCTCGTCGCTTTCTTCGTTTCCCAAACCGGATTGAACCGTGTTTTCTGCACGCCTGACGAACACGAATGACGAACACGGGACGAGCGACATGGATGTTTTGCCCATAGCGGCGTTTTCGGACGGCAACAGCGGCGGCAACCCGGCCGGCGTGGTGATTGGCGAGGTTCTGCCCGACGCCGCAGACATGCAGCGCGTCGCTGCAGAGGTCGGCTTTTCCGAGACCGCCTTTGCCGCACGTGAAGGGGAAGGCTGGCGTGTCCGCTACTTTTCGCCCGAATCGGAAGTGCCGTTCTGCGGCCACGCCACCATCGCGCTGGGCGCGGCGTTGGTCAGAAGGTTCGGCGACGGAATTTTCAAGCTGCTCCTGAACCAGGCCGCCATCACCGTCGAAGGGTTTCGCGACGGCGCCAATTTTGCCGCCGCCCTGCAGTCGCCGCCGACGCGCAGCCGGCCGGCCCCGTCGGAGCTGGCCGGCGAAACCCTGGCGATGTTCGGTTACCAGGAGGGCGATCTCGATCCCGCCATTCCGCCCGCGCTGGTTCATGGCGGCGCCGACCATCTGGTGCTGGCCTTGAAGTCGCGCAAGGCGCTCGCCGCCATGGCCTATGACCTGAAACAGGGCCGGGCCCTGATGCGGCGCGAGGGACTGGTAACGATCCTGCTCGCCTATGCCGAAACGCCGCGTCTCTTCCACACGCGCAATCCCTTCGCTTCCGGCGGCGTCTATGAGGATCCGGCGACCGGCGCTGCCACCGCCGCCTTTGCCGGCTATCTGCGCGACATTGGCTGGGCGCATGGCGGCGCGGTCGACATCGTTCAGGGCGAGGATATGGGCATGCGCTCGCGGCTGCATGCCGATATTCCGCCCACCCCGGGCAGCTCGATCCGGGTATCCGGCACAGCCCGCCTGATGGACGAAGACTGAGTGTGGTCACCCACGCGAAGGCGCGTGCCCGCCAGCCTACTTGCCGGCAAGAATGTCCTTGATCAGCCGCTGGCAGCGATCGGCCATGAAGTCGAGCAGCAGGCGGACCTTCGGATCCTGCAGCTTCTTGTGCGGATAGACGGCGGCGAACTGGACCGGCGTCGGCGGCGTCTTTGCCAGGATCACTCTCAGCCGCTGGTCGCGGATGAACGGCTCGACCTCGAAGCGCGGCTTGTTGATGATGCCGCGCCCCGACAGCGCCCAGCCTGTCAGCACATCGCCATCGTCCGTATCGTAGGGTCCATGCACCTCGAATTTCTGCGGACCGTTCGGCGTCTGCAGCGTCCAGACATATTCGCGCGTGCCGGAATAGCGCAGCATCAGGCAATCATGTTTCTTGCCGATCAGTTCCTGCGGCTCGACCGGCTCGCCGCGCGCCTCGAGGTATTTCGGCGCCGCGACCAGCACGCGCTCGCATTCCATGATGCCGCGCATCCGAAGGCTGGAATCCTCGATGATGCCAAGCCGGAAGGCGACGTCGATGCCTTCCTTCATGATGTCGACATTGTGGTCGGAGAGTCTCAGCCGCACCTCGATATCGGGGTATTTGTCGTGGAAATCCGGAATGCCCGAGGCGATCAGCCGCCGGCCGAGGCCGAGCGGCGCCGTCACCTTGATCGTGCCGCGCGGCTGGCCGGAAAGTGCTGCGACCGCGGCCTCCGCCTCGGTGATCGCGTCCAGCACCTGCTTGGCGCCGGTGTAGAACACCGTGCCGTGCTCGGTCGGCATCAGCTGCCTCGTGGTGCGGTTGAACAGCCGCACGCCGAGGTGCTTCTCCAACTCCTTGATGCGGTTGGAGGCGACCGCCGGCGAGATGCGCATGTCGCGCCCGGCCGCCGACAGATTGCCGAGCTCGACGACGCGGACGAAGACGGCGATATTGTCGAGATAGGCCATGCGACGGTCGTGGCTCTCAAATGGCTGCGTGGGACGACCCTAGTATTTTCCATTTTTTTTTGAAAGTCATCGCGCGCCCCGCCTCTTTTCGTTTGCGCTCCAGACCGTAAAGTCGCCTGATCGGCAGGGACGATTTCCCAGGGGCGACTCGATGATGGATTTTGCGATTTTCTGGGACTGGCTGAGCTTCGCCGTCCGCTGGCTGCATGTCATCACCGGCATCGCCTGGATCGGCTCGTCCTTCTATTTCGTCGCCCTCGATCTCGGGCTGCGCCAGCGTCCCGGCCTGCCCGCCGGCGCCTTCGGCGAGGAGTGGCAGGTGCATGGCGGCGGCTTCTACCACATCCAGAAATATCTCGTGGCGCCGGCCGAAATGCCGGAGCACCTGACCTGGTTCAAATGGGAATCCTACGCCACCTGGCTGTCGGGCTTCGCCATGCTTTGCGTGGTCTACTATGCCGGCGCCGACCTCTTCCTGATCGACCCCAACGTGCTCAACATCTCGGTGCCCGTCGGCATCCTCTTGTCGCTCGCCACGATCGGCGTCGGCTGGATCGTCTACGACCTGCTCTGCCGCTCGCCGCTCGGCAAAAGCGATACCGGCCTGATGCTGGTGCTCTACTGCGTGCTGGTCTTCATCGCCTGGGGGCTGACCCACCTCTTCACCGGCCGCGCCGCCTTCCTGCATCTCGGCGCCATCACCGCCACGATCATGTCGGCCAATGTCTTCATGGTCATCATCCCCAACCAGAAGATCGTCGTCGCCGACCTGATCGCCGGCCGCAAGCCGGACCCGAAATACGGCAAGATTGCCAAGCAGCGCTCGCTGCACAACAACTACCTGACCTTGCCGGTGCTGTTTCTGATGCTGTCGAACCACTACCCGCTGGCCTTCGGCACGCAGTTCAATTGGGTCATCGCCTCGCTGGTCTTCATCATCGGCGTGCTGATCCGGCACTATTTCAACACCGTGCACGCGAGGAAGGGCAACCCGACCTGGACCTGGCTGGGTGCCGCCGTGCTGTTCATGATCGTCATCTGGCTGTCGACCGTGCCCAAGGTGCTGACAGCGGAGCCCAAGGCCTCCGCCGCATCCGCCGCTGCCCAGGTCTACATCGCCTCGGCGCATTTTCCGGCCGTGCGCGACACCGTGCTCGGCCGTTGCTCGATGTGCCATACCGAAGAGCCGGCCTATGAAGGAATCTACCATGCGCCGAAGGGCGTGTTGCTCGACACCGACGCGCGCATCGCCGAGCATGCCCGGGAGATCTACCTCCAGGCCGGCCGCGCGCATGCCATGCCGCCCGCCAACGTCACTCAGATAACCGACCAGGAACGGGCCCTTTTGGTGGCCTGGTTCGAAGGCGCCGGAAAGTAAGCATGACCTCGAAACTCCTGCGCGGCCGCACGCTCTCCTTCCTGCGCTGGCCCGAAGCAATCGACGACCATTCCGCCTGGCGCTACGAGGAGGATGGCGGGCTGCTGATCGACGACGGCAAGATCATTGCCGCCGGTCCGCATGCCGAGATCGCCAAGCGTGCCGGCGCCGGCGTCGAGACGATCGACCATCGCCCGCATCTCATCCTGCCGGGCTTCATCGACGCACATGTGCATGTGCCGCAGATGCAGATCATCGCGTCCTACGGCGCCGAGCTGCTCGACTGGCTGAACAAATACACCTTTCCGGAGGAGTCGAAATTCGCGAACGCGCAGCATGGCCGCCGCATCGCCAGGCTCTTCCTCGACGAGATGCTGCGCCAGGGCACGACGACGGTCGTCGCCTATTGCTCGGTGCACAAATCTTCGGCCGAAGCCTTCTTCGCCGAATCGCACGACCGCAATATGCTCAACATCGCCGGCAAGGTGATGATGGACCGCAATGCGCCGGAGGGCGTGCTCGACACGCCGCAGACCGGCTATGACGACAGCAAGGCGCTGATTGCCGAATGGCACGGCAAGGGCCGCCAGCTCTATGCCATCACCCCGCGCTTCGCCATCACCTCCTCGCCTGAGCAGATGGAGATGGCCGGCGCGCTCTGCCGTGAGCATCCCGATCTCCACATGCAGACGCATCTGTCGGAAAACCACGCCGAGATCGCCTTCACCCAGGAGCTCTACCCCTGGTCGCGCGACTACACCGACGTCTATGAGCATTACGGCCTGCTGGGCAAAAAGAGCCTGTTCGGCCACTGCATTCATCTTTCCGAGCGCGAAGCCGATGCGCTGTCGCAATCGGGTTCGGTTGCGGTGTTCTGCCCGACCTCCAACCTCTTCCTCGGTTCCGGCCTGTTCGACTACCAGCGCTACCGCCGCCGCGAAAAGCCGCTCAGGATCGCTGCCGCCAGCGATGTCGGCGGCGGCACCAACTATTCGATGCTGCGGACCATGGACGAGGGCTACAAAGTCATCGCGCTGAATGGCGAGAAGCTGAACCCCTTCCAGTCCTTCTGGCAGCTGACGCGCGGCAATGCCGAGGCGCTGTCTGTCGCCGAAAAAGTCGGCACGCTGGAAGAAGGCACGGATGCCGACATCGTCGTGCTCGACGCCAACGCCACGCCGGCGATGCGGCTGAGGATGGAGACGGTGGAGACCCTGGCGGAAGAGCTCTTCCTGCTGCAGACGCTGGGCGACGACCGCGCCGTGACCGAGGTCTATGTGGCGGGCCGGCCGGCCAAGAGCGCGATTGTCGCATAGATTAAACGTGCTCGTCGCTTGACCCCGCGTCAGCCATCGGCCAAAGCGTGCGTCGACATTGACAGGGGAAACGCCATGGCTGCCGCCGACGACATCGCTCTGATCAAGAAACAGGAAGCCACGCTGGTCTTTCCGGCCTTCGACGAGGCCGTGGCCTTCCAGATAGGCGCGGCGATCAGGGAGCGGGCGCTCAACGAAAACTTGCCGATCATCGTCGACATCAGGACCTTCGACCGTCCGCTATTCTACGCCGCCATGCCGGGCTCCAACGCCTCCAACCCCGATTGGGCGCGGCGCAAGATCAATGTCGTCAAGCGCTATCTCACAAGCACCTATCGCATGGTGCTGGAGCAGCAGCGACCCGACCGCACCTTCAAGGTCGGCGAAGCGCTCGACATCGCCGACTATGTGCTGGCCGGCGGCGGCTTTCCCGTCGCGGTGAAGGGTGCAGGCGTGATCGGTGTCATCGCCGTCTCCGGTCTGCCCGAACGAGAAGACCACGGTGTCGTTGTCGATGCGCTCTGCGCCCATCTCGGAGTCGATGCGAGCAAGCTCAAGTTGCCGCCGGAAGAGCAATGACCGATCCAAAAACTTTCCTTACGTCGATCTTCAACGCCGCCGTCGCCGCCGCCGATCCGGAAAAGACGATCCGCAATCATTTGCCGGCAAAACCGAAGGGCCGCACCATCGTTATCGGCGCCGGCAAGGGCTCGGCGCAGATGGCGGCGGCCTTCGAGAAGGTCTGGGATGGTCCGATCGATGGGCTGGTCGTGACCCGCTACGGCTATGGCGCAAAATCCGAGCGCATCGAGATCATCGAGGCGGCGCACCCGGTGCCGGACGCCGCCGGCCTCGAAGCCTCGCGTCGGCTGCTGGAGAAGGTGCGGGGATTGACCGCGGACGATCTGGTCGTGGCGCTGATTTCGGGCGGCGGCTCGGCGCTGCTGCCGTCGCCCGCTCCCGGCCTGACTCTTGCCGACGAGATCGCCGTCAACGAGGCGCTGCTCGCTTCCGGCGCGCCGATCGCGGCGATGAACACCATCCGCAAGCACGTCTCGACCATAAAGGGCGGACGGCTGGCCGGCGCCGCACATCCGGCCCGGGTCGTATCGCTGGTCGTCTCCGACATTCCCGGCGACAATCCGGCGCTGGTGGCCTCGGGGCCGACCGTCCCCGACACCGGCAGCCGCGCGGATGCGCTGGCGTCGATCGCCGCCTACGGCATGAGCCTGCCGGATGCGGTCATGGCGCATATTCAGTCTCCCGCAGCCGATGCGCCACGCTCCGACGATCCAGTCTTTGCCGGCAATGAAGTGCATCTCATCGCCTCGGCCGGCGTCTCGCTGGAAGCCGCGGCCGCCGCAGCGAAGCGGCAGGGCATCGAAGCCGTCATCCTGTCGGATTCGATCGAGGGCGAGGCGCGCGAGGTCGGCGGCGTGCATGCCGCGGTTGCCCGCGAGGTGGCGACCCGTAACCGGCCTTTCGAGAAGCCGATGCTGATCCTCTCCGGCGGCGAGACGACGGTAACGCTGCGGGCGAAAGGCAAGGGCGGCCGCAATTCCGAATTCCTGCTTGCCTTCGCCATCGGCATCGATGGGCTCAGCGGCATTCATGCTTTAGCCGCGGACACCGACGGCATCGACGGCTCCGAGGACAATGCCGGCGCCTTCGCCGACGGCGCGACCGTGGCGCGCATGCGTGCCGCAGGCGTCGATGCCAAGGCTATGCTTGCCGGCAACAATGCCTGGACCGCCTTCAACGCGGTCGGCGATCTGTTCGTGCCCGGTCCGACCGGGACCAACGTCAATGATCTAAGGGCGATACTCGTCCGGTAGCGCAATAAACGCTGAAGTCGTCATTCCAGGGCGAAGCAGGAGCGAAGCTCCGTCGCGGAGACCCTGGAATCCATTCCGTGACCTCGGGCATGGAATGCAGCGGAGCAGAATTGTGCATCGTTGCGACGCCTGCAGGTAACGGAATGATCCTCGGGTCTGCGCGCGCGTCGCTCCGCTCCTTGCTTCGCCCGTGGATGACGAGGCGACGGGCATCTCGCCCAATTCTCCCCAGTCGCACGACTCGTACAACAGCATCCGTCCGCGCAAGTCCCGTTCAGGCGCGCAGATCGGGTCAAGCAGCCATCAGCTGCTTCACCTTCTTCATATCGGTGAGAAACCGCTCCCTCTCGGCCTCCTTGTCCTCGTGCTCGCGGATGCGCAGGATGAAGGAGGGATGGATGGTGACAAAGACGCGCAAGCCGTCCTCGCGCTGGATGACATCGCCGCGCATCCTGGTGATCGGCACCGCCTTGCCGAGCAGCGACTGCGCTGCTGTCGCGCCGAGCGCCACCGCAAGATTTGGCTTGATGATGTCAAGTTCCTTGTCGAGCCACCAGCGGCAGGCACGAATTTCGCCGGCATTAGGCTTTGAATGGATCCGCCTCTTGCCGCGCGGCTCGAACTTGAAATGCTTCACCGCATTGGTCACATAGACCTTGCGGCGGTCGATCTCGGCCTGGTCCAAAATGCTGTCGAACACCTTGCCCGCGGGCCCGACGAACGGCTTGCCGGCAAGGTCCTCTTGGTCGCCGGGCTGCTCTCCAACAAACACCACGTCGGCATTCTCCGGTCCCTCGCCGAACACGGTTTGCGTAGCATCGCGCCAGAGCGGGCAACGCCGGCAACCGCTCGCCTCTTCGCGCAATGCCGGAATATCCGTACTTTCGGGCGCCACCACATCCGCCGGCTCCGGCGAAGGCCAGTGTTTTGCCTTCACTTTGGCGTGGTGCGGCGCTGGGGAGGTTGGCATCCGGGCGATCATGGCTGTCGCGGCTCTGTCCGCTCCTGCTATCAGGTCTGGAATGAGCGAGGCCTCGGGAAGGTTCCGCCAATATTTCTTCGGCATCTCCTTCTGCATCGCCTTCACCTTGAGGCGGGCCGGGTTGAAGATATTCTCGAAATAGGTCCGCCACAGCGTCTCGGCGTCGTCTTCTGCCGGCGCGTCGCGCTTGCCGGCGCCTGGGCCGATCGCCAGCCGCTCGCCGTCCCAGTCGGCCGAGGCGTGCGGCGTGAGAATCGTCCAGCGCATGCCGGCGAAGCGGCGCACGAAGAAATCGGCATTGCGCTCGACGATGAAATGGTCGGGCTCGAACCAGGCGACATAACGTTCCTCCGCGCCGTCGCCGATCTTCCGGAAGCGCACGAAGGCGCGCATCTTGTGAATGTCGCGCCGAACCGCCTTTTCCATGAACTCGAGCCTGCGGATATCCGGGTCGGAAGCGATCGACAGCAGCTTCGGTTCGACGCGCAACCGCCAGAGCAGCCGATAGAGGAAGTTGAAACGCTCGGGGTCCGAATGACAGATGACCGTCTTTGCGCGTTCGATGAAGTCGCGCGGCACGACAAGCCGCGCATCTTGTCGGCAAGCCGGCAAATCGTTGGCGCGATCATCATCGTCGTGGCCCACCTGCCACGCCACGTCTTCCGGCGGAATATCATTCGTGGCCAGCCGGCGCGCCGCATCGCGCCAACCGGCGAAATCGGTCTCGCCTTCAAGCCGGACGAGATGAGATGCGAGGCTGAGCTGGGTCCGTGCCATGGTCAAAACAGCGAAAGCTGCTCGCAAGAGCGACTGATGATCTGGCGCAAGCCCGACTTGTCAGTGAGCGCGCCTGGCGACCAGCCTTCCGCAGTGATGAAGGGGCGTACCTTGGCGACCGAATGGCAGAGCCGTCCGACATCTTCGAGACGCAGCCGGCGATGGCGACGCGTCTGCAGAATCCTGTCGACCACCTTGGTGCCCAACCCGGGCACACGCAGCAGCGCCTCCCGATCGGCGCGGTTGACGTCGACCGGGAACCGGCCGCGGTTGCGCAGCGCCCAGGCAAGTTTGGGATCGATGGCAAGGTCGAGCATGCCGTCATTGCTGCCGGCCAGGATTTCAGGCTGCGAGAAGCCGTAGAAGCGCATCAGCCAGTCCGCCTGGTAAAGCCGGTGCTCGCGCATCAAGGGCGGCTTCTGCAACGGCAGCGCCGCAGACGAATCCGGGATCGGACTGAAGGCGGAATAATAGACGCGGCGCAGATGGTAGCTGCCATAAAGCCGGGCGCTGGCGCGCAGGATGCCGTCGTCGGACGTTTTGTCGGCGCCGACAATCATCTGCGTCGACTGGCCGCCCGGCGCAAAGCGCTCGCGTTTGCGGCTCTGCAACGTTGGTTCGGCCTTCTCTTCGATCTTGCGGCGCAGCTTGGCCATGGAAAGCCGGATCGTTTCCGGCTTCTTTTCCGGGGCCAACTTCTTCACCCCTTCGTCGGTCGGCAGCTCGACATTGATCGACAGGCGATCGGCATAACGGCCTGCTTTTTCGATCAGTTCGGCTGACGCTTCGGGAATGGTCTTGAGGTGAATAAAGCCGCCGAATTTTTCCTCGATCCTGAGCCGTCGCGCCACCTCGACCATCTCGCCCATCGTCGCGTCCGGCGAGCGGATGACGCCGGAGGACAGGAACAGACCCTCAATGTAGTTGCGGCGATAAAAATCCATGGTGAGCCGCACCACCTCGTCGACGCTGAAGCGGGCTCGCCGCACATTAGAGGAGGAGCGGTTGATGCAATAGCTGCAGTCGTAAATGCAGAAATTGGTGAGCAGGATCTTCAGCAGCGAAATGCAGCGCCCGTCCGGCGCGTAGGAATGGCAGATGCCCGAGCCCTCGGTCGAACCGATGCCGCCCGATTTCAGCGAATCGCGTTTCGCCGAACCGGACGATGCGCAGGAGGCGTCGTATTTAGCGGCGTCGGACAGGATCGCCAGTTTCTCGCGGACGGAAAGCACAGCCATGTGTTCATGATATGTTCCAGAAAGTCGCCTGGCTATAACTTTTGAGTGTCGCGGCGAAACGTGATCACTCCGTCTGCGAGGCCAAGTCCTCAGACCTCGTGGAGGTAGAGGTGGTAGTCGAGTTCGCTGACGGTGCGTGCGACGCGCAGATATTCCGCCTGCTTGATCGCCACGAAGGTCCGGTGCAGGTCGGGACCGAGCGCCGATTTCAGGAATTCGGAGCCACGTGCGGCCTCGATCGCGGCGCGCCAATCGGTCGGCATGGTGGAGGCTTCCGTTGGCTGCTCGTAACCGTTGCCGGTCGTTTCCGGTCCGGGGTCAAGGGCCTCGTCGAGGCCCTTGACTATGCCCGCCAGCACCGTCGCCGCCACAAGATAAGGGTTGGCGTCGACGCCGGACGGCCGGTGCTCGATACGCCGGTTCATCGCATCGCCCGCCGGCACGCGCAACGCCACGGAGCGGTTGTTGACGCCCCAGGTCGGCGCCACCGGCGCATAGGATTGCGCCACGAAACGCCGCCATGAATTGGCATGCGGCGCAAACACCAGCATCGATTCCGCCATGGTGTGGATCAGGCCGCCAAGCGCGTTGAGCAGGCTGGGCGACCATTTCTCGCCGGCAGATTCTGTGAAGACGTTGCGGCCGGCATCGTCCTGCAGCGAGACGTGGAAATGCATGCCCGAACCGGCATAGGCCTCGATCGGCTTGGCCATGAAGCAGGCGGTGACGCCGTGCCGGCGCGCCTGCGCCCTCACCAGCCGCTTCAGCATGACCAGGTCGTCGGCCGCCCGCATCACGTCCTTGCGGTAGTTGAGCGTCAGCTCGTACTGTCCGGGCGCATATTCGGAAATCACCGTCTCGGCCGGAATGCCTTGCGCCCTGGCGGCGGCGTAGATGTCGGAAAACAGCGGCTCCATGCCGTGCAGGTGGTCGACCGAATAGACTTCCGTTTTGCCCGAGCGGCGGCCGTCGAGCACCGCGCGCGCCGCCTGCACCTTGCCGTCGGCGTCGCGCTCATTGGCAAGGAGAAAAAATTCCAGCTCGAAGGCGCCGGCCGGATGCAGGCCGCGCGCCGCCAGGAGCTCGACTTGCCTTGCCAGCACCAGCCGCGGATCGGAGGTCATCGGCTGGCCGTCGAGACGATACATCGCCATCAGCACCTGGCCGCGCGGCGGCTTGGTGCCGTGCAGCGGCACGAGCGTGCCTGGAACCGGCCATGCCCTGAGGTCGCCGTCGCCGGTGTCCCAGATCAGCCCGGTCTCGTGAACATCCTCCCCGGTGATGTCGAGGCCGAGGATCGAGATCGGCATATGCCTTCCGCCCTCGAAAATGCTCATCAGCTCGTGCCGGCGCACGATCTTGCCGCGGCCGATGCCGTTGGCGTCGGTGAGCACGATGTCGAAGGCCTCGATGTCGGGATGGGCGGCGAGAAACGCTTTCGCCTCGGCCGGCGTCGAGCCCGAAGGGGAGGTCACAACTGTGCTCGGATTGTCCATAGCCGCTTGTCTCATGCCGTAAGCCTGGCGGCAACCGCGGCGAAAGCCGCGATCAGGCGGCTTACCTGCGCCGCGGTCGTCGCCGGCGAGATCAGCATCATATTGTGGAACGGCGCGATCAGCACGCCGCGATTGACCAGCGCGACATGGACGGCGGCTTCGAGTTCCGGCGCATGTGCCGTCTCCGCCTCGCCGCCGTTCTTGAGCGGCCCGGGCGCGCAGATGAACTCGACGCGGGCGCCGACGCGCGCGACATGCCAAGGCAGCTTGTTTCGCTCGATGACGTCGGAGAGCCCCGCGTCGAGGCGGCGCGCCAGCCGGTCCATATGCGCATAGGCTTCCTCGGTCATTACCTCTTCGAGCGTCGCCCGCATCGCCGCGAATTGCAACGGGTTGGCCGACAGCGTGGTGCCCATGCCGGAATAGCCGGGCTCCTTGCTGCGATTGTAGGCGCCGTAGCGCGTCGCCATCTCCTCGCTCATGCCCCAGATGCTGGCCGGCACGCCTCCGGCCACCGGCTTGCCGAGCACGAACAGGTCCGGCTCCAGCCCGTGCCGTCGCGTGTAACCGCCGGGCCCGGTTGAAATGGTGTGCGTCTCGTCGATCAAAAGCAGCGTGCCGGCGGCCCGGGTGAGGCGCCGCAGCGCGTCGTGGAAGCCGGGTTGTGGCAGCACCATGCAGGAATTGGTCAGCACCGGTTCGGTGATCACGCAGGCCACATCACGGTCGCCAAGTGCCGCTTCCAATGCTGCAATATCGTTGAATTCGATAACCTTGGTTGCCCGTGTGAGATCGCGGAACTCGCCTGCCAGCCCAGGCCGGTTGACCGGCTTGCCGTCGATCAGTCGCACCATCGTCTCGTCGACCGAGCCGTGATAGCAGCCGTTGAAGACAAGGATCTTTTCGCGCCCCGTCACCGCGCGGGCGACCCGCAAGGCGAAGCGGTTGGCATCGGTAGCGGTTGTGGCGATCTGCCAATCCGGCAGGCCGAAGCGCTGCTGCAAGAGCGGACCGATCGCCAACGCATCCTCGCTGGGCAGCATATAGGTCAAGCCGCGTGCTGCTTGCCGGCGGATGGCGCGGGCGACCGCCGGCGGCGAATGGCCGAGCATCGAGCCGGTGTCGCCGAGGCAGAAATCGTCGAGCTTGTTGCCGTCGACATCGATAATCGTGGCGCCCTTGGCGCTGTCGACCAGGATCGGGAAAGGCGTCGGCCAGTCGGCCATCCAATGCATCGGCACGCCGCCGAGGAAGCCGGCCATGCCGTTGCCAACCTTGGCCCCGGACTTTGGCCGCGCCTTGCGGAAGGCGGCCGCCTCCGTTTCGCGCAGTTCCGCGATGCGGGCGGCGGCGATGCCGCCGATGGAAGTCCGGTCGATTGAATGCATGAAGCCCCTCTTTCTCGCGCGGCACTCTGCCAACCGGTCGGCAAAACCGCAATTGGCCGCGCAGGTGGCGGGCGTTGGCTCAGGGAGTAGGGGAGTACGGAGTAAGGCGGTACAGGAGGAAAGTGCAGGAAGTGTCTCTCCTTTCCCTATTCCCCTAATCCCTTAGGCAGTGATGTCGATCACGCCGCAATCGCCGGCCGCGCTGCCGAAGACGATGCGGCGCTCTTCCCTGTCCCACATCATCGAGGTGATGGCGCCTTTGCCGGGACGACGCAGCAGCACTTCCTTGGCGTCGGCGAAGCGGGCCGCGATCACCATGCCGTCCTCATAGCCGATCGCGGTGACCTCCTGGCTGGG
This sequence comes from Mesorhizobium sp. WSM3879, assembly GCF_002294915.1. Taxonomy (NCBI): domain Bacteria; kingdom Pseudomonadati; phylum Pseudomonadota; class Alphaproteobacteria; order Hyphomicrobiales; family Phyllobacteriaceae; genus Mesorhizobium; species Mesorhizobium sp. WSM3879. Next base: position 357,508 of record NZ_NSFZ01000005.1, on the reverse strand, counting down.
ATGGCAGGCAACGCACGTCACCATGGTATTGCCGCGCGTGCCGAGCTCCAGCGGCGCCTTGCCCATCGGCCCGTCCTTGCTGGCGAAAGGCCACACGATCGCCGCCGGCGCGCCGGAGCTCGCCAGCCATTTGCCCTTCACGCTCCAGGACAGGCTTTTGACCTTGCCCGGATAGCCGCTCATGCGCATGTGCTTGCCGTCGGCCAGCTTCCAGCCATGCAGCGCGTTTTCCTGCATGGTGGTAATCAGGAAAGCGCCGTCCGGCGAAAAGCTGATCCCGGTATGGGCGCCGGCCCATTCGAGCTCGACCGGCTTGCCCTCCGCCGCAGGAAAATGCAGCGTCGCGCCATTGTAGCGGGCAACGCCGAAGCGCATGCCCTTGGGCGAGAAGGCGAGCCCTTCCACCGAGCGCGGATGGGCGAATTCCTTGATCTTGCCGTCGGCGAAACGGACGAACGCCGTCTTGCCCGAGGCATAGGCGACTGCGCCCTGAGGGCCCGCCGCAACGCTGGTGATCCATTTTCTGCCGGCGCTGGCAAGTTCGCTCGCCTCGCCGCCGGCCTTGACCGCAAACACCTTGCCGTCCTCGCCGCCGGTGATCAGGCGGTCGTTCGCCGCATCGTGGAAGGCGGCGAGCAGCCCGTCATTCGCCTGTACGGTCTTGTGCCCATTGTCGAGCCGATGGATCGCGCCGTCGGCCAAAGCGAAATGCGGCACATCGTTGAGGAAGACGGCGGCGACGCAATGGCCTTCGAGATCAAGCGGGGCGACTGTCGGCATGGGGATGGTCCATTCGATTTCACTAAGCCGGCGCGGCTAGGTGTGACTCCCCCTTCTCCCCTTGTGGGAGAAGGTGGATTGGCGCGTAGCGCCAAGACGGATGAGGGGTGTTCGACGGAGTGCCGTCATCGCCAAGCTGGAACACCCCTCATCCGACCGAGCTTCGCTCGGCCACCTTCTCCCACAAGGGGAGAAGGAGAGAAGGGGCAGCGCTAGCGCCTGAAAGTCCGGAAATCAAGCCGCCTGGCAGGCTTCAAAACTCTTCCTGAGGCGCTCGGCGTCGAGATCGCGGCCGATGAAGACCAGCCGGCTTTCATGCTTCTCGCCGTCCTTCCAGGCGCGCTGGTGGTCGCCTTCGAGGATCATGTGCACGCCTTGCAGGACATAGCGGTCCTCGTCGCCCTTCAGCGCGATGATGCCCTTAAGCCTGAGGATGTTCGGCCCTTCCATCTGGGTCACCTTCTCGATCCAGGGGAAGAACTTCTTCGGATCCATCTCGCCGCCGCGCAGCGAGACCGACTTCACCGTGACATCGTGGATGTCGGAAGGATGGCCGTGGTGATGGTGATCGTGCCCGTCGTGATGATGGTGGTGGTCGTGATCGCAATCCGGACCGCATTCATGGTCGTGATCGTGGTCGTGCGCCTCGAGGAAATGCGGATCGTTCTCCAGCGCGCGTGACAGGTCGAAGGCGCCGCGGTCGAGCACTTCGCCGAGCGCCACCCCGGCGCGCTGGGTGCGATGGATCCTGGCCGCCGGGTTGATGGCGCGGATCGTCGCCTCGACCTTTTCGAGCTCTTCCGGGGTGACGAGATCGGTCTTGTTCAGCACCACCACATCGGCGAAGGCGATCTGGTCCTCGGCCTCCTTCGAGTCCTTCAGGCGCAGCGGCAGGTGCTTGGCGTCAACCAGCGCCACCACCGCGTCGAGCTTGGTTTTGGAGCGCACATCGTCGTCCATGAAGAAGGTCTGCGCCACCGGCACCGGGTCGGCCAAGCCAGTGGTCTCGACCACGATGGCATCGAAACGGCCGGGCCGCCGCATCAGGCCCTCTACGACGCGGATCAGGTCGCCGCGCACCGTGCAGCACACGCAGCCATTGTTCATCTCATAGATTTCCTCGTCGGATTCGACGATCAGATCGTTGTCGATGCCGATCTCGCCGAACTCGTTGACTATGACCGCGTAACGCTTGCCGTGGTTCTCCGACAGGATGCGGTTGAGCAGCGTCGTCTTGCCCGCGCCGAGATAGCCGGTGAGAACGGTTACGGGGATCTGCGTCTGTGCATCGCTCATGGCCTGCCTCGAAAAATCTGTGCCTCGAAGGATTTGTCGGCCTCATATAGGATGCGAGCCGCGCTTTTGCACGCGCCAAACCGATGGGCCAGCCGGTCCCGATCGGGGCAGCCGCAGTGGGTTAAAGGAACAGGGCAGCCGCACGGCATCAGAGCCCCTCCGGGATGTTCCGCTGTGAATGCCGGCGGGCCAAAACTCGTTTGTCATCTAACTGAAATAAACATCTGGCATCACCTGCGCGGGCACCGCAATGCTTGCCGGCAAAGTGTTTGCAGGCCGGACTCGTTAAATCGTCATTTGCCAGCCGCCGGACAGCCTCTATGCTGCCCGCGCCGGTTCGGCCGAAGAGGGAATGACCATGGCCAAGGCGGACAGAACAGCGACTATGAGCCGGCTGCATTCGGCAGCGCGGCTGGCGCGCACGGCGCTTGCTGCGCGGCTTCTGGCACATGGCTTCTACGCCGGCCAGGACCAGATCATGCTGGCGCTCGACCGCGAAGACGGCCAGACACCCGGCAATCTCGCCGACAAGCTCGGCGTACGTCCGCCGACGATCACAAAAACCATCAACAGGCTGCAGGCGCAGGGTTTTCTCGAAAAGCGCGCCTCCAACGCCGATGCCCGCCAGGCCCATATCTTCCTTACCGGCTCCGGCCGCGAAACCATCCGCGCCATCGAGAAATCGGTCAAGAAGACCGAGAAGCAGGCGCTGAGGGGTCTCGACAAGAAAGACCAGAAGGCGCTGTTCAAGCTGCTCGCCCGCATCGAGGCCAACCTGTCGAACGAGGACCTGATCCTCATCGACGACGACGCCGAGCTGGATGATTAACGAGCGACGCGCAGCGTCGTCTCGAGCGACGCGTGAGCGCGATGCGCAGCATCGTCGCTTAGCCGCTGGGCGTTGGTGACCCACGAGCGACGCGTAAGCGTCGTCTCGAGCGACCCAAGCGCGATGCACAGCATCGTCGCTTCAGGCACCACCAAGCATCGGCAGCTTAGCGGAAAGGGCGACGACGCTACGCGTCGCGCACCAGCGTCGCCCAGCGTCCCGGCGTCAGCCCGAACGCCTTCTTGAAATGCCGGTCGAAATGGCTCTGATCGCTGAAGCCGGCCGCAACAGCGGTTTCGGCAAGCGGCTCTCCCGCTTCGATCATGCGCCGTGCTCGCTGCAGCCGACGCATCAACAGGAAGCGATGCGGGCTTGTCGAATAGGTCGCGCGGAAATGGCGCGACAGCGCGTAACGGTCGAGGCCGGTAACCGCCTCCAGCTCGTCGGAACGCACCGGCCGTTCAGCGTTTTCTTCGAGATAGTCGCGCGCCAGCTCGGCAGCCCGCCACGCGATCTTTCCCGCTGATTTTGCCGGCTGTCCGGCATGGCGTTTCAATTGCTGCGCCAGCTGCGCGATGAAATCCGCCACGAACAGGTCGTCGAACTCCTCGGTGAGCGGTGTTAGCGCCGACAGCAGCGTGCCGCGCAACTGAGGGTCGCTCACCACAGCATCCTTAACGAAGGGGAGCGGCGATCCGTGGAGGCAGTCGAGCAGCATCGACGGCTCGAGATAGAGAATCCTGTATCGTAGGCCGTGCTCGGTGCCGGCGCCGCCGTCATGCAGTTCGTCGGGATGCAGAACGATTGCCTGGCCGGGGAGGCTGTGCCGAAGCGCGCCGCGATAGTGGAAGCGCTGCACGCCGTCGAGCGTCACGCCGATGGCGTAGGTGTCGTGGCGGTGCAGGTCGAAAGCATTGCCGTGGAATCGCGCCTCGATGCGCTCGAGGCCCGTGGCGCCGGGCGCCGAAACGATCCGGTCGTCCTCAGCGCACGAACGTTCAAGACCTCCCAGCGCCTCATTGCCTAGATCGTGCGCCATGGTCCCTGATCCACATCTCGGAGAGACATTTTGGTGTTCGACACGAAATTTGCAATCGTGCTCAAGGAAGATCTCGCCGTCTGGCAGAAGCTCAACGTTACCGCTTTCCTGACCAGCGGCATCGTCGCGCAATGTCCTGAAATCATCGGCGAGGCCTATCGCGACCGCGCCGGCAATTTCTTCAATCCGCTCTCGATCCAGCCCGTTATCGTGCTGTCGGCAGACGGGTCGACGCTTGCCGCGATCCACCGCCGGGCCCTGGAGCGCGGCGTGACGACATCGGCCTATGTCGAGGAGATGTTCTCCACCGGCCATGACCTGGCCAACCGCGCCGTCTTCGCCGAATTCGCGCCGGACGACGCCAAGATCGTCGGCATCGCGCTGCGCGCCGAAAAGAAGCTCGTCGACAAGATTACCAAGGGCGCCCGCATGCATGCTTGATTCTCCGGGAAGGATGCTCTTGGTGACTGATTGACCATTCGTCCGGACGACGTCGCGCACGTTCGAGATTGGCCGCGACCTCCCTGCTTCGCCAGCCTGGGGTCTGCGAGCGTCGCGTCGCTCCTTGCTCCGCACGGGATGACGAACCAGGAACGTTCTGCTGATCGCCAAGGCACTGCGCTCTAAGCCTGTCGGCACGTCTTGTTGGGCCAGTCGCTTTTGGCTTGCCGGTCGGCGGCGATTGCCGCAAAAGAATGGCGTCTACCTCTCCTCCGGCCCGATTTTGAGCGTTCCCAAAAATCACGACGACAGCGCGACGCCGCCCGCGGCGATGCTGTTGATGCTCTGCGTCTATGTCTGCTTCACCTTTCTCGACACCTCAAGCAAATATCTGGTGCTCGCCGGCGTCTCGGCGCTGATCGTCGCCTGGGCTCGATTCATCGTGCATGTCCTGCTTGTCGGCGTTTTCCTTCGCGGTTGGCGCGAGCCGTCGCGCTTCCGCGCCAACAACCTGCCGGCGCACATCCTGCGCGGATGCCTGCTTTTCGGCTCGACCATGTTCAACATCCTGGCGCTCAGGACGCTGCAACTCGCCGAGACCACCTCGATCTATTTCTTCGGCCCGATGGTGATCACCGCATTGGCCGGCCCGCTGCTCGGCGAGTGGGCGGGCTGGCGGCGCTGGCTGGCGATCCTCACCGGCTTCGTCGGCGTCCTCATCATCACCCGGCCCGGCGTCGGCGTGTTCGGCATGGGCCATCTCTTCGCGCTGGGCTCGATGCTGTCGAATTCTTTTTACGTCATCATGACCCGGCGCATGTCGTCGACGGAGACATCCGAGAGCCTGATCCTGTTCTCGGCGCTGGCGCCGGCGGTGCTGCTCCTGCCCATGCTGCCCTTCTCATTGTCCCTGCCGCAGGACGGCTGGCGCTGGGTGATCCTTTTGATGCTCGGCGTCTTCGGCGCCGGCGGCCATTGGCTCCTGGTCCAGGCCTATCGCCTGGCGACGACGACGGCGCTCGCGCCTTACCCTTATTCGCAGATGGTTTGGATGATCATCTCCGGCTGGCTGATCTTCCACCAGTTTCCCGACCGCTGGACCCTGCTCGGCGCTGCCATCATCGTCGCCAGCGGCCTCTACATCATCCACCGCGAGCACAGGCTTCGCCTGCCCAATTCCGCTTCCTTGGACACGGAAGCCGAGAGCTTGGCAAAAAAACTTTGATTTGCCCTCGATCGATGGCATAAGCCCCATTTAAACAGTTTAAAGGCCGGGGACCAAGGCTGGCACAGAAGATCAAGCTTTCGACGATCGCGGATGCGCTTGGCGTGTCCACGGCAACGGTGTCGCTGGCGCTGCGCGACAGCCCGCTGGTCGCCGGCTCGACGCGCGAGCGCATCAAGGAGCACGCGCGCGCCATCGGCTATATCTACAACCGACGGGCCGCGTCGCTCCGCACCTCGCGCTCCGGCATTGTCGGCGTCGTCGTGCACGACATCATGAACCCGTTCTTCGCCGAGATTCTGCGCTCGATAGAAAGCGAGCTCGACCGCAGCCGCCAGACCTTCATCCTGTCCAACCATTATGACCAGCTGGAAAAGCAGCGCACCTTCATCGACACGCTGCTGCAGCTCGGCGCCGACGGCGTCATCATGTCGCCGGCCATAGGCACGCCGGCCGAGGACATCATCATGGCCGAGGAAAACGGCCTCCCGGCGGTGCTGATCGCGCGCACCGTCACCGGCGCCGACGTGCCGGTCTTCCGCGGCGACGATGCCTATGGCACGGCACTCGCGACCAACCATCTCATCTCGCTCGGCCACAAACGCATCGCCATGATCGGCGGCACCGACCAGACCTCGACCGGCCGCGATCGCTACCAGGGCTATGTCAACGCCATGGAGGCGGCCGGGCTGGAGGTGAAGCCGTCCTGGCGCATTCCTGGACCGCGCACCAAGCAGGCTGGTTTCGAGGCTGCAGGACAGTTCTTGGCGCTGAAGGACAAGCCGACCGCCGCCTGCTGCTGGAATGATCTGGTTGCGATCGGGCTGATGAACGGCATCGCGCGCGCCGGCCTGGTGCCGGGCGTCGATATTTCCGTCACTGGTTACGACGACCTGGAGGAGGCTGCGATAGCAACGCCGGCCTTGACCACGGTCTGGAATGGCCAGCGCGAGGTCGGCCGCCGCGCCGCCAGCGCGCTGCTCGACAAGCTGAACGGGCAGGCCGTGCGGCCGTCGCAGGAATTGATCAAGCCGGAGCTGCACGTGCGCCAGTCCACCGGCAAGCCGGTGGAGCGTCAATGACACAGACAGAAGCGAAGTCGCCGGTCGCCATCCTGGTGCCGGGCCGTTTCAACGACCATGCCATCGGCCGGATCGACAAGGCGTTCAAGCGCGTGCGGATCGAGCGCGCCGATCCGTCGCTCGTCACCGGCGAGATGCGCGAGAGCGTGCGCGGCATCGCCTCCTTCGGCGGCATCAGCGCGGCCATGATCGACGCGCTGCCCAATCTCGAGATCATCGCCAATTTCGGCGTCGGCTATGACTCCGTCGACGCTCGTCACGCGGCCGCCCGCGGCGTCATGGTCACCAACACGCCCGACGTGCTGACCGAAGAGGTTGCCGACACCGCCATCGGCCTGTTGATCAACACTGTGCGCGAAATGTACGCCGCCGAGAAATGGCTGCGCGACGGCGACTGGGTGAGGAAGGGTGACTATCGCCTGAGCCGGCTCACCTTACGCGGCCGCCGCGTCGGCATCTTCGGCATGGGCCGCATCGGCCTCGCCGTCGCCCGTCGCCTCGAGGCTTTCGGCCTGCCGATCGCCTATCACAACCGCCGCCAGGTCGATGGCCTGTCCTACGAGTACCATGCGACGCTGAAGGGTCTGGCCGAAGCGGTCGACACTCTGATTTGCATCGCGCCGGGCGGGGCCGCGACGGAGAAAGCCATCGACGCGGGCGTCCTGGCGGCGCTCGGTCCCGACGGCGTCTTCGTCAATATCGGCCGCGGCAGCACGGTTGATGAGGCGGCTCTGGCTGCGGCACTCTCCAATGGCACCATCGCTGCTGCCGGGCTCGATGTCTTTGCCGACGAACCGAATGTGCCCAAAGCGCTGCTCGATGCGCCCAACACCTCCCTTCTGCCGCATGTCGGATCTGCGTCCGACCACACCCGCCGGGCCATGGCGGATCTGTGCGTCGATAATCTCATCTCCTGGTTCGGCGAGCGCCGGCCGCTGACCCCGGTGCCGGAGACGATCAACGTCAAGCCACGCGCCTGAGTGGAACGCCTGCCACACTCATTAACGCCTGCTTAACCATCATTCTGCATACTTCGTTATGCATGTTGTCCAAAATCGGCGCGTGGTTTGGAGAACGGCATGGCACGGCAAGCCAGGATGTGGAGAGGCGGAGTGAAGCTGTTAGCCGGATTGGTTGCGTCAGTCGCCTTATACGGGGGCGTTCAGTCCCTGCACGACGGCAACGGCCAAAGCGCGGTCGAGCAAGCCGGCCTCTCCAACAGCTATCGGCTGACGGCCAATGGCGACGAAGCGGCCTGCGCAATCAAGCGCGGCGCCGAGGTTTCGGACGGCCTGTCGCTGCTGACAATTGCTCCGAACTGCAGCAAGCTGATGCCCGGCATCGAGCGTGTGAAATTCTGGCGCGAGCAGGCCGACGGCTCGGTCGCGTTCAGCGAGAACGGCATCGATCCGATCGTCACCTTCGGTGTTGCTGATGGCGACGGCTACGAATCCTATGCGCCGGCCGCCCCGCTTTTGGCACTGAACGCGACGACCAGCGACTGAGTTCGGCTATTCCGCCGCCGCGCGTGCACCGGCCTTCGCCGCCGCATGCAGGCGCACGGCATCGCCGAAGGCGCGGAAGATCTTTGCCGAGTTGCTGTCCGACTTCACCCAATATTCGGGATGCCACTGGACGCCGACGGCGAAGGCGCGGGCCTCCTTGACCGAGACGGCCTCGATCGTGCCGTCGGTCGCCAAAGCCTCGACCTGCAGTTTCGATCCGAGCCGGTCGATCGCTTGGCGATGCAGCGAGTTGACCTTGATGTCGCCGGCGCCGAACACGCCGGCGAGACAGGTTCCGGGCTTGATCGAAATCGTCTGGTGGATGCCGAAGCGCTCGTCCTGATTCTCGCTCACCGGCGCGCGGTGATCGAGCGAGCCTTCGCGCTCCTGGATCTCGGTGCCGAGCGTCCCGCCCAGCGCCACGTTGAGCTCCTGGATGCCGCGGCAGATGGCGAGCAGCGGCACGCCGCGCTCGATCGCCTTGCGGATCAGCGGCAGCGTGGTGGAGTCGCGCGCCGGGTCGTAGGGGCCGTTGGCCTCGCTGGGATCGCCGCCATAGAGCGAGGGATGCACATTGGATTTCGAACCCGTCACCATCACGCCGTCGACCGAGGACAGCAGCTCGTCGAAATCGAGCCGGTCGCCGAAGGACGGCACCAAGAGCGGGAACACGTCGGCGCCGGCGATCGCCGCCTCGATATATTGCTGGGGCGCGGCATGCCATGTGTAGTTGTCGAACTGGCGGACATCGGTTGAGACGGCAACGAGCGGCTGCTGCATTTTGGATACGGGTTCCATCGAGGGCTAACGAATTATTCTGCCTACAAAATAGGCGATCAGCCGGCACTTTGCCATGGCAAGTTTCGGCTCGCCGAATGGGCCAGGACGGTCGGCGTTAGACTATAGTTGCACGCTGCCCGCGGTGCTGGACTCGACATCTTGCCCGTGTATTGTTTCGCGCAGCCGATCAGGGCACCGCGGATGTCCGAGCATCGGTCTGTTGGTTCTAAACGGGAGGAAAATGCATGGATCGTCGTTCGTTCATCCGTAAGGCCGGTGCATCCGGTGTTGGTGTCGCGGCAGCGGCCGCCGCGCTTGCCACGCCGGCGATAGCCCAGTCCAATCCGAAAGTGACCTGGCGGCTGGCATCGTCCTTCCCGAAATCGCTCGACACGATCTATGGCGGTGCGGAAGTGTTCTCAAAAATGCTGTCGGAAGCGACCGACGGCAATTTCCAGGTTCAGGTCTTCGCCTCGGGCGAGCTCGTTCCCGGCCTGCAGGCGGCCGACGCCACCGCCGCAGGCACCGTCGAGGCATGCCACACGGTGGCATATTACTATTGGGGCAAGGACCCAACCTGGGCGCTGGGTGCCGCAGTGCCGTTCTCGCTCAACGCGCGCGGCATGAACGCTTGGCACTACCATGGCGGCGGCATTGACCTCTTCAACGAATTCCTTGCAACGCAAGGCCTGTTCGGCCTGCCGGGCGGCAACACCGGCGTGCAGATGGGCGGCTGGTTCCGCAAGCAGATCAACACGGTCGCCGATCTTTCCGGCCTCAAGATGCGCATCGGCGGCTTTGCCGGCAAAGTGGTGCAGAAGCTCGGCGTCGTGCCGCAGCAGATCGCCGGCGGCGACATCTACCCGGCGCTGGAAAAGGGCACGATCGACGCCGCCGAATGGGTCGGCCCCTATGACGACGAGAAGCTCGGCTTCTACAAGGTCGCGCCCTACTACTACTATCCCGGCTGGTGGGAAGGCGGCCCGACCGTGCATCTGATGTTCAACAAGGCGAAATACGAGGAATTGTCGCCTGCCTACAAGTCGCTGGTGCACACGGCCGCGCAAGCCGCCGACGCCAACATGCTGCAGAAATACGACTACCTCAATCCGGCGGCGGTGAAGCGGCTGGTCGCCAGCGGCGCCAAGCTGGCTCCTTTCAGCCAGGAAATCATGGCCGCCTGCTTCGAAAAGGCCAACGAAGTCTATGCCGAAATGGAGGCCAACAACGCGCCGTTCAAGAAGATCTGGGAATCCATCAAAGGCTTCCGCAAGGAGCACTATCTCTGGGCCCAGGTCGCCGAATACAACTACGACACCTTCATGATGGTGCAGCAGCGTAACGGCAAGCTGTAGCCGGGGTCTACGCCCTCTCCCCTATGGTGACGGGGAGAGGGCGCTGTCACCGCCGGTTTCGCCAATCGCCAACGTTGCAGGACTTCAGGTCCGGCCCGGCACGACCAGCACCTTGACCTCGCCGGGGGCGGCTGGGTTCGAGATCACCTGCGGCGCCTCTTCGAGTGGCACCTGCCTGGAAATCAGCTTGTCGATCTCGATCGCGCCGGACGCGATGAGGTCCGCGGCGCGTTGATGCGTGAAGGGATTGATGAAGGACCCGAGGACCTTCAACTCCCGGAACAGCACGTCGAAAGGCTCGAAAGCCACCTTCTGCCCCTGCGGCATCACGCCGACGATCACCACCGTGCCTCCGGCCTTGGCAATTCGCATCGACTGCTCGACGGTGTCGCGAACGCCGGCGCATTCCAGCACCACGTCGACGCCGCCCGGTACAAGCCCGGCTTTTCCGGCGATGGCCTCGATGGGATCGACGGCGCTGGGATCGACCGTAGCGGTCGCGCCGAGTTCTTCGGCCAGCGCCCGGCGCGAGGCCTGCCTGGTCGATAGGATGATGGTCGCGGCACCGGCAAGCTTCGCCAATTGCACGGTGAGCAGGCCGATGACGCCGCCGCCGAGCACCACCACCGAGCCGCCGGCCCTGATTCCGGCTAGGTCGATGCCGTGCAGGCAGCAGGCCAGCGGCTCGCAGAAGGCGCCATGCGTCGGCTTGAGGTTGCCGGGCAGGAGGAAGGCCTGGCCTTGCGGCATCACGACATAATCGGCGAAACCGCCGTCCCGGTGGATGCCGATAGCCCTGAGATTGCTGCACAAATTGACGCGGCCGGCTCGGCACTGGCTGCAGCGCCCGCAGGCGATGTTGGGGTCGCCCGTGACCCGATCGCCGACGGCGATGCCGGACACCGCGTCGCCGACCGCCTCGACGATGCCGCAGAATTCGTGGCCGAGCGTGACCGGCGGCGTGCACGGGAATTCGCCATGGAACAGGTGGCGGTCCGTGCCGCAGACGCCGCAGGCTTCGATCCGCACCAGAACATCCTCCGGCCCCGGCGCAGGTTTGTCGACCTCACGAAGGGCGATGCCGCCGATTGCTTCCAGCCGTACGGCTCTCATGACTTGGTCACCTCAGTTGAAACTCGGCGGCTTGGAAAGATCGGGCGCCGGCGCCGCCGGCTTGGCGGGGGCCGTATCGCCGAAATTCGGCGGCTGTGACAAGTCCGGGGTGCCAGGCGCGGCGGGCGCCGAGCCGCCACTGGCGGGCGCCGCGCCATTGTCGGCCGGCGGCGTGCCGAGCGGCGCAAGTCCCGGCATGTCCGGCAGCTTGAGGTCGATCGTGCTCGGCTCGACGGCGGTGCCCTTGTAGCGCATCACCATTTGCGGGAAGGCGATGGTAAGCCCGATCATGATCACCTGGATACAGACGAACGGCACCGCGCCCCAATAGATCTGGCCGGTGGTGACCGGCGCGATCTGTTTGCCGGTGATGCGGTCGAGATAGGGCACGCGCGCCGCGACCGAACGCAGGTAGAACAGCGCGAAGCCGAACGGCGGATGCATGAAGCTGGTCTGCATGTTTACGCCAAGCAGCACGCCGAACCAGATCAGGTCGATGCCGAGCTTGTCGGCGGCGGGCGCCAGCAGTGGCACGATGATGAAGGCGAGCTCGAAGAAGTCGAGGAAGAAGGCGAGCACGAAAACCAGCACGTTGACGCCGATCAGGAAGCCGGTCTCGCCGCCCGGCAGCGAGGTCAAGAGATGCTCGACCCAGATGTGGCCGTTGACGCCGTAGAAGGTGAGCGAGAAGACGCGCGCGCCGATCAGGATGAACAGCACGAAGGCGGAGAGCCGCGTCGTCGAGGCCAGCGCCTGCTTGATGACATCCATCGTCAGCCGCCCCTTGAAGCCCGCCATGATCAGCGCGCCGACGGCGCCCATGGCGCCGCCCTCGGTCGGGGTGGCGATGCCGAGGAAGATGGTGCCCAGCACCAGGAAGATCAGCGCCAGCGGCGGGATCAGCACGATCACCACCTGCTGTGCCAGCTTGGACATCATGTTGATGTGGAGGCGCTGGTCGGCGATCGCCACGATGTAGATGGCGATCACGCCCACGGTGGCGCCAAGGATGTCCGCATTGTCGCCATGCGTCGGCGCGAGGTAATGATAGGCCGCATAGGAAATCGCGCCGGTCACCAGCAGCGCCACGATCAGCGAAATCACGCCGTGGCCGAGCGTGCGGGCCTCGAGCGGCAATGCCGGCATCGAGTTCGGCCGGACGATCGACATGATCAGGATGTAGAGCATGTAGATGCCGGTCAGAACGAGGCCGGGGATCAGTGCGCCCGCATACATGTCGCCCACCGAGCGTCCAAGCTGGTCGGCCAGCACAATCAGCACCAGCGAGGGGGGGATGATCTGGGCCAGTGTGCCGGAAGCCGCGATCACGCCCGAGGCGAGGCGCCGGTCGTAGCCGTAGCGCAGCATGATCGGCAGCGAGATCAGCCCCATGGCGATGACGGAGGCCGCCACCACGCCGGTCGTTGCGGCAAGCAGTGCGCCGACGAAGATCACCGCATAGGCAAGCCCGCCGCGGATCGGGCCGAACAGCTGCCCGACCGTGTCGAGCAGGTCCTCGGCCATGCCGGATCGCTCCAGCACGATCCCCATGAAAGTGAAGAATGGAATGGCCAGCAGCGTGTCGTTCGACATCACCCTTGTGCCGTAGAAATTATCCGGCAGCGCATGCAGCAGCGGCCAGGCGAGGTTGATCGAGCCGCCGGAATAGGGCGACAAGAGCACGCCGATGAAGAAGAACAACAGGCCGTTCGCAGCGAGCGAGAAGGCGACGGGGTAGCCGATCAAAAGGAAGATGATCAGCGAGGCGAACATGATCGGCGCCATGTTCTGCGCGATGAACTCGATCATGAGCGCACCTCGCCGGACAGCGCCTTGGCTTCTTCGGCAAGCGCTTCGGCCTCGAGCGTGGCCTGGTCGTGGGCCGACACATAGGGAGTGGGATCCTCCATGTCGCCGCGCATGATGGCGATCTTCTTGATGATCTCGGCGACGCCCTGGATGGCCAGCAGGAAGAAGCCGACGAGCAGGATGGCCTTGGCCGGCCAGACGATCAGCCCGCCGGCATTGGTCGACATCTCGCCGCTGCGGAAGGACAGCGACACGTAAGGCACGAAGTAGATCACCATCAGCACCACGAACGGCATCAGGAAGAGGAGATGGCCGAGGAGGTCGATCCAGTGCTGCACGCGGCGGGGGAACATGCCGTAGACGATGTCGATGCGGATATGGTCGTTCTGTTTCAGCGTATAGGCGGCGGCCAGCATGAAGGCGGCGCCGAACAGATACCACTGCAGTTCGAGCCAGGCGTTGGAGGAGATGTCGAACACCTTGCGGATGACCGCGTTGCCGGCGCTCACCAGGATCGCAAGCAGGATCAGCCACGAGACCCAGCGGCCGATGAACTCGTTGATGCGGTCGATCGTCGTGGATAGAGCGAGCAGCCCTGCCATGCATTTCCTCCCTCGCGCACCGGCCCCGAGAATCGCGTTCGATTTCGGAAAGCACGATGCCTAACTCAAAGTGCTGGCGCCGCGCCCGAGTCCCCCTCCGGTGTCGCGCCGCTTGGCCCAACGGTATGCAGTGCGTGGCCCGGATGGTCAACATGGCAAAGCACGTGCCGGCGACCCACGCGGCGAGCAACGGTAAAAACCGGTCACCTCACGGCGCCTCATGCAACCAAAGTCTGATGGGTTTCAGGCGACCTTGGCCTGGTCGCGGCCGGCGCCGATCAGCACCAGCATGGCGACGAGGAAGAGGTATATCCAGCCGTCGCGCCATTCGAGCGGGAAATAACCGGCCCACAGCGATTCGGCCATGCCGAAGGCCGCGGCGCCGAGAGCAGCCTTGAGCGGCGACATGTAGCCGCCGACCGCCGTCACGAACAGGATCTTGAGGCCGTAGACGAGGCCCGTGCCGAAGCTGATGTTGCCATAGTAGATGCCGGCGAGCATGCCGGCAAAAGCCGCGCAGAAGCCGCCATAGAGCACCGCGCGGCGGAACACCGCGGTGACGTCGATGCCGCACATCGCTGCCGCCTTCGGGTCGTCGGACACGGCCCGCCAGGCGCGTCCGAAGCGCGAATGCGAAAACAGCCACGCGGCCACCGCCACCATCGCCATCACCGCCGCGCAATCCAAGAGCTGGATAACGGTCAGCGTCACCTTGAAGCCGGCACCCTGCGCGAAGACGACGGGCTGGGCGAGCATCGGCGGCAGCCAGAGATCATGGGTGTCGGCGGCGATGCGGCTTGCTTCCGACAGGAACAGCAAGATGCCGAGCGTCGTCACCACGATGGCGTTGGGCGACCGGTCCGCCAGCCTCTCGAACACGCTGCGCGACAGCACCTGGCTGATCAGCACCGAATAGAGCAGGGCAGCAACGATACCTAGCGCGACCGAGGCGAACAGCGTCAGCCACAGCGCCTGATAGCCGAAGGCGGCGGTCAGGATCATGGTGTGGCCGCAAAAGGCAAACAGCGCGCCATAGGCAAGGTTGGTGCGGTGCAGGATGCCGTTGGTAAGCACGTAGCCGAAGGCGAGCAGCGCATAGAGCGCGCCCGAATGCAGGCCGTTCAGCACCTGCTGATAGAAATAAAGCATGGAGCATCCCTAGGGCCGTGCGAACTGGCCCCCGTTTGGAGCGTTGCATCCGAAATCTAACTTGTCAAATACGTTTTATCGGTTAGATTTCTGGCATGACGGTATCCTGGACCCCGCACCGCTTCACCGGCGGCATCCTCGCGCTCGACACGGCGAACACGGTCGTCCTGCGCAATGACCCGGAAAAGACCTTCGACCGTTTCGCTGATCCCGCCGAGATCGCCCGCTTCGCCGAGGCGGCGAGCGGCTTTCGCGCCGCCGAGCTTGGCGGCCGGCGGCTGGAGGCGCCTGAACCGGGCGGCATCGCCGCGGCCGTGCTGTCGATCCGCGAGGCGACGGACCGCCTGTTCCGCCATGCCATAGCGAAAGGCGCGATCGCCGCCGGCCATCTGCCGGATTTCCTGACCGCCTGCGCCAACGGCCTCTCCGGCAGCAGCATCGAAATCGGCGCACCGGGCAGGCCCTTTGGCGATCCGGCGACGCCGATAGCCTTCGAGGCGGCTTTGGCCGTCTCGGCGCTTTCGCTGCTGCGCGACGACACCGTTGCCAGGCTCAGGATCTGTCCGAACTGCAGCTGGCTCTTTCTGGACCGCAGCCGCAACTCAAGCCGCCTCTGGTGCGACATGGCCGTCTGCGGCAACCGCCAGAAAGCGAACCGCTATTATCGCCGCCGCACGGCGGCCAGGGAGGCCACCAATGCTTAGAAAATTCCGTTCGATCGCTCTCGGCGCGGCCCTGATCGCCGCGACGGCGCTCGGCGCCTGCCGCGACACCGGCAAGGAGCAGCTCTTCGCCATTTCCGGCAAGCTGTTCGAGTTCAACTACCGGCTTGGCATCGCCACCTATGTCATCACGCTGAGACCGCTGCGGCCGATGGGCGAGGGACAGATTGCGGTGGTGAATTTCCAGAATCCGGCCGGCGGCGACCCGCTCATCGTCAACCAGAAGATCTGGCCGAAGCTCCCGCATATCACCTTGACCAGCCCGCCGCTCACCTGCGTGGTCAAGGACAAGCCCTATTCCGTGACGATCCGCATCGAGGATTCGAGCGGCACGTTGCTTCAAAGCCTCGAGACGACGATGACCTCCTCGGCGGACCAGACCATGCTGCCGGACCGGCCGCTGGTGATCGGGCCGAAATACGAGCTCAACCCGGACCTTGCCGGCCATCCCGACGGCAAGCTGCCGGATGCGCCCAAGCCGGATTGCTCGAAGGCGGCTTGAGGCCCGTTGACCGGTCGAAATTTTCGTGCGCTGCAAAGCGTTTAGCGTGCGATTGAATGCGGCGACCGCTTCCAGCGGGACCGTTTGTTGCGTGCGCTCTGGTCGCTGCGATTTCGTTTGACCTGTCCCGCAAGGGAAGAAAGACTGCGGCCTCTCACTCCGACGTTGGCCGCCGATCCACGGCGCGCCTCCGCAGAGGACATGCCTGATGACGCTGCATGACGTCGCGCTCGACGACAAGTTCGACCTTGGCAAGGAGCGCGTTTTCCTGTCCGGGGCGCAAGCCGTCGTGCGCATGCTTTTGATGCAGCGCGAGCGCGACCGCCGCGCCGGCCTCAACACCGCAGGCTTCGTCTCCGGCTATCGCGGCTCGCCGCTGGGCGGCCTCGACATGCAGCTGTGGAAGGCGAAGCGGCAGCTTGCGCAGGCCGACATCGTCTTTCAGCCGGGCCTCAACGAAGAGCTCGCCGCCACCGCGTGCTGGGGCTCGCAGCAGACCGAGTTGCTCGGCGAAGGCATCCATGACGGCGTCTTTGCCGTCTGGTACGGCAAGGGGCCGGGCGTCGACCGCTCCGGCGACGTTTTCCGCCACGCCAATCTCGCCGGCTCGTCGAGAAATGGCGGCGTTCTCGCCCTGATGGGCGACGACCACATGGCCGAATCCTCGACGAACGCACATGCCACCGAATTCCTGTTCGTCGACACCATGGTGCCGATCCTCAACCCCGCCGGCGTCCAGGAGATCATCGACTACGGTCTCCTTGGCTTCGCCATGTCGCGTTTCGCCGGCACCTGGGCGGCGATCAAATGCGTCAAGGACAATATCGAATCGACCGCTTCGGTCGACGCCTCGATCGAGCGGCTGAACATCGTCATTCCTGATTTCGACATGCCGCCGGGCGGCCTCAACATCCGCCACGAGATCGACATGCTCGGCCAGGAGGAGCGCCTGCAGGAGCACAAGCGCGCCGCCGCTTCCGCCTTCATCCAGGCCAACGGGCTCAATCGGACTGTCTATTCGGGCGGCAGCAACCCGAAGCTCGGCATCATCACCATAGGCAAGAGCTATCTCGACGTCCGCCAGGCGCTGGAGGATATCGGCATCGACGAAAATGCGGCCAATCGCATAGGCATCCGCCTGTTCAAGGTCGGCTGCCCCTGGCCGCTCGATTATCAGCATATCGCCGACTTCGCCCGCGGCCTCGACACCATCGTCGTCGTCGAGGAGAAGCGCTCGTTGATCGAGGTCCAGTTGCGCGAGAACCTCTACGGTTCCGCTATTCAGCCTGCCATCGTCGGCAAGAAGGACGAGCGCGGGGACTGGCTGTTTCCGGCCAAGGGCGCGCTCGACCCGAACGAGATCGCGATCGCGCTCGGCGAGCGTATCCTGCGCACCATCGGCCCCTTGGAGGAGATCGCGGCGCGCGTGGCGAAGCTGCGCCAGTTCCAGGCGATGCTCGCCGATACCGTCGACATCGGTTCGCGCACGCCGTTCTTCTGCTCGGGCTGCCCGCACAATTCCTCGACCAAGGTGCCGGAGGGCTCGCTTGCCGCCGCCGGCATCGGCTGCCACTTCATGGCGCTGTGGATGGACCGTAACACGGTCGGCTTCACCGCCATGGGCGGCGAGGGCGCGCAATGGGTCGGCCAGGCGCCGTTCTCCAAGCGCGGCCATATCTTCCAGAATCTCGGCGATGGCACCTACAACCACTCCGGCGCGCTGGCGATCCGCTTTGCGCTCTCCTCAGGCGCCAACATCACCTACAAGATCCTCTACAATGACGCAGTCGCCATGACCGGCGGCCAGCCGCACGAAGGTGGCCTCACCGTCGATATGATCGCCAGACAGGTGCGCGCCGAGGGCGTCGAGCGCATCGCCGTCGTCACCGACGAGCCGGCTAAATATGCCGGCAAGGCCGATTTCCCGCCCGGCGCCACGATCCATCACCGCGACGACCTCGACCTCGTCCAGCGCGAGCTGCGCGAGGTCAAGGGCGTGTCGGTGCTTCTCTATGACCAGACCTGTGCCGCGGAAAAGCGTCGGCGCCGCAAGCGCGGCACCTTCCCCGATCCCGACAAGCGCGTCTTCATCAACGAACTGGTCTGCGAAGGCTGCGGCGATTGCGGCGTGCAGTCGAACTGCGTCTCGATCCAGCCGGTCGAGACCGAATTCGGCCGCAAGCGCCGGATCGACCAGTCGAGCTGCAACAAGGATTTTTCCTGCCTCAACGGCTTCTGCCCCTCTTTCGTGACGGTGCATGGCGGCAAGATCAGGAAGGCCGAGGGGATTGCCGGCAAGAGCGATCCGCTCGAAGGCGTGCCGTCACCCGGCGAATTTCCACTCGGATCTCAGGGCTGGGCGGCGATCATCGACGGCGTCGGCGGCACCGGCGTCGTCACCATCGGCGCGGTGCTGGGCATGGCTGCCCATATCGAGGGCAAGGGCTGCGGCATGATCGACATGGCGGGCCTTGCCCAGAAGGGCGGCTCGGTCTTCACCCATGTCCGCATCGCCCCGACGCCCGAGGACATCCACGCCATCCGCGTTTCCGCTGGCAAGGCCGATCTTGTGCTTGGCTGCGACCTCGTCGTCTCCGGCGCCAAAAAGGTGCTCGCCGCGGTGCGAGAGGGCCATACCATGTTCCTCGCCAACACCGCCGAGATCATGCCCGGCGAATTCACCCGTTCCGCCGATTTTTCGCTGCCGGTCGAGCGGCTGAAGAAGGCGATCCGTGCCGCCGCCGGCGACGACAAGGCCCACTTCTTCGATGCCACCCGCACGGCGACCGCGCTGTTCGGCAATTCGCTCGGCGCCAACATGTTCATGCTCGGCTTCGCCTTCCAGCATGGCGGGCTGCCGCTCTCGGCCGAAGCCGTTGAAAAAGCGATAGAATTGAACGGCGAAGCGGTGGTGATGAACATCGCCGCCTTCCGCTGGGGCCGTCGCGCCGCGCACCAGCCGGATTTCGTGCGCGGCCTGGTCGGTCGTACCGGCAAGCCGGCGTCGGCACCCGAAACGCTCGACGACATTGTCGCCCGGCGGGTGGCTTTCCTCACCGCCTACCAGAACGCCGCCTATGGCAAGCGCTATTCCAACAGGATCGCGGCCCTGCGCGCAGCCGAGGCGAGAGCGGTTCCCGGCTCAACGGCCGTCACCGAGGCGGCCGCGAAAAACCTCTTCAAGCTGATGGCGATCAAGGACGAATACGAGGTGGCCCGGCTTTACACCGACGACAGCTTCGCCGCCGATCTCGCAAGGCAGTTCCAAAGCTACGAAAAGCTGGAATTTCACCTCGCGCCGCCGATCCTCGGGCGGCGCGGCAATGACGGCAAGCCGAGGAAATCGAGTTTCGGCCCGTGGATGATGAAGGCATTTCGCCTGCTTGCTGTCATGAGAGGCCTGCGCGGCACCGCGTTCGACCTGTTCGGCCATACCGCCGAACGGCGCGCCGAGCGGCAACTGCTTGCGCAATACGAGGCCGATCTTGATCTGATCGCCGCAGCGCTTGCGCCGGGCAAGGTCGAGGCCGCCGCCGCTCTGGCCTCCGTTCCGGCGCTCATCCGCGGCTATGGCCATGTCCGGCAGGCCAGCGCCGCCAAGGCGTCCGAAGAGCGCTCCAGGCTGCTGCAGCGGCTGACCGAGGCCGCTCCGGTGCCCGTTCTCAGCGCTGCCGAGTGATTGCGCCAGACCAATCCCGAAGTTTTCGTCGGTCGGCCTAAAGTGCCTCGCGTCGAAATGGATCCAGGCGAGGCGCTTTAGGCCTTTGTTCGATGCAGGTCGTTCTCCCAAAAACCGCTGCGCACTTGTGGGTGACATGCGTTAGGTCCTTTGCGCCCTTGGCGGGCAGACCGAAGCCGCTGCTCAAGACGGTTCTGTTCTAAGCCTTTCTTAAGGCGGTTGTGTCATGACAAGGCTTAGCGTTGGGCCGACCCTATGGGCAAAACAAAGACCGAAAGCATCCCCGCGGATGTTTATATCCAATTTGTGCGGTCGTTGTTCGACAACGCGCACATGTTGTTGATCGGTGGCGCGTGCTACTGGATCCTCGGATTCATGATCTATCTGCGCACCCACAATCCCCTGTTCCTGGCGTTTTCTTTTGCCCTGCTTTCCGTCAGCCTTATCCGTTACTTCGGCATTCGCGGCTTCCTGAGGACAGGCGGCGCGATTGCCGATGTCGAACACGCGCAGCGGTTGGAGCGCAGCTACATCCTGAAGGGCTGCCTTCAGGGTCTCGGATTGGGCGCGCTGTGTTTCGTGTCGATCTACATATATCCCGAACCGTTCGCCGAGCTGGCGGCAATGTCGCTGACGCTGGCGACCCTGGTCACCGTTGTCGCCCGCAACTATGGGTCGCCGCGCATGGTGCGGATCTTTTCCGTGACCTTCATCGGTCCGGCGGCTCTCGCGCTCCTGCTGCGCATGGATGCGCCCTCCGTCGTCCTCGGCCTGATGATCATCCCGATGACGTTCATCACCATCACCGGCGCCGATCATGTCCGCAACGTGCTGTTCTCGGCGGTCATCGGCCACAAGCAGGCGAGAAACCTGACGCGCAGGTTCGACCGCGCGCTCAACACGATGTCGCACGGCCTGGTCATGCTCGGCCCCGACGGGCGCGTCGCCGTCGCCAATGCCGAGGCCGCCCATCTGATGTCGCTGAAATCGGCCGACGCGCTGCTCGGGCGCTCGATCCACGGCCTTCTGATGCGCGGCGTCGCCGGCGGCATGCTGGCACCGAAGGATTGCCGCTACATCGAGGCGCAGCTGACGCGCGCCTTGCGCGAGGGCCGGGACCGCAAGGTGCTCGTGTCGCTCGCCAATGGCCAGCACTACGAGTTCTCCGCGCGCGAAGGCAGCCAGGAACTCGGCGTCATCACCTTCGAGGACGTCACGGCCCGGGTCGAGGCGGAGGAAAAGATCCGTTTCATGGCGCGCTACGACAACCTCACCGGCCTGCCGAACCGTGCCTACTTCCACGAGCTGGTCGGCGAAGCCATGGCGTCCGGCGACCGCGACCGGCTCTGCGGCCTGGCGGTGCTCGACCTTGATGATTTCAAGAGCGTCAACGACACGCTCGGCCACCCGGTCGGCGACGGTTTGATCTACGCCGTAGCCGAGCGGCTGGCAGCGGTCGCCGGGCCGGGCATCAATGTCAGCCGCTTCGGCGGCGACGAATTCATGATCTATTTCGACCGCATCGAGGATGAGAGCCATCTCAGCAGCCTGCTCGACGAGATCTTCGCCGGCCTGCAGGGCGAAGTCGACGTCGCCGGTCACGGCCTGCGCATCCAGACCAGCGGCGGCGCGGTGTTGTCCGTGGTCAAGGACACCGACGTTGACGGCATGATCGTCAAGGCGGACCTCGCGCTCTACAAAGCCAAGGAGCTCGGCAAGAACAGCTGGCGGCTGTTCGAGGCATCGATGGACGCCGCCTTCCGCAATCGCCAGCTGATGAAGGCCGATCTGCGCAGCGCCGTGCAAGCCAAGGAGTTGCGCGTCGTCTACCAGCCGATCGTGTCGATGAGCACCATGCGCATCGCCAGCTGCGAGGCGCTCTGCCGCTGGGATCATCCCGATCTCGGCCCGATTTCGCCGGGCGTCTTCATTCCGCTGGCCGAGGAGATGGGCATCATCTCCGAGATCAGCTCTTTCGTGCTGCAGGCGGCCTGCGCCGAATGCGCCAAATGGCCGGCCCAGACCAGCGTTTCGATCAACCTGTCGGCCAAGGACTTCCGCAACCGCGACGTCGTGCAGAAGGTGCGTGATGCCCTGGCGGCGTCGGGCCTTGCGCCGCACCGGCTCGAGATCGAGGTGACGGAGACTGCCCTGCTCGACGACAAATCGCTGACCCGCGAGCTGATCGAAGAGCTGAAAGCGCTGGGCGTCCGCATCGCGCTCGACGACTTCGGCACCGGCTATTCCAGCCTCAGCTACCTGCACAAGCTGCCGCTCGACAAGATCAAGATTGACCGCTCCTTCCTCATCGACGTGACCCAGAGCCCCCAGTCGCTCGATCTTCTGAAGGGTATCGTCGGCTTGACCCGGACGCTGGGCCTGGTCGTCACGATCGAAGGGGTGGAGACTTTCGAGCAGCTGAAGATATTGGTGCGTTCGGTCAAGCCGGACCTCGTGCAAGGCTTCCTGTTCGGCGCCGCGCTCAGCGCGTCCGGCATCGAGACGATGTCGAACGTCACCTGGCCGTTCGCCGCGGACCTGCGCCTCGCCCCCAGACGGTCGGCCAGATAGGGAATTTCATCAAGCAGGATTGAGAATGCGCGTTGCTTTGGCTGCGCAGCCATTTTCGCCAAATCGGAAGGTTTTCACCCGAGTTATTCAGGTTCAAAAGCTCGCAATTGTTTTCTCTAAGCAATTCAATACAGCCGAGTATTTTGGCCAGATGTCCTATATTGCTGTCAGCTGCGGCGGCCCAGTCCTATCAGTTCTGGCAGCTGTGTACTCTTTGATATCGGATGCGAGCCAAGGTCCGGGCGCCCGGTCGACTTTTCCATGCAACCCTTTCCGGCGCATTGTTAAGGTTAACGGAAGGTAAACCAGCAGTATCGAATTTTCGGCTTGTGTCTCATTTTGACTCGAATAGCCTGTTTACAGGCGGATACGAGGACTTGAGAATGGATGCTGCAAGGAACGATGCGCAGGCTGGCGCCGGCGCAAATGCTGGCTCGGCGCTGAATCGTTCGATCATGCAATTGCTGGAGCATGTCGATTATCGTCTGATCACGGGGGGCGAAGATCTGGAGGCGATCTACCGTCTTCGCTATCAGTCCTACCTGCGCTCAGGCATGTGCGGCCCGATCGCCAGCGGGATGTTCGAGGATCGCTGGGACAACCTGCCGAATTCCTACCGGTTCGGCGTCTATTTCGATGGCCACTTGGTCAGCACGCTGCGGCTCCATTACATTTCCCGCGAGCACCCCTATTCGCCCTCTGTCGACGCCTATCCGGAAATCTTGGCCGAGCGGCTTGCCCGCGGAGAAACCTTCATAGACGGAACCCGGTTCGCAACCGACGCGGATAGCGCGCCCGCGCCCGGAGTCCTGCCTTTCCTGACGCTGAGGCTCGGCATGGTGGCTTCCAGCTATTTTGGCCAGACGGCCGTGCTGACGCCGGTCAAGGTCGAACATTCCGCCTACTACGCCCGCATCTTCCATGCCGTGCAGCGGACAGAAGGCAAGGTGTTTCCGGGTGTCCTTGCGCCGATCGCCTTGTTCGAGATCCCCTGTGGTGAAAACTTGCGCCAGACGCTCGACCGCTTCCCTTTCTTCAAGTCGACGCCGGTGGAGCAGCGGATGATGTTCGCCAATCCGGCCATCAACCGGCTCACCCCGCTGTCGATCGTACCGACGGCCAAATACTATCGCGATGCCGCCTGAACGGGCGTCCTTCCGCGCCTCGTGAACCTTCCCCGCCGCTCCCGCGTTACGAGTACCGGCGTCACTGATCATCGGCGGCGCCGCATTCTTGCCCCCAGGCTTGTCGCCGGCTCAAATCGGGTTTTTCACCGGAAGGAGTAAGATTATTATGACCATCCACTCGCTTGCGCTCACGCCCCTGATCTCGCTGATCGCCGGCATATTGATCCTGGTGATGCCGCGCCTGCTCAATTACATCGTCGCGCTCTATCTGATCGTGGTCGGCCTGCTCGGCCTGTTTCCGCACCTCGCCGCCTAATGCATCTCGCCCGGAACCGTGCAGCGGTTCTGGGCAACGGCACCCATCAAAAAGAGCTTTGAAGCGTCTCGCCTGAATCCGATTCAGCGTGACGCGCTTTAAAGGCCTACGACGCCCCTCGTCACGGCGAGGGCCTCCCATCGCAATTTTAGCTTCCGCCCATTTCAACTTTCGTTTGAGGCTGTTGTCGCCGGCCGTGCGGCAATAGCGCCATTGCTCTTGCTCGGGCTTTTCGCTATGTGCCTCGAAGGCATTTTCGAAGGGGTATTCCTATGGCTGATCACACGCCGACCGGTCCTGTCGAACTGGGCGCGCAGATGGACTATGCCGAGCATGATCGCACCTACAACGCATTTCTCACGCTCGCCAAATACGGCTCGCTCGTCTGCGCTGCCATTCTGCTGGCCATGGCCTTCGGCTTCTTCGCGGGCGGCTTCTTCTCGGCGACCATCCTGTTCATCGTGATCATGGCCGTCGGCTATTTCATTCTGCGGTAGACTTTCCAAGCCATTGCGTTCGACGTTTCGCCGGAGGTCCCGGCCGACGCCTTGCGCAGCAAGGTTCCAGCCGAAAGGATCATGCGGTGGGGCAGACGGTATTCATCCCTCGTGAGCTTGACGCGAACGAGCCGAGAGTCGCGGCCTCGCCCGAGACGGTGAAAAGGCTGGCCGGCCTGGGCTTCGAGGTGATCGTCGAGAAGGGCGCCGGCCTGGGCTCGCGCATCACCGATCAGGAATTTGCCACCGCCGGCGGCACGATTGGAACTGCCGGGGACGCCAAGAACGCCGATGTGGTGCTGAAGGTGCGCCGGCCGACCGATGCCGAGCTCAAGGGCTACAAATCGGGCGCGGCCGTCATCGCCATCATGGATCCTTACGGCAACGATGCGGCGCTTGCCGCGATGGCCAGTGCCGGCATCACCGCCTTCTCGATGGAGTTCATGCCGCGCATCACCCGCGCGCAGGTGATGGACGTACTCTCCTCGCAGGCCAATCTGGCCGGCTACCAGGCGGTGGTCGATGCGGCGGCCGAATATGACCGCGCGCTGCCGATGATGATGACGGCGGCGGGCACGGTGCCGGCAGCAAAAACCTTCATCATGGGTGTCGGCGTCGCCGGTCTGCAGGCGATCGCCACCGCGCGCCGTCTCGGCGCCGTCGTCACCGCCACCGACGTGCGTCCGGCGGTGAAGGAGCAGGTGCAGTCGCTCGGCGCAAAGTTCCTGGCGGTCGAGGACGAGGAGTTCAAGGCGGCGGAGACCGCCGGCGGCTACGCCAAGGAAATGTCGAAGGAATATCAGGCCAAGCAGGCGGCACTGACCGCAGAGCACATCGCCAAGCAGGATATCGTCATCACCACGGCGCTGATCCCCGGCCGTCCGGCGCCGAAGCTGGTGTCGGCCGCCATGGTCGCTTCGATGAAGCCGGGTTCGGTGATCGTCGACCTCGCCGTCGAGCGCGGCGGCAATGTCGAAGGCGCGGTGCCCGGCAGGGTCGTGACGACGGAAAACGGCGTCAAGATCGTCGGCCATCTCAATGTTCCCGGTCGTGTCGCTGCATCCGCTTCGCTTCTCTACGCCAAGAACCTCTACGCCTTCCTCGAGACGATGGTCGACAAGGCGACGAAGACCCTTGCCATCAAGCGCGATGACGAGTTGGTCAAAGCGACGATGCTGACCGATGCCGGCCAAGTCGTGCACCCCAGTTTCGCCAAGGCCGCCGAGACGCCGCGCACCGAGCCGGCTGCGATCCCGGCCACCGTCCTGGTCGCGGATGCCGCCGACAAGAAACCGGTGCCCAGGAAGAGGGCCGCAGCCAAGTCACCCTCGCCTAAGCCAGAAGGGACCGCGTGATGGAACAGCTGCAGAAAGCCCTCGACCAGCTCGATCAGGCGACGGCTGCCGTACGCCTCGCGGTGCAGGATCTCGCCAATGCGCCCGCCGGCGCCGAGGCTGTCGGCAACGCGGCGCACGCGCTCTCGGGCGGCGCCATCGATCCCTTCGTCTTCCGCTTCGCCATCTTCGTGCTGGCGATCTTCGTCGGCTATTATGTCGTCTGGTCGGTGACGCCGGCGCTGCACACGCCGCTGATGGCCGTCACCAACGCCATCTCCTCGGTCATCGTCGTCGGCGCGCTGCTCGCCGTCGGCATCGCGGCCTCCGGCCTTGCGGCGGGCTTCGGCTTCATCGCCCTGGTGCTGGTGTCGGTCAACATCTTCGGCGGCTTCCTCGTCACTCAGCGCATGCTCGCCATGTACAAGAAGAAGGAAAAGTGACGTGACCGTCAATCTCGCTTCCTTCCTCTATCTGGTCTCCGGCATCCTGTTCATCCTGGCGCTGCGCGGCCTGTCGCATCCGACCACCAGCCGACAGGGCAATCTCTACGGCATGATCGGCATGGGCATTGCCATCGCCACCACGCTGGCACTGGCGCTGCCCTCGGCCGGCCGCTTCGGCCTGATCGTGCTGGGGCTTGCCATCGGCGGCGGCGTCGGCGCCTATGTGGCGCGCCGCATCGCCATGACCTCGATGCCGCAGCTGGTCGCCGCCTTCCACTCGCTCGTCGGTTTCGCTGCCGTCATGGTGGCGGCGGCCGCCATCTACGCGCCGGAAAGCTTTGGCATCGGCACGGCCGGCGACATCCATGCCCAGGCGCTCATCGAGATGAGCCTCGGCGTCGCCATCGGCGCCATCACCTTCACTGGCTCGGTCATCGCCTTCCTCAAGCTCGACGGCCGCATGTCCGGCAAGCCGATCATGATCGGCGGCCGCCACCTGATCAACATCGCGCTTGGCGTAGCCCTCGTGGTGCTGATCGTGCTGCTCGTCACCACCGAATCCAAGCTCATCTTCTGGCTGATCGTCGCCGCCTCGCTGGTGCTCGGCGTGCTTCTGATCATCCCGATCGGCGGCGCCGACATGCCGGTCGTGGTGTCGATGCTGAATTCCTATTCCGGTTGGGCGGCGGCGGCGCTCGGCTTCACGCTCGGCAATCTAGCGCTGATCATCACCGGTGCGCTGGTCGGCTCTTCCGGTGCGATCCTGTCCTACATCATGTGCAAGGGCATGAACCGCTCCTTCATCTCCGTCATCCTCGGCGGCTTCGGCGGCGAGACGGCTGCGGCTGCCGACGACGGGATCGAGCGCACCGTCAAGCAGGGCTCGGCCGACGACGCCGCCTATCTGATGATGAACGCGCAGAAGGTCATCATCGTGCCGGGCTATGGCATGGCGGTGGCCCAGGCCCAGCACGCGCTGCGCGAGATGGCCGACAAGCTCAAGGCCAACGGCGTCGAGGTAAAATACGCCATCCATCCGGTCGCCGGCCGCATGCCCGGTCACATGAACGTGCTGCTCGCCGAGGCCAATGTGCCCTATGACGAGGTGTTCGAGTTGGAGGATATCAACTCCGAATTCGCGCAGGCCGATGTCGCCTATGTCATCGGCGCCAACGACGTCACCAACCCGTCCGCGCGAGATGACAAGAGCAGCCCGATCTACGGCATGCCGATCCTCGACGTCGACAAGGCCCGCACCTGTCTCTTCGTCAAGCGCTCGCTGGGTTCGGGCTATGCCGGCATCGACAACACGCTGTTCTATAAGGACGGCACCATGATGCTGCTCGGCGACGCCAAGAAGATGACCGAGGAAATCGTCAAGGCTTTCGATCACTGATCCAGCTTGCCATCTCAAAGACCGAAAAGCCCGGCCGTGAGCCGGGCTTTGTCTTTCAATCACCGGATGGTTCAGTCTAGCCTTTGGACAGGAAAAGCGCCTCGTCTTCGTCGCGCTGCTTGCCGCCGAGAGCTGCGGCAGCGCTGGCGATGAATGCGCCGATGACCAATGCCAAGGCGCCGATCAGGGCAAATGAGGCCGTTGCCTTCCTGGCCGTGTCTGCCGCCTGCTTGGCCTTGGTCTTAGCCTCCTCCACCTTTGCAAGCACCGCATCGACACGGGCCTTTGCGTCGGCTTCCGGAAGGCCTGTGCGGGCAGTCACAAGCTGCGCCAGGTAGGCCTTGTCGTCGGCCGACACCTCACCGGCGGCAGCACTTGCGACCAGGATGCGAGACGCTTGCGCGGTGGTCGCCGCGTCGTTTTGCGGATTTGCGGCTGCAAGCTTGCTCGCATCCGCCGGACGGAACAGCGTGTCGACGAAATACGATGTCGCATTGTCGACCGAGGCGCCGTTGGCGTTTGCCGACGCGCCTGCCGAGGCACCCATCGCGGCGCCCGACGCGACAGTGGATGCCGCCTGCACGCCCGTCCCAACTGCAGCCGACAGGACCGAGCCGAGAACACCGGCGACAAGCAACGTGGCCAGCGCCCAGGCAAGGAAGCCGTGGGTGGTGTCGCGGAAATAGACCTCGTCAGTGTGGACGCCAACCCATTTGGTCCGCAACCGCCCGGCAAGATAACCGCCTAGGCCCGCCGACAGCCATTGCACGACGATCAACCAGGCGCCGGTGGTAGCCGCGAAGGTGGTGACCGAAGGGTTCGACGCGGACCAGGGCGAAACCATCGTCAGCCCGAGTCCGGAGCCGAGCAAGGTAAGGATGAGAGTCAAAGCCGAGGCTGCGAAAGCGCCAGCGATGATCGGCCCCCAACTGACGGCGGTGGCGGAGGATTCTAGCGTACCGGGAGCATCGGTTGCCGATAGGGTGGGCTGCATCGAAGCCTCCTAGCGGGCAAAAAGCATAATGAGAATGATGATCGGAATCGGAACCCCGAGCAACCAGAGCAAGATACCGCGGCCCATCGAAACCTCCTGAAACAAGTTGTGATCGATCTGTCACAATGTTTCAGGAGACCTTCTGTTCCGGTCGGATCACCCCATCCGCCACGGACGGCGGACCGACGGCAGGCTGAGAGGGCCGATTGGCACGGTCCTCAAATATCCAGATTGGCCACCGACAGCGCATTGTCCTGGATGAACTCGCGCCGCGGCTCCACCTCGTCGCCCATCAGCCGTGAGAACAAGCTGTCGGCGTCGGTCGCGTCGGCCACCTTGACCTGAAGCAGCGAGCGCACATTCGGATCCAGCGTGGTTTCCCAGAGCTGTTCGGCGTTCATCTCGCCAAGGCCCTTGTAGCGCTGCATGGTCAGTCCCTTGCGGCCCGCCGCGAACACCGCGTTGAGCAGCGCCAGCGGTCCGGAAAGGAGCTCGGAAGTCTCCTTGCGGCGCAGCGTCGGCTGCTCGCCATAGACTTCCGCCAGACGCGCTGCATAGCGGTCCAGCTGGCGCGCATCGGCCGAATTGATCAGCCCGGCATCGAGCTGGACCGCGTCCTTGACGCCGCGCACGGTGCGTTCGAAGACATAGCCGCCCGACCCGTCATTGGAGGTCGACAGCCGTCCGCTCCAGCCGCGCTCGGTCTCCTCGGCGATCATGTCGAGCCGCCTGGCGACGTGTTCGGCCATGGCGGTGGCGCGGCCGAGATCGGCGAGCACGTCGGCGTTGAGCGCGCCGGCGATCGCCGCCTGCTCGACGACACTGCGGTTGTAGCGCGTGTGCAGTCCGTTGATCAGGTGCCGCACCGCCAACGCGTCGTCGACGGCCCCGCGCAGGTCCTGTCCGGTCCGCACCTCGCCGGAGGCGAGCGTCAGTGAAGCCTCTTCCAGCCCGGACTCGATCAGATATTCCTCATAGGCGCTTTCGTCCTTGAGATATTGCGAGCTCTTGCCCCGCGTCACTTTGTAAAGCGGCGGCTGGGCGATGTAGAGATGGCCGCGCTCGATCAGCTCCGGCATCTGCCGAAAGAAAAAGGTGAGCAGCAGCGTGCGGATATGGGCGCCGTCGACGTCGGCGTCCGTCATCAGGATGATCTTGTGGTAGCGCAGCTTGTCGGCGTTGAACTCGTCCTTGCCGATCGAGGTGCCGAGCGCCGTGATCAGCGTGCCGATCATGTCGGAGCTGAGCATACGGTCGAAGCGCGCCCGCTCGACATTCAGGATCTTGCCCCGCAGCGGCAGGATAGCCTGGTTCTGGCGCGAGCGCCCGCCCTTGGCCGAGCCGCCGGCCGAGTCGCCCTCGACGATGAAGATTTCCGATTTCGCGGGATCGCGCTCTTGGCAATCGGCAAGCTTGCCGGGCAGCGAGGTGACGCCGAGCGTGCTCTTGCGGGTTATGTCGCGCGCCTTGCGCGCGGCTTCGCGCGCGGCGGCCGCCTGGATCACCTTCTCCACCACCACCTTGCCTTCGGTTGGATGCTCTTCCAGCCAGGTGCCCAGCGCCTCGTTGACTAGGCTTTCCACCACCGGCCGGACTTCCGAGGAGACCAGCTTGTCCTTGGTCTGCGAGGAGAATTTCGGATCCGGAACCTTGACCGACAGAACGGCCGTCAGGCCTTCGCGGCAGTCGTCGCCGGTCAGCGAAACCTTTTCCTTCTTGGTCTGGCCGGAGGACTCGCCATAGCCGGTGATCTGCCTGGTCAGCGCGGCGCGAAATCCGGCCAAATGCGTGCCGCCGTCGCGCTGCGGGATGTTGTTGGTGAAGGCCAGCACATTCTCGTGGTAGCTATCGTTCCACCACATCGCCACCTCGACGGTGATGCCGTCGCGCTCGGCGCGAATGGCGATCGGCTTCTCGATCAGCGGCTTCTTCACCCGGTCGAGATATTTCACGAACTCCTCTAGGCCGCCGTCATAATGCAGCTCGTGGCGCACGAGGTCGGCATGGCGCGCGTCGGTCAGCACGATGCGCACGCCGGAATTGAGGAAGGCGAGCTCGCGCAGCCGGTGCTCGAGCGTGTTGTAGTCGAATTCGACCATGGTGAAGGTTTCGGCTGACGGGAAGAAGGTGATCTCGCTGCCGCTGCGGCCTTCATAGGTCCCCGGTCGCTTGTCCTGCTCGTAGGTGCCGGTCTCCTTCAGCGGAGCGTCGGCATTGCCGTGCGTGAAGCTCATCTCGAAGATTTCGCCGTTGCGACGGATCTTGAGCTTGAGCCATGCCGAAAGAGCGTTGACCACCGAGACGCCGACGCCGTGCAGGCCACCCGAAACCTTGTAGGAGTTCTGGTCGAATTTGCCGCCGGCATGCAGCTGGGTCATGATCACTTCGGCCGCCGAGACGCCCTCACTGGGGTGGATATCGGTCGGAATCCCGCGGCCATTGTCGATAACGGTCACCGAGCCGTCGGGGTTGAGCGTCACCGAGACGAGATCGGCATGCCCGGCCAGCGCCTCGTCGATGGCGTTGTCCACCACCTCATAGACCATGTGATGCAGGCCCGAGCCGTCGTCGGTGTCGCCGATATACATGCCCGGCCGCTTGCGGACAGCATCCAACCCCTTCAAAACCTTGATGGAATCGGCGCCATACTCGGCTTCCGCGCCAATGGCGCTTTCGGTCTGATCGCTCATAAATACCTGTCTGATTGATGTCGCTGATCCGGCGCGGAAAAATGGTCCCGAATCGCGCCGTTTTGATGTCCTAGATATAGGCGCAAATGGCCGTTTTTCCAAGGTTTGCAGGCGTTTTGCCGGCTTGGCGAGCGGCCGTTGGCAGGCCGGGCGCGATACACCGGGAAGCGCGGTGCGGGCAGCGGGCTATGCCGGCGCGAAAGTCGCGCCCGAGCGGCCTTGCAACAGTCACATCGGGGCGGCTGCTATTCTGCCGGGAGGCCGGCGCGCAGCGCCTTCAGCGCCTCGCTCCAGCGGAACAACTCGTCCAGCATGGCCTTGGCGCCGCCCAGCACCTGCTCGCTCGGATGATACGCGCCCTCCTTGTCGAGCAAGGTCCTGTAGGAAGGCAGCGCCACGCCTTCCGGGATCGGCATGACGCCGACGGAGGTCAGCAGCGGCTTCAGCGCCTGTGCCGCGCGCAGGCCGCCGGACACCCCGCCATAGCTGAAGATGGCGGCGGGCTTGTAGCGCCACTCCTTGAGCAGATAGTCCACGGCGTTAACAATCGCCGGAGCGGCAAAGTAATTGTATTCCGGCGCCACGAAGACGAAGGCGTCGGCGGCGTCGATCGCCGTCGACCAGGCCTTGGTGTGGTCGTTCTCGTATTTGCGCAGGCGCGGATGATGCGGCTCGTCGAGCAGCGGCAGCTTGAAGGCGGCAATGTCGGCGAGCGCCGGCTCGAACTTGCCGTGCTCGCGCGCGAACCCCTCCAGCCACTCGGCGAAGATCGGTCCGGCCCGTCCCGGTCGCGTGCTGCCGATGATGATGCTCAACTGGTGCTTCACGGGTGGCTCCTCGATTGACGGTATCCGTTGGCGACTAAAGGAACCGGTCACCGTCAACAAGCAGCCATCGAAGGGCGCCGTTCACATTCAGGCGAGGCGGTCTCTCCATGGGCTTTCCGTTCGGTCACATGGACGCCCGCTTTGCCGCGCATTACATTTGCCGTCGTAGCGGAGCATCCGATGGACACAAAGCCCGCCCCCTTCGTGCCGCCTGCGCCGAAGCCGCGCACCCAGCCGCCCTCGACGCTGGAGATGATGCGCATCGTCTACCGCAACCCGCTCGAGCTGTGGGGCGAGCATACCTACAACGAGCCCTGGATCTCGGTGACCGGTATCGGCGGGCCGCTGGTCATCGCCAACGATCCCGGCCTCATCCGCCACGTGCTGGTCGACAACGCCAGGAACTACAAGATGGCGACGGTGCGCCAGCTGATCCTGCGCCCGATCCTGCGAGACGGCTTGCTCACCGCCGAGGGCGAGACGTGGAAGCGCTCGCGCAAGGCGATGGCGCCGGTGTTCACGCCGCGCCACATCTTCGGTTTCGCCGAGTCGATGCTGAAGCGCACGCTGGAATTCGCCACCCGCTACGAGGCCGGCGGCACGACTGACGTCGCCCGTGACATGACGATGCTCACCTATGACATCCTGGCCGAGACGCTGTTTTCCGGCGAGATCGCCGGCGAGCCCGGCAGCTTCGCCAAGGAGATCGACCGCCTGTTCGAGACCATGGGCCGGGTCGATCCGCTCGACCTGTTGCGCGCCCCGGAATGGCTGCCGCGGCTGACCCGCATCCGCGGCCGCAAGACCATGGCCTATTTCCGCAACATCGTTGCCAACACGGTGAAAATGCGCGAGGAGCGGCTGAAGCGCGATCCCGACGGCGTGCCGCAGGATTTCCTGACGCTACTCCTGAAAGCCGAGGGGCCGGATGGCCTGACCCGCGCCGAAGTCGAGGACAACATCATCACCTTCATCGGCGCCGGGCACGAGACTACGGCGCGCGCGCTCGGCTGGACGATCTACTGTCTCGCCGAAGCGCCCTGGGAGCGCGACAAGGTCGAGCAGGAGATCGATGCGGTGCTGGCGCGCGAGCCCGATCCGACAAGATGGCTGGACGCCATGCCGCTCACCCGCGCCGCCTTCGAGGAAGCGCTGAGGCTTTATCCGCCAGCGCCCTCGATCAATCGCGAGCCGATCGAGCCGGAGACCTGGAACGGCCTTTATATCCCGAGATACGCCGCCGTGCTGGTGATGCCCTGGGTGGTGCATCGCCATCGCAAGCTATGGGACAGGCCGGACGCCTTCATGCCGGAGCGCTTCCATCCGGAGAACCGCGAACGGATCGACCGCTTCCAGTATCTGCCTTTCGGCGCCGGGCCGCGCGTCTGCATCGGCGCCAGCTTCGCCATGCAGGAGGCGATCATTGCTTTGGCCATCCTGTTGTCGCGCTTCCGTTTCGACGTAACGTCACAAACTCGGCCATGGCCGGTGCAGAAGCTGACCACGCAGCCGCAGGGCGGCCTGCCGATGCAGATTTCCCGCCGCGCCTGATTGGAACGGTCCCGATCGGGAACAGTCTACCGGTCGGCGATCGGCCGGCGCTGCTGGAACTGGCCGGCGGCGCGGAAGCGCCAGAGATAGCTCGGCAGGATCGCGGCGATCGCCTGCGGCTGGATGCCGAGGCCATTGATCGTTCTGTTCGCCTTGGCGGCGGCTTCGGAGACGACGTTGTGCTCGCGCAGCTGCAGCACCTGGTCCTTGGTCAGCAGCGGATTGGGCAACAGCTGCAGGATCGAGGCTTGGATATTGGCCACCCACCACGGCACCGGCACCAGGAGGCGTCTGCGGTCGATAACGGCGAGCAGCTCCTGCATGCATTCCTTGAAGGTCAACACCTGCGGGCCGCCGAGCTCATAGGTCTGGCCACGCTCGACCTTGCCGTCGACCGAGCGTGCCACCGCCTCGGCGACGTCGCCGACATAGATCGGCTGGAATTTCGTCTCCCCGCCGCCGATCAGCGGCAGCACGGGCGAGAAGCGCGCCATGTTGGCGAAGCGGTTGAAGAAGGCGTCCTCGGGTCCGAAATTGATCGAGGGCCGCAAGACGACGGCGTCGGGCACCGTCTCGAACACTGCTTTCTCGCCGAGAGCCTTGGTGCGGGCATATCCCGACGGCGAGTTGAGGTCGGCGCCGAGCGCCGATATATGGGTGAGGCCGGCGCCGACCGATCGCGCGGCCTCGGCGACGGCGCGCGCGCCGAACTCGTGCACGGAGCCGAATTTCTGCCGGCCGCTCTCATGCAGTATGGCGACGAGGTTGACGACGTGGTCGGCGCCCTGAACGGCGCGGTCGACCGACCAGCGCACGCGCACATTGGCCTGCACCGGCTGGATCTGGCCGACATTGCCGAGCGGCTGCACATGGCCGGCAAGGTCGGGCCGCCGGCAGGCGACCCGGATGCGATAGCCGCGCTTGGCGAGCGCGCGAACGACATGACGGCCGACGAATCCCGAGCCGCCGAACACGACGACGAGCTTGGGGGTCTGCAGGATTTCGGTCATGGCTGGCTCCGCGCGCAAAAGCTTGGCTGAGCCGCTTCTTAATCCGTTTCGCGTCAAAGGCAAAGAGCGACCGGAGGTCGCCGCCGCCTTGTTTTTGAGCAATTCCAGGAAAGTGTGGAGCGGTTTTCCGTGCCGAATTGCGTCAGGGTAAAAGCCGCTCAGAACGCCTTGCCGATACGCGCGTCGACCGAATGCCGGTTGCCGCCTCGGATGACGAAGAAGGCGAGGATTGCCGCCCAAAGCAGCGACTTTTCCGCGCCCGAAAAGCCCTGGCCCATGGTGACCCAGTGGAACCATACCGTGACCAGAAGCACGATCAGGCCGGCGAAAGCGGCCGGGCGGGTGACGAGGCCGATGGCAATCAAAATGCCACCGAAGAATTCGGTGCAGGCGAGCAGCGGCGACCAGAAGACGCCAGGATAGAAGCCCAGACCTTCGACCATTTCCGTGGCGCCAAGCGGATTGACGATCTTCTGCGAGCCATGAATGGCGAGGAAGGCCCCGGCAACGGCGCGCAGCAGCGTTTCGGCCGCATTGTTCAGTGTCGCATAGAGTCCGCCTAGGGCCGGAACGATAAGCCTTGTTCTGGACGTGTCGGTGCTGGCGAACATGCGGTCTCCTTTTTGCTGATTTGACGGACGCAAAGGCGTCCACTCCGTCAAATAGAATAAACCTGACGAACTTTCGCATGTTTTATTGCCGCAGTGAGAAACAGAAAACCCCGCCGAGGCGGGGTTTTCCGGGCAGTGAGCGCACCGAAACAGGGTCCAACGAGGCGGCCTGACCTGAGACGGTATCAAGGCGGCGTGAAGCAAGCACGCCCGCCCCGGCCCTGGACGCCCGGCGCGACGGCCGCCAATCGCAAGCCGCGATCCAAGCCACCCTTTTGCGGCTTGCGATGTGGGGTGCCGCTGATGGGTCGCTGCCGGGCTAAGAAAGGTTCAAAGCGGCGCGAAGCAAATGCGCGCCTTGTTGCCGGGCGATGCCTCGATCAGGCCGAGTAGCGTTCGGCGAATTCGGAAATGCGCTGCACGACCGCCTTCGGGATATCGACACCGCGCGCCGTCGCCTTTTCAGCGGCCTCTGCCCGGGCACGGCCGGGGATGTGCACGCCGTAGCGCCGCCGCAGCCGGTCGAGCTGGTCCTTCATGCGCTGCTCAAAATCCGGATCGACCAATTTGGGCTCGATAGCGAGCACGAAGAGCCCGGTTCCGGGGCTGTCCGGCCCGCCGGAGAACCAGGGTGCGTCGAGCGACCAGTTGGCGCCGGAAATCCCCGCCGCCAGCACCTCGACCATAAGCGCGATGTTGGCGCCGCGCTGGCCGCCGAAGGCGAGCATCGCGCCCTTCATCGCCGCCGCCGGATCGGTGGTCGGGTTGCCGCTGGCATCGAGTGCCCAGCCCTCGGGGATCTTCCTGCCGTCTTCCGCCGCCTTGCGGATGTTGACGAAGGCGGTGGCGCTCGACGATTGGTCGATCACCAACGGCGGCCCGTCCGCGGCAGGCGCGGCAAAGGACATCGGGTTGGTGCAGTAGACCGGCTTGACCGAGCCCGAGCCTGCAAGCACCGCCGGCCCGTTGGTCGCGGCGAACGAGACCAGCCCCTGCGCTGCCAGCCGTCCGGTGAAATAGCCGAGCGCGCCGCAGGTATAGGCGTTCCTTTGCGAGAAGATGGCGACGCCGAACAGCCTCGCCGCCTTGACGAGGTCATCTATAGTGCGGTCGAAGCCGGTATGGGCAAGCCCGCCGCGCGCGTCGGACAGGTAGACGGCCAGCGCCGGCCGGGTGACGACCGGATCGGCATCGCCGTCGATGCGACCGTCCTCGATGGCCTCCAGATAGTCGATGAAATGCGACAGGCCGACCGCCGACAGGCCTTCTGCTTGCGCGGCGATGATCGAGGCAACCAGCGACTGCGTCGCCTCCTCGTTGGCGCCGGCGCCGAGCGCCGCCATGCGGCAGAGCCCTGTTGCCTGGTCGAGAGTGAGTTGCATCGGAGCCGTCCTGAGGGAGTAAGGGAGTAGGGGGAAATTGTGGAGCAAATAGCGAATGGGGATGGAAATGTGAATGCGGATCGTGGCTGAACACTCCCCTATTCCCCTACTCCCCTACTCCCCTGCTAACCGATCTTGACCGGAATCCGGGCCTCGATGCGGCTGAAGATGAGAACCAGGATGCCGGTGATGGTCATGTAGATCAGCGCCAGCAGCAGCAAGGGCTCGTAGGTGAGATAAGTGTCCTGCCGCACCTTGGACGAGACGGCGAAGATATCGATGACGCTGATCGTCGCCACCAGCGGCGTCGACTTGAGCTGCAGCACGGTTTCGCCGGTCAGTGTCGGAAGCGCGCGGAAAAAGGCCTGCGGCAGCCAGATGCGGCGGAAGATCTTGAAGCGGCTCATGCCGAAGGCGCGCGCGGCTTCCAGCTGCCCTTTCGGCACGCCGGCGAAGGCGCCGCGCATCACCTCGCCTTCATAGCCGGCGAATGACAAGGTCAACGCCAATACGCCGTAGGGCCAGGCTTGCCTGAGATAGGGCCACATCCAGGACTCGCGGATCCATGGATATTGCGGAAAAAGCGATCCAAGCCCGTAGTAGAGCAGCCACAGTTGCAGCAGCAGCGGCGTACCGCGGATGATGGTGCAGAAGATCTTGGCCGGTGCGGCGAGCCAGAACGGCCCACCGGCCTGCGCCAGCCCAAGCGGTACGGCTAGTATAAAGCCCAGCGCGCAGGTCACGACGAGGATCCACAGCGACCGCCAGATGCCGAGCAGCCCCATCTGCCAATATTGCGGCAGCCAGTCCCAGCGCATGAAGAAGGCCGCGCAGAGGACCAATCCCAGCGCGATTAGGATCAGCACGATGCGGTGCGGCTTCAGCCAGAGCGAGGCACGCGCCGCCATATTGATCGCGGTCGCTTCGGCCGACATCAGCGCGCCTCCTTGACGGAAGGCATGCCGCGCCGCGACCAGGCCTCGACGCGGCCGATGATCACGTTGGAAAACAGCGTCAGCGCCAGATAAAGCGCGCCGGCAGCAAGATAGAAGACCAGATAGGCCTTGGTGACGCCGGCCGCCTGACGCGTCGCGAGCGTCAGTTCGAAGAAGCCGACGACGGCAAGCAACGCGGTGTCCTTGGTGGCGATCAGCCAGAGATTGGCAAGGCCGGGAATGGCGAAAGGCAGCATTGCCGGCAATGTTATGCGCCTCAACATCAGGCCGGGCGGCATGCCATAGGCGCGGGCGGCCTCGATCTGGCCTTGTGGGATGGACAGGATGGCGCCGCGGATGACTTCCGTCGAATAGGCGCCCTGCACGACGCCAAGGACAAAGATGCCGGCGGCCAGCCCGCTGATGTCGACGCGCTGGTAACCCATCGCGGTCAGCAGCTGATTGATGAGATCGGTGCCGGCGTAATAGAGCAGCAGGATCAGCACCAGTTCCGGCACGGCGCGCACCACCGTGGTGTAGACGGCGAGCAGATCGCGCGTCACCGGTCCGCCGTAAAGCTTGCCCCAGGCGCCGCCGGTGCCGATCAAAAGACCAAGGCAGGTGGCGCCGATGGCGATCTCGATCGAATGCAGCAATCCGACCAGCAGGGTGCCGCCCCAGCCGGGCGGCACGGGCGACAGGAGTTCGATGATGCCGGCCGCCGAGGCCGGAAGAAAGGCATTGATCAGCTTCGCCCCCGAATTGCTGGCAGCCGCCGACCGCAGCGTTCAGCGGCGGGCTTGCGTGGCAAGGTTTGGGCCAAGGGGCATGGCGCTGGCCATGCCCCCAAATATCAAATGGAGGCGTCAGTTCGACTGCGTGGCGCCGCCATAGATGTCGAAGTCGAAGTATTTCTTGGAGATCTCATCGTACTTGCCGTTGGCGCGGATCGCCTTGATGCCGGCGTTGATCTTTTCCTTGAGCGCGGTGTCTTCCTTGCGCACGCCGGCGCCGACGCCCGGCCCCAGCACCTCGTCGTCCGGCGCGACCATGCCCTTCAGATCGCAGCAGGCCTTGCCCTGGTCCGTCTTGAGGAATTCGCCGAGCGCGATGGAGTCGGCCTGCACCGCATCGAGACGGCCGGCGGCGAGATCGTTGTTGGCCTCGTCCTGCGTCTGGTATTCCTTGATCTCCTGCGCGCCGGTGAAGTGCTTCTTGGCGTAGACGGCATGCACGGTCGACACCTGAACGCCGATCACCTTGCCTTTGAGATCGTCCGGCGTGGCGCCGAACTTCTGATCCTTCGGTCCGATGATTGCTGTCGGCGTGTTGTAGTACTTATCCGAGAAGTCGATCGTCTTCTTGCGCTCGTCGGTGATCGACATCGAGGAGACGATAAGGTCGATCTTCTTGGTGGTGAGCGCCGGAATGATGCCGTCCCAGGCAACGGGCGTGATGACGCAGTCGAGCTTCTCCTCGGCGCAGACAGCGTCGATGAAATCGATCTCCCAGCCGACCCACTTGCCCGTCGCGTCCGGCGAGGTGAATGGCGGATAGGGCTCGGCGGCGACGCCGATCTTGACCTGATCGGCCTTGGCCACGCCCATCGCGGCGACGCCGAACAGCAGCGCCGCGGCGAAGGTCTTGAGAACAGTCTTCATTTCAGGACTCCCAGTTTGTTGTCGTTCCCGGTTTTCGCTCCGCTTGACGCCGGCCCTAGCCGACATTGCGGAGGAATTGCTTGAGCCTTTCGGATTTTGGCGCGCCGAACAGCTGTTCCGGCGGGCCTTCTTCCTCGACCAGCCCGTTGTAGAGGTAGACGACATGGGTCGCGACCTCGCGGGCGAATTTCATTTCATGCGTCACCAGCACCATGGTGCGCCCCTCGCGCGCCAGGTCGCCGATCACCTTCAGCACCTCGCCGACCAGCTCCGGATCGAGCGCGGAGGTCGGCTCGTCGAACAGCATGACGCGCGGATTGATCGCCAGTGCCCTGGCGATCGCGGCGCGCTGCTGCTGGCCGCCCGACAGGAATGCCGGGTAGACGTCGCGCTTCTCCGCCAGCCCGACCCGGGCGAGCAGCTTCTCGGCCTGGGCGATCGCCTCGTCGCGCTTGACGCCGAGCACGTGCACCGGAACCTCGATGACGTTCTCGATCAGCGTCATGTGGCTCCACAGGTTGAAGTTTTGGAACACCATGCCGAGTCTCGAGCGGATGCGCTCGATCTGCTTGCGGTCGGCAGGAACCGTATGGCCGTGGCTGTCGGCCTTCAGCTTGATCTCCTCGCCATTGACACGGATGATGCCGCTGGTCGGGTTTTCCAGGCAGTTGATGCAGCGCAGCAGCGTCGACTTGCCGGAGCCCGAGCCGCCGATGATGGCGATCACCTCGCCGTCGCGCCCGACAGCGAAACGCCCTTCAGCACATGCAACTGGCCGAACTTCTTGTGCAGGTTCTCGACATGGATGGCTTCGGCGGCGCCGCTCTGCGCTTGGCCGGCTGGGACGGCGGCGGCTTCCACCGCGCTCACCGGGCAACCTCTGTAGGGGCGACGGCAGTTCGTCGAACGTCCATCCGGCTCATCAACATACGCTGTACTGTCCCGCTCCTCACTTCAGCATGGACCCGGCAGCGCGAGCCCGTCAATCCCGTTCATTACGGCACTTGCGACCTTGTTGCGCAAGTGTATAAATAGCCGTTCATGAAATTTTTTCGGTTTTTTTCATCTTAAAAGGTCATTGATGAGCGCTTTCGGATCACAATCCATGGCAGCGCCGCTGCGGCGCGTTCTCATGCGGTCGGCGGCGAACGCGATGCGCGACGCCGACAGAGCTCAATGGCACTACGGCCCGGGGTTCAACCCGGCAAAGGCAGCGTCGCAGCACGCGGTCCTTGCTGAACTGGTAGCCGCTTCCGGCGCCGAAATCGAATGGATCGAGGACAAGGCCGACGGCCTTTCGGATTCGGTGTTCACGCACGACCCATCGCTGATGACCGAGCACGGTGCGCTGATCCTGTCCATGGGCAAGCCATTGCGCGCCAGGGAACCCTCCCTGCATGAAGAAACCTACAGAGGGCTGGGTATTCCGATCCTCGGCCGCGTCGAGGCTCCCGGCCAGGTCGAAGGCGGTGATTGCGTATGGGTGGATGCCCGCACGCTGGCGATCGGGCGCGGGGTCCGCTCCAACCAGGAAGGCATCCAGCAGGTTTCGAACCTGCTGACGCCGCTGGGAATTTCTGTCTACGGTTTTGATCTGCCGCTGTGGCAGGGGGAAGAGGCGTGCCTGCATCTGATGTCGGTGATCAGCCCGCTGGCCGACGATCTCGCGCTGGTCTATTCGCCGCTGTTGCCGGCTCCGTTCTATCAGATGCTGAAGGCGCGCGGCATCAGGCTGGTCGAAGGCGACGCCGGAGAATTCGCCGCTTCCAACGGCCTCAGCCTGAACGTGCTGCCGACCAGCCCGCACAAGGTCATTGCCGTTGCGGGCTTTCCCAAGACCAAAGCCGCGATGGAGGCCGCCGGCTGCACGGTTGAGATTTTCGAGGCGGATGCGCTCTGTATCGCCTGCGAAGGCGGGCCGACATGCCTGACGCGGCCGATCCTGCGCCGATGACGGCGCGCCGCAAGTTCCGTCGCGAGGGCGAGGAGCGGCGGCGGCAGGATCTGATCGAAGCGACTCTGGACTGCGTGGCGGAATATGGCCTGCAGGGCGCCACTTTGCGCACCATCGCATTGCGTGCCGGCGTCACCGCCGGCCTGATCCGGCACTATTTCCCCGGCAAGGAAGAATTGCTGCAGGGGGCCTATACGGCGCTGGTCGGCCGCATGACCGAGCAGGCGAAAGCAGCATTGGTCATGGAAGAGGCTTCGCCTCGCCAACGCCTTGCAGCTTTCGTCACCGCCAATCTCAGCGCGCCGATCATCGACCAGCGGGTGTTTTCGCTCTGGGCGACCTTCATCGGCCGTGCCGGTGCGGATCCGACGCTCGCCCGTGCTCACCGCGAAGGCTATCTTGGCTTTCGTAACGAGGTGGAAGCGGTCGTCGCCGAGGTGCTCGCCGCCGAACAGCGCGAACCGGACGCAAGTCAGCTGCGCCGTCATGCCATCGCCATCAATGCGATCATCGACGGGCTTTGGATCGAAGGCTGCCTGGCCGGTGAGATGTTCTCGCCCGGCGAGTTGGCGGCGATTGGCATCAAGGCTGTCGAGGCCGAACTCGGCCTCGCGCCGCTGAAGCATGATCCCGAAAAGTAGGACCCGGTTTTCGGAGAAAGATCATGCTCAACAAAGGTTAGATCGGGATGGCAATTCAACGAAACGCCATCACGGGCCAGAGCAATTCCAGGAAAAGGTGAAAAGCGGTTTCCCGTCCGGGATTGCGTAACAAACAAAGAGATAGAGCAAATCACCGTTTCCGTTAAACGGTGATCCGCTCCAAAGGGAGAAAACCAATGACCACGCTCGGCGAAGCGCTCATCACCTTGCTCGAGGCGCATGGCGTCGACACCGTCTTCGGCATTCCAGGCGTCCATACGGTCGAGCTTTATCGCGGCTTGGCGCGTTCGAAGATCCGCCACATCACGCCGCGCCACGAGCAGGGCGCCGGCTTCATGGCCGACGGCTACGCCCGCGCCGGCGGCCGGCCGGGCGTGGCTTTCGTCATCACCGGACCCGGCCTCACCAACACCATCACCGCGATGGGCCAGGCGCGCGCCGATTCGGTGCCGATGCTGGTGATCTCCGGTGTCAATGCCACCGATACGCTCGGCAAGGGTTTGGGCTTCCTGCACGAATTGCCGGACCAGCGCGGCATGATGGAGAAGGTGGCGCTGTCTTCTGAGCGTGTCACCGAGGCCGAGGAACTGCCGGGTGCGCTCGCCCGCGCCTTCGCCGTCTTCTCCTCGTCGCGGCCGGGTCCGGTTCACATAGAGATCCCGACAAACGTCATGGTGAAGCCCGCCGAGGGGCTCGCGCCGGTGCTCGGCTACGCCGCGCCGCCCGCTCCGGACGCGGCGGCGGTTGCCGAGGCTGCGAGGTTGATCAAGGCGGCTCGCCGTCCGCTGATTCTTGCCGGTGGCGGTGCCAAGAAGGCCGACGCGGCACTGACGCGCTTCGCCGAAGCGCTCGGCGCGCCGGTGGTCGAGACCGCCAATGCGCGCGGCCTGCTGCATGGCCACCCGCTCTTGGTGCCGGCAAGCCCCAGCCTCAAGGCGGTGCGCGCGCTGATGGCGGACGCCGATCTGGTGATCGCCGCCGGCACCGAATTCGGCCCCACCGACTATGACGGCTACGGCGATGGCGGCTTCGTGCTGCCGCCGAGCCTCATCCGCATCGATATCGGCGCCGACCAGCTCGCGCGCCGTCCGGTGACGGTTGGCATCCACGCCGATTGTGCCGAGGCGCTTTCTGCCCTGCTGGCTGCACTCGGCGCGGCTCATGTCGCCGCGAAAGACGGCGAAGCCCGCGCTGCCGCAGGGCGAGAGGCCGCTCTGGCGGAGCTGCGGCCAGACTATCTGTCGCAGCTGCGCGCGGTGGAGACGATCCGTGACGCGCTGCCCGGCGCCATCATCGTCGGCGACTCGACGCAACCGATCTACGCCGCCAATCTTTATTACGACCACGACCGTCCGGCCGGCTGGTTCAATGCCGCGACCGGTTTCGGCGCGCTGGGCTACGGTCCGCCGGCGGCGATCGGTGCCGCCCTTGCCGTGCCCGAAGCGCCGGTCGTGTGCCTCACCGGCGACGGCGGCTTCCAGTTCACCTTGCCGGAGCTCGGCGCGGCGCTCGACGCCGAGGCGCCGGTGATCTTCGTCGTCTGGAACAATCGCGGTTATCGCGAGATCGAGACCTCGATGCTTGATGTCGGCGTCGAGCCGGTCGGCGTGTCGCCGGCGCCGCCGGATTTCTGCAAGCTCGCCGAGGCCTACGGCATCGAAGCCGAGCGGCTGACAGGGGTCGGTGACCTGGCCGGTGCGCTGAAGCGCGCGCGAACTGCCGGCAAGCCGCGGGTTATAGAAATCACCGTCGATTGAAGGTCCTGGCGACCGTCCCATCCGGCCGAGACGCAGCCCGCGCCACGTTACGCGGCTTTGTCTCGACGCATGCAAAGACGGGACGCCTGCCATGTCGATATTTCAATTGAGTGACAACGCGAAAGGCGCGACGTTCGAGGCTGGGGCGGCATAACCATAAGAATACGACAGGAGCAGTCGAAATATGACGGAAACGCTTAACGGCAGGCATGTCGTGGTGACGGGCGGCACCGGGGCGCTCGGCGGCGCGGTTGTCGGCAGATTGCTGGAGCAGGGCGCGATTTGCCACGTGCCCAATGCGCATGCCGCGGCTCCGCCGCATTTTCCCTACGCGGCTCACGCCAGTGTCCATCTGGCGCACAATGTCGACCTGTCGGACTCCGCCAAGGTCGAGGCCTTCTACCATCAGGTTCCGGAGCTTTGGG
Organism: Mesorhizobium sp. WSM3879; assembly: GCF_002294915.1. Taxonomy (NCBI): domain Bacteria; kingdom Pseudomonadati; phylum Pseudomonadota; class Alphaproteobacteria; order Hyphomicrobiales; family Phyllobacteriaceae; genus Mesorhizobium; species Mesorhizobium sp. WSM3879. The sequence continues at coordinate 313,454 of NZ_NSFZ01000005.1, read as the reverse complement.
CTTCGATCCATCTCGCCGGCGGTTTCACCATGGCGCCGGTCGAAAAGATCGAGACGGCATCCTTTGCCGAGATGATGGACACCAATGCCCGGACCACCTTCCTTTGCAGCCGCGCCGCGGTGCGCTCGATGCTGACGTCGGGCACCGCTGGGCGCATCGTCAACGTCAGCGCGCGTGCCGGGCTTGATCCCAGGCGCGGCGCCGGAATGGTCGCCTATGCCGCGAGCAAGGCGGCGGTCGCCGCGATGACCCAGGCGATGGCCGAGGAGCTGAAGCACAAGGGCATCCTGGTCAATGCGGTCGCGCCCTCGACGCTCGACACGCCCACCACCCGCGCCGACATGCCCGACGCCGATTTCACCAAATGGGTCAGCCTCGAGGCCGCCGCCGAGGCGATCGCCTATCTCGCCTCGCCCGCCAATCAGGCGATGAGCGGCACGCTGGTGCCGCTCTACGGGCGAGCCTGACCTCATAGATCAAAGTGCAATGAAAAACCCCGCCGGATCGCTCCAGCGGGGTTTTTGCTTTCGGTAAAGAAAGGAGCTTAGTTGCCCTGCTTCTTCAGCGCCGCGCCCAGGATGTCTCCCAGCGAGGCGCCGGAGTCGGTCGAGCCGTACTGGGCGACCGCTTCCTTCTCCTCGGCGATTTCCAGCGCCTTGATCGAGACCTGCAGCTTGCGGGTCTTCTTGTCGAAGGCGATGACGCGGGCGTCGACCTTCTGGCCGACGGTGAAGCGCTCGGGGCGCTGCTCGTCGCGGTCACGGGAAAGGTCCGAACGCTTGATGAAGGTATCGAGGCCGCTGTCGACCAGCCGCACTTCCAGACCGCCATCCTTCACCGCGGTGACCTCGCAGGTGACGACGGCGTTCTTGCGCAGCTCGCCGCTGCTCGCCGCCTCGCCGACCGTGTCGCGGGCCAGCTGCTTGATGCCGAGCGAGATTCGCTCCTTCTCGATGTCGACGTCGAGCACCTGCGCCTTGACCATGTCGCCGCGATTGTACTCTTCGATCACCTGCTCGCCCGGACGGGTCCAGTCGAGGTCGGAGAGGTGCACCATGCCGTCCACGTCGCCTTCCAGGCCGACGAACAGGCCGAACTCGGTCTTGTTCTTGACCTCGCCCTCGACCTGGCTGCCGACCGGATGGTTGCGCGCGAAGGCTTCCCACGGGTTCTCCAGCGTCTGCTTGAGGCCGAGCGAGATGCGGCGCTTGGCCGGATCGACCTCGAGCACCACCACGTCGACTTCCTGCGTCGTCGACAGGATCTTGCCGGGATGCACGTTCTTCTTTGTCCACGACATTTCCGAAACGTGGATGAGGCCCTCGATGCCCGGCTCCAGCTCGACGAACGCGCCGTAGTCGGTGATATTGGTGACGGTGCCCTTGATCTTCTTGCCGATCGGGAACTTGGTGCCGATATCCGACCACGGATCGCTCTCGAGCTGCTTCATGCCGAGCGAGATGCGGTGGGTTTCCTGGTTGATGCGGATGATCTGCACCTTGACCGTCTGGCCGATGTTGAGGATCTCGGTCGGATGGTTGACGCGGCGCCATGCCATATCGGTGACATGCAGCAGGCCGTCGATGCCGCCGAGGTCGACGAACGCACCGTAGTCGGTGATGTTCTTGACCACGCCCTCGACCACCTGGCCCTCTTCGAGGTTCTGCACGATTTCCGAACGCTGTTCGGCGCGGCTCTCCTCGAGCACGGTGCGGCGCGACACCACGATGTTGCCGCGGCGGCGATCCATCTTGAGGATCTCGAAGGGTTGCGGGTTGTGCATCAGCGGAGAGACGTCGCGGATCGGACGGATGTCGACCTGGCTGCGCGGCAGGAACGCCACGGCGCCGTCGAGATCGACGGTGAAGCCGCCCTTTACCTGGTTGAAGATGACGCCTTCGACGCGCTCACCCTTGGTGAACTTCTCTTCGAGGCGCACCCAGCTCTCCTCGCGGCGGGCCTTCTCGCGCGACAGCATGGCCTCGCCAAGCGCGTTCTCGATGCGCTCGACATAGACCTCGACGGTGTCGCCGACCTTGAGGGAGGAATCCTTGCCCTTGGCGCCGAATTCCTTCAGCGGCACGCGGCCTTCGACCTTGAGGCCGACATCGATGATGGCCATGTCCTTTTCGATCGCGGTGATCGTGCCCCGGACAACCTGGCCCTCGCCGGAATGGCCGGCGGTGAATGATTCTTCGAGCATGCTCGCGAAATCATCGCGAGTGGGATTTGCAGCTGACATTGTTTCTCCTGGAATGCTTCGCACAACAAGCGAAGCGGGCGCCGTGGGTTAGCGTTGCGTGAGCCTGCCGGCGTTCCGGGCTGAAGAGCCCTCGGCCGCTTAAGCGGCAAGTCCGGCGCATAGAGAATGCTGGCAGGCTGGTTCGTGCCCGATATGGGTATTTTCATCGCCTCCGGCAACGGAAAACACGAGGAAAACCCGCATCAGGCCTTGTTTCTCTTGGCCAGCAGTCTTTGATGGTTAGCCATGGCCGCCAGAAACGCGGTCTCTATAGACACTTCGCCGGTGTCAGGCAAGTGCGCGTCGCGGCGGTGCGCGTGCTCCGCCCGAATGTTTTTGCGATTACGCGTTCGCGGTTGCAGTTCTTTTTTGCCGACATGGATTGTCACGGGGAGCATCACCATGCAGTCAAGCGCCACTTTCAACATCTTCCTGCCGGTTGCCCTCGTCATCATCATGCTGGGGCTTGGCCTGTCGCTCAAGCTCCAGGACTTCTTGCAGGTGGTGCTGCGACCGAAGGCCCTCCTGGTGGCTCTTATCGTGCAGATACTGGTTCTTCCCGTCCTTTGCTTCGGCATCGTGTCGGTTTCGGCTTTGCCGCCTGCCATGGCGGTCGGCATGATGCTGCTCGCGGCCAGTCCCGGCGCCCCGTCCGCGGTTCTCTTCACCCACCTTGCCAAGGGCGATACGGCGCTCAGCCTGACGCTGACGGCGATCAGCTCAATGGTGGCGCTTGTGTCGGTGCCATTGATCACCAATTTTTCGCTGCTGCATTTCTATGGCGCCGGGCACGTCATCCCGCTGCCGATCGAGAAATTCCTGCAGTTCTTTGCCGTTGTGCTTGTCCCGGTTTCGATCGGAGTTGCCGTCCGGCACCGCTACACGGCCCTGGCCGAGCGCCTGGAGGGGCCCGTCAAGCTACTGGCGACGCTTTTTCTTGCGGCGGTCGTTATTTTTGCCGTCGTCGATCAGCGGCAGGTCATCGTGACCTGGGGACCTGTTGTCGGCTTTGCCGCCTTTGCGTTCAACGTGGTGAGCATGGCGCTCGGCTACGCCGTTCCGTCGCTGCTGCGCCTGGAGAGGCGGCAGGCGGTCGCCATCACCATGGCAACGGCCATCCACAACGCCGCGTTCGTCATAGCCCTGGCGCTTAGCGAATATCTGCTCAACAATGCCGAAATGGCCATCCCGCCAGCGCTTTACGCCTTGATTGCCTATGTCACCGCGGCGGTTTTCGTAGCCGTCGTGAGCAGGTCAGGCAGACCTGCGATCGAAGGCACGATCCGGTCGTGATAGCCAAGCTCAGGCGAGGTCTTTCGCGGCCATGGCTCGGTCAACGATAGCCATGGCCGCCAGAAACGCGGCCTCGATTGCCATGTCGCTGGTGTCGAGCAAGTGCGCGTCCGCCGCCGGCTTGAGCGGGGAGTCGGCACGGCCCATATCGCGCTCGTCGCGGCGCTCGATGTCGGCGAGAATCGTGGCAAAATCGGCGCTGCCGCCCATGCTTTCGATCTCGGCCAGCCGGCGCCTTGCCCGCACTTCCGCGCTCGCTGTGACATAGAGCTTGATATCGGCGTCGGGACACACGACCGTGCCGATGTCGCGTCCGTCGAGCACCGCGCCTGGCGGCGCCTTGGCGAACTCGCGCTGCTTATCGACCAGGATGCGCCGGACCGACGGAATGACGGCGACCTTTGAGGCGGCCTCGCCTACCGCATGCGCCGAAAGCACCGTACGGTCGAGGTTCGAAAGATCGACTTGGCGTGCCGCGGTTTCCGCCGCCGAGACATTGTCGAGCGGCAGACCGAGCTCGAGCAGCTTATGGGCGACGGCGCGATAGGTGAGGCCGGTATCGAGCAGGTTCAGCCGGTAATGATCGGCGAGCCGGCGAGCGAGTGTGCCCTTGCCGGCGCCCGCGGGGCCGTCGATTGCGATGGTGAAGGGGGTGCTCATTGGCTCGCCTCGAACGATAGGCGCAATGAGCAAGATGAGCGCCGCGATCCTTCGCGCGCCCCTCTGTCCTGCCGGACATCTCCCCCGCTTGGGGGGAGATCAGCCGTCATCGCGGCTTGCGCCAATTGTCTAAGTTGCAGGATTGAGCGGAGCGCCGGAGCCGCCAATCTCCCCCCTTGCGGGGGAGATGTCCGGCAGGACAAAGCAGGGTGCTGTTCCGCCTGCATCTCGGTTCGGCTCCAACCCATCGCCCGTCACTCGATCTCGGCGCCGAGCCCCTTCATCAGCCCCATGAATTCCGGAAAGCTCGTCGCGATCATGTTGGCGTCGTCGATGGTCACCGGCTTTTCCGTCGCCAGCCCCATCACCAGGAAACTCATGGCGATGCGATGGTCGAGATGCGTCTTCACCGCCGTGTCCGGCCCGTTGGGATGAGCGCCCAGGCCCTTGCCGCCGGGCTTGCCGCGCACGGCGAGCGAGGCTTCGCCCTCGCTGCAGTCGACGCCGTTGAGCTTCAGCCCGTTGGCCACCGCCGACAACCGGTCGGATTCCTTGACGCGCAATTCCTCCAGACCCTGCATCAGCGTCTCGCCTTCGGCGAAAACAGCGGCGACTGCTAGCACCGGATATTCGTCGATCATCGACGGCGCCCGCTCCGGCGGCACCACGACACCTTTGAGGTCGGAGGAGCGCACGCGCAGGTCCGCCACGTCCTCGCCGCCGGCATTGCGCGGGTTGAGGATGTCAATGCGGCCGCCCATCTCCTGCAATGTGAGGAGCAGCCCGGTGCGGGTCGGGTTCATCAGCACGTTCTCGATCACGATATCCGAGCCCGGCACGATGAGCGCCGCCACGAGCGGGAAGCCGGCCGAGGAGGGATCGCCCGGCACGGCGATAGTCTGCCCCGTGAGCTTGCCCTGGCCCTCGATGAAGATGTGGCGCACGCCGCGCTCGTCGGTCTCGACGGTCAGGTTGGCGCCGAAGCCTTTCAGCATCTTTTCGGTGTGATCGCGCGTCATCACCGGCTCGATGACGGTGGTGATGCCCGGCGTGTTGAGGCCGGCAAGCAATACCGCCGACTTCACCTGGGCGGACGCCATCGGCACGCGATAGGTTATCGGCGCGGCATGCTTGGGGCCGCGCAGCGTGATCGGCATGCGGTCGCCGGGCGCCGCTTTCAGCACCTGCACGCCCATCTGGCGCAGCGGCTCCAGCACCCGGCCCATCGGCCGGCCGGAGAGCGAGGCGTCGCCGATAAAGGTCGTCTCCATGTCATAGGTGCCAACCAGGCCCATGGTGAGCCGCGAGCCGGTGCCCGCATTGCCGAAATCGAGCGGGCCTTCCGGCTCCAGCAGCGCGCCGTTGCCGGTGCCGCGGATCACCCATTCGGCGCCCGTCTTTTCGATATGCGCGCCCATCGCCTTCATGGCGGCGCCCGTGCGCATCACGTCTTCGCCTTCCAGCAGGCCGGTGATGCGCGTCTCGCCGGAAGCCAGGCCGCCGAACATGAAGGAGCGGTGCGAGATCGACTTGTCGCCCGGCACCCGCGCCGTGCCGGCAAGGGCAGGGGATTTGCGGGCCGTAGCCGGCTTCGGGGCGGCAGCGTGAGACATTGTCCTGTTCCAAATGCGGGCGCCGGCGGGCCGGCTCAATTCGTCGTGTTGCGGCGGTCTCGTATCACGGCGCGCCGCAATGGTCATCCCCTCACGCGGGCCTTCGAATGCAAGGTTTTGCGATGCCGGCTTTTGGCTTTGACAGCGCGGAAAACTGCGGTTAAGGGGACCATTCTTTTTTTGACGAGGCTTGCTGTGGCAAAACCTGAACTTGGCACAAAACGTGTCGACCCCGAAACGGGGCGGAAATTCTACGATCTGAACAAGGACCCGATCGTCTCGCCCTACACCGGCAAGAGCTATCCGCGCTCCTATTTCGAGGAAGGCAAGATTTCCGCGATCGAGGACGATGAGGACGTCGCCGACAAGGAAGTCGACTCCGAGGAGGAAGAAGGCGCCGAAATCGTCTCGCTCGAAGATGCGGACGAGGAGACCAAGGGCGGCGGCGACGATCTGCCCGATCTCGGCGACGACGAGGATGATGTCGATCTCGGTGACGATGACGATGACACCTTCCTTGCCGACGAGGAGGAAGAGGACGACGACGTTTCCGATATGATCGGCGTCGGCGACGACGAGGACGAGGTCTGATTTCGGCCCCGGCGCGATTGTTTGCCGGCCATTTTGACCTGTGACGAAAAAGCGGCTTTTCAAGGCTTGATCTTGACCGAAGGCGGCGCTAGAAGCCGCCAGCACTAAACGACGGCGCGGTGCCCAACCGCGCCGGATCTCTTCGCCGGAAACGGCGCCGGCTGACTGCCGGGAGTGGGGCCATAGCTCAGTTGGGAGAGCGCTTGAATGGCATTCAAGAGGTCGTCGGTTCGATTCCGATTGGCTCCACCAAACAGTCTTTCTGTGATGCTCGGTTTCGCGGCATTGGCGCTTGTCGCTTGTCAATCGGTATCCGAGGCCCCGCCTCCTCCTCCTCAACCTGCCCCGGCTGCTGTCGCGGCTCCCGCTGTCCCGGACACTGCGGTGCTCGACCAAACCGTGGCGATCACGCCTCCGGGCAAGAGTGTCCCCGCCCGATATGCGGCGTTTTCAGGCATTTGGGCGGGACGGCTGGATGGCACCTTTGAAGGCAAGCTGGCCGTGCTGACCGTTTCACCGGCCGGGCAGGTGACGGTCAGCTACGCATGGGGCGATATGGCCGACAACAAGCCGGGGATCGCCGATGGCGCCGGCAGGATCGCCGGGAACACATTAAAGCTTGGACGCCTGCCGAACGGCGCAGACATCACGTTTACGATGCAGCCTGACGGAACGCTTGCCGGCACCTACACGCTTGCCGGCCAGACCTATAGGGGCCAGTTTGCCAAGCAATAGCGGCCCGCGGTCGCGTCGCCTTCTGCCGTGTCGGCCGGGCTCGAATCGGCTATGCCTCTCCCATGCAGGAAACGTCCCTCTATGCACCGGTGAAGCGGTTCCTCGAGAGCCTCGACTTCACCGTCAAAGGCGAGGTCGGCGGCTGCGACATCGTCGGGTTGCGCGAAGGCGAGCCGCCCGTGGTCGTCATCTGCGAGCTGAAGCTGCAGTTCAATCTCGAGCTCGTTCTGCAAGGCGTCGATCGGGCGGCGGCCTGCGACGAGGTCTGGCTCGCCGCGCGGATGTCGGCGCGCGGCAAGGGCCGCGAGCACGATCGACGTTTTCGCGCGCTCTGCCGGCGGCTCGGCTTCGGCCTGCTCGCGGTCGACGGGAAAGGCAAGGTCGAGTTGCTGCTCAGCCCGGCCGCCGTGCCGCCGCGGCGCGACCCGAGGCGGCGCTCGCGGCTGGTCGAGGAGCATCACCGCCGCAAGGGCGATCCCTCCATCGGCGGCAGCACGCGGCAAAAGCCGATCATGACCGCATACCGCCAGGAAGCAATTGCCTGCGCCGCTGCCATGGCCGACGGCCCGAAGCGGCCGCGCGATTTGAAACTCGTCGCCCCCCGCGCGGCCAGCATCCTGCTGCACAACTATTATGGCTGGTTCGCCAGGGCCGAGCGCGGCATCTACGCTCTGACCGAAGCCGGCCAGGAGGCCGCACAATCTCATGGGATCCTAGACGATCCGCTGCAGGTCGAGCAGCTTGGAGCGAAGCTCGGCGCGTGACCGGCCGACGCCGCCCGCGCACCCTCGGCTATCGATCGAAATCGCCGAATCGGACCGGCATGGTTGACTCACCTCTTCGTTCATGCAGAAATTGGTTGGACCATTGGACCACTTTCGGAATTCACCAGCGTGACCGACCCTCTCCCGCCGATCCAGACGACGGCCCGCGATGATGCGGTCCTGAAGACGTTGGCCGGCTTCGTGCGGCAGGAGGCGCTGGGTCCCGGTGAAAAACTGCCGACCGAGCGCATCCTGGCCGAGCGCCTCAAGGTCAGCCGCAACACGGTTCGCGAGGCACTCACCCGCTGGGAGGGGCTGGGCCTCGTAGAGCGGCGCCAGGGCAGCGGCACTTACCTCAAGGCGGCGGTTTCGCCCGACATGCTGCACATGCCGCTGACCCTTGCCGGCGGCAACGACTTCGCCGGCCTGATGCGCACCCTGGAGATCCGCCGTGCGCTGGAGGCCGAGGCCGCCGCTCTTTGCGCCGTCCGCGCCGGCAAGGCTGAGGTCGCCGAGATCGAGCGCAAGCTCGACATCATGGAAGAAGCCTTCCACAGCCGCGCCGGCATGTCGTCGGAGGAAGACTGGGAGTTCCACCAGTCGGTCTACCGCGCCTCCGGCAATCCGCTGTTCGAGCAGATCATCAGCGCCATGCACGAGCTGTTCCACCGCTTCTGGGAGCATCCGCTCGGCGTGCGCGATTTCGGCCATGCCAGCTTTCCCTATCACCGCACCATCTTCGACCGCATCGCCGCGCACGACCCGGAGGGAGCCCGGGCCGAAGCGCTGAAGCTCATCGCTACTGTCGAAAACGACCTCAAGCGCGGCGCCGCCAACCTCAAGCTTTTGGACCGCAAATGAACGAGCATCCCACAGGGTTCGACCCGGCTTCTTTGGCCAGCGACTATCTCGGCGAGGCGGCGACGCTTCTCGCGCATGACGATCCGTTCCCCGGCGGCGCTGTGGTGCCGCCGATCTACCAGACATCGCTCTTCACCTTCGACAATTACGCCGAAATGGCCGACACCTTTGCCGGCAGGAGAAGGCAGCCGATCTATTCGCGCGGCGACAACCCGACGGTGATGGAATTCGAGGCGCGCGTCGCGGCCTTGGAAGGTGCGGAAGCCGCGCGGGGCTTTTCCAGCGGCATGGCGGCGATCAGCGCCACCGTGCTCGCCTTCGTCGGCGCCGGCGAACGGATCGTTGCCGTACGCAACTGCTATGGCGACGCTTACCGCCTGTTCGAGCGCCTGTTCCCGCGCTTGCAAATCAAGGTCGACTATGTCGACGGCTCGGACCCCGATGCGGTGGCGGCGGCGCTTCCGGGCGCCAAGCTGCTCTACCTCGAAAGCCCGACCTCGATGATGTTCGAGCTGCAGGACATTGAGCACCTGACGCGGCTGGCGAAGAGTGAGGGCATCGTCACCACCATCGACAATTCCTGGGCAACGCCCGTCTTCCAGAAGCCGATTTCGCATGGTGTCGATCTGGTGCTGCACTCGGCTTCGAAATATCTCGGCGGCCACAGCGACACCGTCGCCGGGGTGGTGGCGGGCTCGGCCGCGCATATCAAGCACATCAACGAGCAGACCTATTCATCGCTTGGCGGCAAGCTCTCGCCTTTCGAGGGCTGGCTTCTGCTGCGCGGCCTGCGCACGCTGCCGCTGCGGTTGCCGCATCATATGAAGAGCGGTCTCACGCTCGCCGAGCGGCTGAAGGCGCATGGCAAGGTCGAGCGGGTCAACCATCCCGCCTACTCCAATCATCCCGGCAAGAAGACGCTCGCCGGCTATGCCGGGCTGTTCTCTTTCGAGGTCGCGGAGGATGTCGACATTCCGGCTTTCATCGACGCGCTGAAGCTGTTCCGCATCGGCGTCAGCTGGGGCGGCCATGAAAGCCTGGTCGTGCCGGCCAAAGCCTCGCTCGAGCAGACGCCGGGTCTGAATTCGATGGCGCGCTTCGGCGTCAGCCCCCGAACCATCCGCTTCAATGTCGGATTGGAGAATGTCGAGGATCTCTGGGCCGACATCGCCCAGGCCTTCGACAAGGCAAAAAAATAAGGTGTTCAAAATGGGAGTTCCGAACATGAAAAGACTGACAATCCTGCTTGCCGCCGCTGCCGGCCTGGCGATTTCCGCCGGGGCCGCGCTGGCCGACACCACCATCAAGATGGTCGAGGTCATCACCAGCCCGCCGCGCACCGAATTCCTGAAGAAGCAGATCGCCGAATTCGAGCAGGCCAATCCCGGCATCAAGGTCGAGCTCGTCTCGCTGCCTTGGGGTCAGGCATTCGAAAAATTCCTGACCATGGTCCAGGCCGGCGACACGCCCGACGTGGTCGAGATGCCGGAACGCTGGATGGGCCTCTATGCCAACAACGGCCAGCTCGAGGATCTCGGCCCCTACATGGCCAAATGGGACGACGCCAAGACGCTCGGCGACCGCGCCAAGCAGTTCGGCTCGACAGTCAACAACACCCAGTTCATGATCCCTTACGGCTACTATGTGAACGCGCTGTTCTGGAACAAGAAGCTGTTCAAGGAAGCGGGTCTTGACCGTCCGCCGGAAAACCTCGACGAGTTCGTCGAGTTCTCCAAGAAGATCTCCGCCATCCCCGGCAAATACGGCTATTGCCTGCGCGGCGGTCCCGGCGCCTTCAACGGCATGCACATGTTCATGAACATCGCCGCCGGCAAGGGCGGCTATTTCACCGAGGACGGCACTTCGACCATCAATGAGGAGGGCTCGGTCAAGGGGCTGCAGATGCTGGCCGACATGTACAAGAACGGCCTGGCGCCGAAGGATTCCGTGAGCTGGGGCTTCAACGAGACGGTGACCGGCTTCTATTCCGGCACCTGCGCCATGCTCAACCAGGATCCGGACGCGCTGCTCGGCATCGCCGACAAGATGAGCGCCGACGACTTTGCGGTCGCGCCGCTGCCGGTCGGCCCGAGCGGCAAATCCTATCCGACGCTGGGCTATGCCGGCTGGGCGATGTTCGCCAATTCGCAGCACAAGGACGAAGCCTGGAAGCTGATGGCGACGCTGCTGTCGCCCAAGGACAATCTGGAATGGGCCAAGGAAGTCGGCGTCGTCCCGATCCACAACGGCGCCGATCAGGACGCCCACTTCAAGACCGAGCAGTTCAAGGGCTGGTTCACCGAGCTCAACGACAGCTCGAAATATGAAATGGTGACGCCGCCGACGCATCTGGAAAACCTCGGCAACTTCGTCGACCAGGTGGCGATCAAGAACTTCCAGGAAGTGCTGCTTGGCCAGAAGCCGGCCAAGCAGGTGGCCGACGAGTGGGCGGCGTTCCTGACCAAGGAGCAGCAGGCCTGGCTGGCCAAGAACAAGAAGTGACCTTTCTTCCTTCTCCCCGCTTGAGGGGAGAAGGTGTCACCCGATGAATTGTCGCCCAAAAGTGCGAAGCGGTTTTGGGAGAACGACATTCACGGACAAGTGACGGATGAGGGGCAGCGCCGAATCCTGAAAGTCGGCTCCGCTCCTCATCTGCCTGCCTTCCTCCGCAGCAGCTGCGCTGCAGCTACGGAGGGTGAACCGGCGTCTTCTCCCCGTGAATGGGGAGAAGGACGCTGTCGCCACGCTGGCCTCACCATCACCCGTAGAGCCAAATCGATGACCTACGCAGTGTCCGAAATCCGATCGACCGGCCTGCCGCGCAAGAAGCGGCTGAGCAAGGCCGCGATCGAGCCCTGGCTTTATCTTTCGCCGGCTATCGTCCTGCTGGTCGTCGTGCTCCTGGTGCCGCTGATCATCGGCATCAGCTATTCCTTCCGCAAATTCTCCGCCTTCAAATCGGAATATGTCGGGCTCGGCCAGTACCAGGCGATGCTCTCGGACGCGGTGCTCGGCCAGGCGCTGGTCAACACGCTTTGGTGGACTGCCGCCAGCCTGTTCTTCCAGTTCTTCCTCGGGCTTGGTCTGGCGCTGCTGCTCGACAAGCCCTTTTATGGCCGCAAGGTCGTGCAGGCCGTGGTGTTCCTGCCCTGGGCGGTGCCGTCCTTTCTTTCCGGCCTTACCTGGGCCTGGCTGTTCAACCCGATCATCGGCCCGCTGCCGCACTGGCTTTTCGCGCTCGGCCTGAAGGCCGAGCCGACCAACGTGCTTTCCGATCCGGCGACAGCCATGTGGGGGCCGATCGTCGCCAACATTTGGTTCGGCATTCCCTTCTTCGCCATCACGCTGCTTGCGGCGTTGAAGTCGATCCCGTCGGAACTGCATGAGGCGGCAGCCATCGACGGCGCCTCGCCCTGGCAGCGCTTCACCAAGGTGACGCTGCCGTTCCTGGCGCCGACCATCGTCATCACCGTCATGCTGCGCACCATCTGGATCGCGACCTTCGCCGACTTGATCTTCGTCATGACCGAGGGCGGACCGGCAGGCTCGACCAGCACGGTGCCGGTCTACATCTATGTCAGCGCCTTCAAGTCGCTGGACAAAGGCTATGCGTCCGCAGTCGCGGTGCTGCTGCTGGTGCTGCTCATTGCCTATGCGGTTGGCCTGATAGCCATCCGCCGCACACTTGTGAGGCATGTCTGATGATCGCCGGCCGTTCCACCTCTTCGCGCATCGCCGGCGGCATCGGCCTCTACGCCGCGATCGCCGCCTATGTCGTCTTCGCGCTGTTCCCGATCTTCTGGACGCTAAAGATCTCTGTGACGCCGGAGCGGCTGCTCTATTCCGAAGGCATAACCTTCTGGCCATCGGAAACGACGCTCAAGAACTTCGACACCGTGCTGGAGGCTTCCGACTTCCCGCGCTACTTCCTGAACAGCGTCATCGTCTCGGTGTCGACGGCGGCACTGGTCACGGTCATCGCCACGCTTGCCGGCTATGCGATGTCGCGCTTTACCTTCCGCGGCAAGGCGACTTTAGCGATCCTGCTTCTGCTGACCCAGACTTTCCCGCTGGTCATGGTCATCCCGCCGATCTACCGCATCATGGGCGATCTCGGCCTGACCAACAGCCTGACCGGGCTGATCATCATCTACACCGCCTTCAACACCGCCTTCGCCACCTTCCTCATGCAGTCCTTCTTCGACAGCATTCCAAAGGACTTGGAAGAGGCGGCGATGATCGACGGCTGCACGCGCGCCCAGGCCATGCGCCGGGTGATCGTGCCGCTCACCTTGCCCGGCATGGGGGCGACGCTCGGCTTCGTCTTCACCGCCGCTTGGAGCGAATTGCTGTTCGCGCTGATGCTGATCTCCAGCGACGAGCAGAAGACCTTTGCCGTCGGCCTGCTCACCTTCATCGGCAAGTTCGCCGTCGACTGGGGACAGATGATGGCGGCCTCCATCCTGGCGCTGATCCCGGTCTGCATCTTCTTCGCCTTCCTGCAACGCTATCTCGTCACCGGCCTTACCGCCGGCGCTGTCAAAGGATAATCGATGGCTTCCGTCACCCTCCAACATGTCGAGAAGGACTATGGAGCGCTGCGCATCCTGCACGGCGTCGATCTCGAGATCGCCGACGGCGAGTTCGTCGTGCTGGTCGGCCCGTCCGGCTGTGGCAAGTCAACGCTGCTGCGCATGATCGCCGGCCTGGAGGAGGTCACCGGCGGCGAGATCCGCATCGGCGAGCGGCTGGTCAACGATGTGGCGCCGAAGGACCGCGACATCGCTATGGTGTTTCAGTCCTATGCGCTCTACCCGCATATGGACGTCTCCTCGAACATGGGCTTCAGCCTGATGCTGAAGAAGGCCGAGAAGACGACGATCGACGGCAGGGTGGGCGCCGCCGCCAAGCGCCTCGGTCTGGAGACGTTTCTCGGCCGCCTGCCGCGCCAGCTTTCCGGCGGTCAGCGCCAGCGCGTCGCCATGGGCCGCGCCATCGTGCGCGATCCCAAAGTCTTCCTGTTCGACGAGCCGCTGTCGAACCTCGACGCCAAGCTGCGCGTCCACATGCGCGCCGAGATCAAGGCGCTGCACCAGCAGCTCAAGACGACCTCGGTCTATGTCACGCACGACCAGGTCGAGGCGATGACCATGGCCGACCGCATCGTCGTCATGCATGACGGCTATGTGCAGCAGGTCGGCCATCCGCTGGAGCTCTACGATCGTCCCGCCAACACTTTCGTCGCCGGGTTCATCGGCTCGCCCGGCATGAATTTTTTGCCGGCAAAGGTCGCCAAGGGCGGCAAGGTCGATGCCGTGCTGGGCGACGGCCAGAAGCTGAGGCTGCCGGACGGATTGCCGCTGAAGGATGGCGATGCGCTGACCGTCGGGCTGCGGCCGGAACACATCCGGCTGGCCGACGACGGCCCGCTGAAAGGTCAGGTCGAGGTCGTCGAGCCGCTCGGCCTGTCGACGCAATTCTATGTCAGGCTGGCCAACCAGCAGATCTGCGTCTTCGTCATGGGCCGCAGCAATGTCAAACCGGGCGACGCGGTCCGGCTCGCCGCGGACCCAGCGGCGCTGCATCTGTTCGATCCGGCAAGCGGCGCTCGCATCGGATAGGTCAGCGCCGGCGGAAGGCGTCCAGAGTGTAATCGGGCCACGCGCCAGGCTCTTGGAACAGTCCGGTCAGGTCGCCTGATAGTCGGCCAATATCCCGGACAAGACCAGCCCGGTCGCCACGCCTGCACCGACCCCTGCCTGGGATGTCGTGCTCGACGCGAATCCTTCTCCTCCGAGATCGTCGGCGAGAACCTGTCGAAGAAGACGGCGATCTGGCGAATCTGTGGACCGACAACATGGAATTGGCCCGCCATGCGCGCCGCTTCATCGACGTCGGCCGGGACGGCCCGGCGCAAGGCCGAACTCGTCTCGGCCTGACGCTTCGATACTGCCGCGAGGTGAATTGCGGTTTTCTGCGGCCGCGCTCTGCTAGACTCCCGTGATTCGTCTCGACAGGGAACGGCATGAGCAAGGCTCTCGGCACATTCGCATTGGTCACGGTTCTGAGCGCCTTGCTGATGGCGCTGTCGCTGGCGGTCGCCAGGCACGGCTACCCCCAGGGCGCCTTCGGCGTTAAGCGTCTCGACGGCATTGCCGACGCGGGTTCGTTCCTTGCCATCGCCGCCATTTATTTCTTCAGCGCGCTGTTGATGATGATCCTGCCCATCCGCGCCGCCGGGGTTGTGCTTACGCATGCCGCCGACGCGATCTTCTGGGCGACGATCGTGCTGTTCGCCGCCATTGTCGGTTCGCTTCTCGCCCGATGGGCGCTCGGCCAGCGCGAGGTGCCTTGGACAATTCTCAACTGGCGCTTCCTGTTCGTCCCGGCGATCGTCGGCGCGCATCTCGCCATGAATGAGCTTCGCCGCAACATCCTGCTCAGAAGCCTGTTCTTCGTCATCTTCGCCGCGGCAACGCTCGCCTGCCTGTTCTGGTCGTTCTCCCTCTGAAGGAGGCCGTCAGGCCTTTGTCGTGAAGGACGAAGCCGGTGGACTTCCACCGCCGCGCGCCTACCTTTATCGAAAGCTCTCGGGTAGACGTTTGCGCCGACCATGGCTATATCATTTGTCTGACAAATGATCGGCGCTTTGCCACGCCAGCCAATCTCGAACACACTTGCCAATCTCGAAGGAATGAAGATGACCGTGCTCCGCAAGAACCTGATCGACGGCGAGTGGCTGGGCGAGGCCGGCTCGCGCAACATCAACCCGTCGAACACCAACGATGTGGTCGGCGAATACGCCTCGGCAGGGCCGGAGGAGGCCAAGCAGGCCATCGCGGCCGCCAAGGCGGCCTTCCCGGGCTGGTCGCGCTCCGGCCCGCTGGCGCGCCATACCGTGCTGAAGAAGACTTCCGACGAGATCATGGCGCGCAAGGACGAGATCGGCCGGTCTCTCGCCCGTGAAGAAGGCAAGACCCTGGCCGAAGGCGTCGGCGAAACCATCCGCGCCGCGCAGATCTTCGACTTCTTCGCCGGCGAGACGCTGCGGCTGTCGGGTGAGATGGTGCCGAGCGTCAGGCCCGGCGTCGGTATCGAGATGACCCGCGAAGGCGTCGGCGTGGTCGGCATCATCACGCCGTGGAACTTCCCGATCGCCATTCCCGCCTGGAAGATTGCGCCTGCGCTGGCCTACGGCAACACCATTGTCTTCAAGCCGGCGGAACTGGTTCCCGAAAGCGCCTGGACCATCGTCGACATCCTGCATCGTGCCGGGCTGCCGAAGGGCGTGCTCAACCTCGTCATGGGCAAGGGCTCTGTCGTCGGCCAGGCCATGCTCGACAGCCCGGACGTCAACGCCATCTCCTTCACCGGCTCGGTCGGCACAGGCAAGCGTGTCGCCGCGGCGAGTGTGGAGCATATGCGCAAGTTCCAGCTCGAGATGGGCGGCAAGAACCCGCTCGTCGTGCTCGACGATGCGGACCTTGCGGTCGCGGTCGATTGCGCCGTCAACGGCGCCTATTTCTCGACCGGCCAGCGTTGCACGGCGTCCTCGCGCCTCATCGTCACCGAAGGCATCCACGACCGCTTCATCGACGCCATGAAGGAGCGCCTGGACAAGCTGGTCATCGGCGACGCGCTGGACGCCAAGACCCAGATCGGCCCGGTCGTCGACCAGACCCAGCTCAAGCAGGATGAGGACTATATCGCCATCGGCCGCCAGGAAGGCGCCGAGCTCGCCTTCGGCGGCGAGCGGCTGGAGCGCGAGACTCCCGGCTTCTATCTCAGGCCGGCGCTGTTTACCGGCGCCACCAACGCCATGCGCATCTCGCGCGAAGAAATCTTCGGCCCGGTCGCCAATGTCATCCGCGTCAAGGATTATGACGAGGCGCTGACTGTGGCCAACGACACGCCGTTCGGCCTGACCTCCGGCATTTGCACGACAAGCCTGAAGCACGCGACGCATTTCAAGCGCAATTCCGAAGCCGGCATGGTGATGGTCAACCTGCCGACGGCGGGCGTCGACTTCCATGTGCCGTTCGGCGGCCGCAAGGGCTCGAGCTACGGCCCGCGCGAGCAGGGCCGCTACGCCATGGAGTTCTACACCACCGTCAAGACGGCCTATACGTTCGCCGGCTGACGGGCAGGCGTCATGACGTCCGACTTCGCCGGAATGGCCTGGCTCAACCCGCCGCCGCACCATGTGTTCGGCGAGGGGACGCTTCATGTCCGCACCGGCAAGGAGACCGATTTTTGGCGCGAGACCTTCTACGGCTTCCGCCGCGACAATGGCCATTTCCTCTATCGTCCCGTCGCGGGCGACTTCAGCGCCGAGGTCACCGTCAAGGGCGAATACAAGGCGCTCTACGATCAGGGCGGGCTGATGCTGCGGCTCAGCGAAACGCACTGGATCAAGGCCGGCATCGAATACACGGACGGTCTCGCCTATTTTTCCGTTGTCGTCACCAACGACACCTCCGACTGGTCGCTGGTCAGCATTTCGACAGACCCCGACGGCGTACGGATCCGTCTGACCCGCCACGCCGAAGCCATTCGCGTTCAGTACCTCGAAGCCGCGGACGGCCGCTGGAAACCGGTGCGGCTGGCCCATTTCCCAGTCTCGCGGAGCGTCGACGTCGGCATGATGTGCTGCTCGCCGCAGCGCGAAGGCTTCGAGGTGATGTTCTCGGGCTTCAGCGTGGGCCCGCCAATCGCGAGAGAGTTGCACGATTGATGGTGGCGCGGCGCTGCCCGCGCGCACCTGCGACGCTGCCCTCCGCGGCCGGCCGTTTCTGGAAGGAAACTGGGAAAGACGCGCCTCACCAGGGGACGTGCTGTATCTCCAGCCGCGGCAGTCCGATCGGCCTGATGCCGAGATCGTTCGCCAGGGCACCGAAACCCTCGGTCTCGATCAGGTCGCGATAGGGGATCTCCGGAAAGCGAAGGCCGCCGCGATGCAAGGCGGCATCGACCAAGAGCATGGTGCCGCCGACACCGTCCAGGCCGATGCTGTCGAGGTGGCGGACATCGCTCATATGCAGCCTTGCATGTGTGTGCCGCGGAGGCTGATAGAGACCGTCGTGAACATGGCGGAAGTAGTTATGATCTCTGTTGTGCCGCACAGTGACGAAACTGTTGAGGTCGAAGCTGTCGCCGCCTGGGACTTTCACGCAGTGCGGCGCGACGATGCGGTGCCCCCTTGCAATCAGCCGGGTCACGACGTCCGCTGGAAAACGCCAGACATCGATGTCGATCCACAGCGCCCAGTCGTCCTCGTCTCTCAGCCCATGATCGATCAGATGGTTACGCACCTTGGCGATGCCGCTGCGCCTGAAGCGTTGCAGCTGCCGGTTCGCTCGCTTGTCGCGGTCAAGCTCGGTGCCGAGTTTTTTCCGCAGCAGCACGACTTCGCGATAGTCCTTGCCCAGGGCCGCAGTGGCGCCTTGCAACCGCTCCCAGCTGCCATCTGAACTGTCGCCTTCGCAAAAGACGAGCTTCATCTTGTCCTTTGGGAAGTCGAGCTGCCGCAACGCGGCGAGGAATGGCTCTATGTGTTGGGCCGCATCGCGCAGCGGCACCAGCACGGCGAGGTTGGATCCCAATGGCGGCGGCGCCGCGATGGCCGCTTGGCTGACGCTTTGCCGGGCGGCTTGCTCATCGGAAACAGTCCCGCGCGTCAGGCGGTTCCGGGCCTGGTAGATCAACTTGCGCAGCCTATGCCGCAACCGGGTGGGCCTCTCCGGCGTCCACCATGTGCCCGCCCAGTGGTGGATCGACAACGTCATGCCGCCGCTGCCCGCCCGCTTTCCCGACGAATCGAGAGGCGAGTACAATTCGGCCGGATGGATCGCAAACGCCGTCTGGTCAGGATAGCCGAGTTGCGCGGAGGTAAGCACGCACGGCCCGGTGGCGTCGATCGCCTGTTTTGCGCGGACGAGCCCGGGCAGGAACGACAGCAAATGAAGCCAGAACGGGTGTCCCGGCGGGCTGGCCATAGTCCCGTTGAACAGAAGGTAAGGCAATCCGCGAAAGTCCGCCTGCACGCGTGCGTGGGCGTCCGGCTCCGTGCAGAACACGATCCGATCCTCGCACAGGAGCGGATCGAACGGCGCCACGCATTCGCAATCGATATCGGCATAGACGCCGCCGAAATGGTGGAGAAGCAGATAGCGACCCGCGTCGGCGCGCAGGATACCATACTCGTAGCTGCAAAAGGTCGGCAGGAAGCTGGGATAGTGTGCGGCCACGAACTCGAGCAAAGTCCGATCGTTCCAGAACATCATCGTCCAGTCCGGATGATGCCGCTTCCAGCTGTCGACATAGCCTTGGAAACGGGGTGGGACGATGTCGGTCTTCCACGTCTGGTGCAGGATTCTCGGGATCATCCGCGGCTCACGGCTTGAACTTGGTCACAGTCGGCGTCGACGCGGGTGCCATCCAGGCCCAGGCCCTGACCGACGGCCTCGCGGATCGCTTGCGGCCCGAACCGCGACCATGCGGCGTCATGGGCCCGGGCGCGAAGGCTGGCCATGCGCGCATCGTCGGAACAAAGTCTGACCGCCATGTCGGCCAATCCCTCGTCGGTGTCCGACAGAAGCACCTCGTCGCCCTCAATCAGGTCGAGACCCTCGGCTGCCAGCGGCGTTGCAATGACCGGGACCCCCCAGGCCATTGCTTCGAGGATCTTGATCCGCGTGCCGCCGCCCATGGCAAGCGGGACGATGCCGAGATGGGCAACGGACAACAGAGGTCTGATATCGTCCGGATCTTCGACCAGACTGACCCCATCCAGTCTGGCCAGGGCGCGAACGCGCGACTCGGGCGAACGGCCGGCAAGAACGAGCTTCGCGGTCGGCAGCGTCTGGCGAATGCGGGGCAAGATGGTGTGCCCCAGCCGCTCGGCGGCGTCGACGTTCGGCTGATAGCCCAGATGCCCAACATAGAGGATAAGGGGAAACGCATCCGAGACGGCTCGCTGCAGCGGCAGTAGCCGCGGCAGCTCGTCCGCTCGCGGGATGCCGTTTGGCACGATGTGGACGGAGACTTGCGGCCGGACAAACGCCTCCAGCCGCTGGCGGTCCCGTTGCGAGCACACCCAGATCCGGTCGACGATGGCTGCCGCCTTTCTCTCGAGCGCCCTGAGGTCTGAGGAAAACGGCCGCCAACGCTTCTTGCGCGGCAACTGACCGGCGAGATCCGATTCGACATTGTGCATGTCCAGAACGAGTTGCCGGACCATCGGCCGCAACGGAGCGAGAAATCTGAACAGACCAACGCCTTCGACGACAATAGTATCCGGGCGAAAATCCGCTACGAGCGCCTTGAGCCGCGCCAGCGCCGGGAGCGGTATCCGGCTCTCGCCCTTGGCCCTCCAGCGGGCGAGCGAAGGCGCTCGCGGTTCGGACTTGTTCATGAGCTCAGTCACGCGAATGTCGGGCCCGGCAGGTTGGACGTCGCTGCTTCGCGGCAGGAGCGAGGCCAGGCAAACCGGGCCGAACGCGGCTGCCGCCGTCGCGTTGCCGAAATTCCGGAGATCGGCGCCGGACCTCGGCGGAAACGGCGGGTCGTGGCATATGATCAGCGTGCGGCGCGACGTCGCTGAATTGGGCATTGGCGACATCCTAGCCTCAGTCTCGGTCAGTCGCCCGATTCGGATCCTGGCCAGATATCGCATCGCCTTCCAACTGCGGCCCAGCTCCTTATGCGCTCGGACCGCGCGCATCATGCCGCCAGCATCGGCGAACTTGCGGTGCCTGATCAACTGTCGGGCGATCCGCTGAGCTATCCAGGCCTTTCGCCACTGCACCGCCTCCCGTTCGACGCCGGCGGCAGCCAGCCCGTCCAGTTCCAGCGCTATGGCAAGGAAGGTCCTGCGCGGTGCCGTGATGAAGCGGCGCGCCATACGTTCCTCGTCATGGTGGTAGAGCAGCACCGGGGTCTCGACGGTAACCACGTCCGCACGGGCCAGCACGGCGGTCCAGTAGCAGGTGTCCTCATCGAGGCCGATCGTTTCCGGAAAGCGGAGGTTTGCGGTCGCCCAGCCGGCGACCAGGGCGCTTCCCATCGCGATTGGCCACACTTCGTTGCGAAGGTAGCGCCGCACATTCTCTCGCCGGTCCGGGCCGTAGCCTTGCGGTGCCTTGAGCTTGTCCGGCCGGCCTTTTGTCCGCCGTATGCTGGCCCCGACGGCAAGGCCGGCGCGAGGCGGGCCTGCCAGCGCCGCGCTCAGCCGCGACAGGCTGCCGGGCATCACCTCGTCGTCGGCATCGAGAAAGAATATGGATCTGCCGCTTGCCCGCTCGAGTCCGACATTGCGCGCGGCGCCCGCTTTGCCCAGTCGAACGCCCACCACGTCCAGCGGCAAGCCGTGACGGTGCGCGCTTTGCCTCGCCATCGCAGCTGTCTGGTCGTTCGACCCGTCGTCGATCACGAGAATCTCGCGGATGACCGCTCTGTCGGAAGCCAGACTGCCGAGTGCCGCTTCGATGGTTGCAGCCGCGTTTCTTGCCGGGATAACGACGGTGATGTCAGCCGCCACAGGTGAGCCGCTCATTGCTGTTCGAAGAAGCCACGCTTGAGCAGCCGGTCATAGCAATGCTTGAGCACCGACACCGGGCGCAGCGAAAGACTGTCAAGATTGCCCACCACCTGAGGTTCCATGTCGAATGGCGACTGGCCTTCGATCCAGCTGTAGGAGGAGCCGTCCTTCAGCTCCGATGGGCAGCCCACGACATAACCGCCCAGCGCCTTCGCGTGACCCACCCGGCGCAAGCCGAAATGGAGGCTGGAAGAGACCACCGGTTCCCGCGTTCTTAGATAGACATGAAATCCGCTCGGCGATTTTGCTATTGGCGTGCCGTTCGCAATCGCCTTGTGACTGGACCGCCAGGCACGGTAGCCGGCGTCGTCATCGAAATCGAGGATCATCAGGTTCGCAAATCCACCCAATATGCCGACATTGCCGGCAAAGTCGCCAAACCAGCGCGCGATGTCGCTGCGGCCCGGCGGCTTCTGCGCCAGTTGGAAGGTGATGGAGGTGAACGCCAGTTCCTTCAGGTCCTTGCGCAACGTCCGCAGGTGCAACGGATCATACTCCATGGCCGCGAGGTCGAGATGCTTGCCGCCGGCACGAAGCGGCAGGCAGATATAGCCGCGCTCGAACAGCCTTATGGCATAGTCGGTCAGTGCCCCAGCCTGCATCCGCCAAATGTTCCGGGATCGAGACGTTCCCGACAATCTGTTGAGCCGAACGGTCCGTTCGTCAAGCGCCGTCGCCTTCGCCGCGACTGCCAGCACTGTCGTCAGACATTCTTGATCGACTTCCAGTGACTTAGCCGTTCTGCGATCAACTCCACGCGCCGCTGATTGTCGTTCCCGTCCAGGATGGCTAAGTCCTGCGGATCGGCGCGCAGATAGACGCCGGACGTTCGCGCATTCACCTCCGGATTCGTGTCCGAACGTGTCGTGAAATATCCGGACGCGCGCTCGGCGGATTCCAGCCGGATTTCGCCTGTCCCGTGCAGCTGCGGCGCGTTCGCGTCCAACGGCCGTTCCCCGTTCCAATAGTAGAAGATGCCCGAAGACTCTCCTTTCTCCTTCGACGCCTCGCTCCAGTATCTGGCCGACAGGCTGCCATTCTCTTGCCATGAGCGGCCGTTCAGCTCCAGCGCGCCGTTGCGGTCCCGCGAGATCCTCAGCAGACTGACCGCGGAAGGCTCCCTTGCCGTGCGCTCTGACAGGGAGAACTGCCACCAAAACCCCTCTATGCGGGCGACTCGCCCCTCATTTTCGATGGCATTTCGCAGTTTTTGATTGATCGCTCTGGTCTCCGCGGCGTTCGCTGCCTCGCCGTAGCGTACCGACGTCAGGCCGAGCAGATCGCTGGGAAGCTTGGCACCATTCGCATGCAGGATGAACGTCCGGCGCATGCCGAGAACCCCGCCGAACAGGCCGGCCTCGAAAACCACATTGTCTCGCGGAGAAGCCTGGGCGGGAACAGTGGTGGTCGATTCCGGCTGGCTCGCGCTCGTCCAGTCGTCCTGGGCGAACACGAAAGCGGCGAAGTCGACCTCGCGCGTCAGCTCGAGGAGACGCCCCAGTGTTGTCGTCCCGGGATTGAAGGATGTCGTCCAAGGTTCGACATTGGCAATATCTTCAAGGCCACGCTGCAGCGCTTGCAACAGCTTCTTCTGTTTTCCTGACGAGCCCAGGAAGATTCGCGGCTTGGCCATTCGTTTTTCTCCGGCGCGATAAGAGTCCTCACAGCGTAGGCGGTTGTCCTATCTCATTGCAACGACTGCATTACCATGACACGCCTGCCGCTACACCTCGGCGCGGTGCTGGAAAAACTGCAGGAACAGCTCGCGCTCGGTGGTGATGTCGAGCTTTTGCCACCTCCCGGTCGTCATCGACTGCACCGTACTCAGGACAACACTTCAAGATTGCAAAGTCGGCGACGACGCCGAAGAACAAAGGCCAACGCTCCTCCGCTCGGAAGAACGCGGCGGACGCTGGGCATCTTGCTCGGGGACCTGTTCTCGCATGAGCCGATAATCGAAATCGATTTTCGGAAGGGATCATCCGGCAACGAGCAACGGGCCGCCCCATTCCGGCCTTTTCGCTGTGCGATATGCCTGTGATAACGCCTCTTTGCCCGTGGCGACATTTCCGGTTGAGCGATCGGCGATAGGGCGATAGATTATGCTGCAGTGCACAATGAACCCGGTAGGGCCGAACATCGGCTCGTGCCGGCTATCAGACACTGAACCGCGCTAACTGTTGTTTACGCAATTCCCGACGGAAGACGGTCACACACTTTTCCTGGAATTGCTCCAAGGCTGAACGGACGAAAAATCCGGCATGAAGATTCCAAAATCCATTCTGCTCGATCCGGAGGCAAACAAGGCCTATGGCGCCTTTGCCGTCGCGGTTTCCGTTCTTGCCTTTGCCTATTCCAGCAATTTCGGTCAGGTCCTAATCCTCGCCTATTACGCGGTCTGGCTGCCGCTGTTCTTCGTCGACTACCGGCGTTTCACCTGGAAGCTCTCGAACGCTTGGCTGCCGATACTCTTCGCGACTTATGTCTGCCTGTCGGTCTTCTGGTCGCAGGCTGCCGGCATCAGCGCGCGTGCGGCGGTGCAATATTCCTCGCATATCGGCTGTGCCTATATCGCGGCCCGCACCATCAGCGTGCGGACGCTGGTCCTGGGCTCGCTGATCGGGATATTCGTCGTCCTGCTCTACTCGCTGAAAGTCAACGCTTACGCGCTGGACATAATGGACGGCACCTTCAATTTCGTCGGCGCCTTCGCCTCCAAGAACCAGGTCGGGTTCTTCTCGTCGTTCGGCATCTTTTTGTCTTTCGTCTTCCTGATGTTTTACCGGCGCAACTGGCTGAGCTTCTTCTGGACCGCGCCGATCATCCTGATGTCGGCATACATGCTGGCAATCTCCCACTCGGCGACATCCGTCGCCTCGCTGCCGGCGGTGCTCGGCATCGTCATCTTGCTCACCATGAGCAGGGTCCTGTCGCGGCGCTACCGCCGCGTGCTGTTCGTGGTCGGCGGCGGCGCGTTGGTGGCCGGCGTTGTGGCCGCGCTGAACCTCGGCCTGCTGGACGTCGTGCTCGGCATCTTCGGCAAGGATTCGACGCTGACCGGCCGCACCTATCTCTGGCAGCAGGGTTGGGAGGCGGCGCAGCTGCACCCGCTGCTCGGCTACGGCTATGCCGCCTACTGGGTGCAAGGGTTCGCCGATCCGGAACGGTTGTGGGCCGAGTTCTACATCACGACCCGCACCGGCTTCCATTTCCACAACACCTATATCGAGACCCTGGTCGAGATCGGCTTCGTCGGCGTCACCATGCTGGCGCTGATCATCCTGCGCGCCTTCTACGGCCATATCTCGAAGGTGGTGTTCGGGGTCTGGAGCGCCGATTCGGTGGTGCTCGCCGGCGCCGTCGGGCTGATGCTAATCCGCTCCTTCTTCGAGGTCGAGATCCTCGGCCCTTATTTCATGGCCTCCTTCATCGTCTATTATGGGCTGTTCAAGCTGAACCCGCTGCCGGTTGCCCGGCGACGGCGGGTTGCCATTCCTGTCCAGGATGAAAAGCCTGCCAACGGCCACATGCCGGCGCCGGTCTGATCGCGGTTTTCGCCTAGTCCCCCGAAAGCGAGAACCGATTTCGGGTCAAAGACATGCTTAAAATCAAAACCTAAAAGGGCATGGAGCAAATCTGAAAGATTGCGACGCGCTTTAGGCCACGGCTCGCGAGCGCTGCATTTGCCGCTGCAGGAAGCGGCGCACCGGCTCGTCATAGATGCGGGTGGCAATGTCGGCGATGACGATGACTACAACGGCCATCACGATGCCGAACCAGGGATGATGCGCGAACGGGTCGACCGACGCCGCCTTGCCGGCCCCCGCGATGATCATCAGCATCGGCGTGTGGATGATGTAGATCGGGTAGGAGACCCGCCCCAGCCAGCCATAGAAGTTAGCCAGTCGCGGCGCCGTCGGTGCCACCGCGCCGGTCACCACCATCAGCGGGAACACGACGGCGATAGAGGCGAGGTCGTAGGCGACACGCCCGGCAGCACCCGCAGGCGCGATGGCGAAGACGATCAGCGTAAGCAGGATCGCGGCCTCGACCCACCAGCCGCGCCGCAGAAAGCCGAGGCCATCCTGGTAGCGCGCCATCGACCGGCAGAGCAGCACGCCGAGGAAGAAGGAGAACGACACGCGCGGGAGCCCGCTAATGATGGTCTTGCCGGTCATGCCGAAATCGAGCGTGCCGGCAAGTGCTGAGGCGACGATCAGCAGCACCAGGCTGACAGCTACCAGCGCCGTCAGCACACGTTTCGACAGCAGGAAGAAGACGGCGGCATAGGCGATGTTGACGATCAGCTCGAAGAACAGCGACCACGAAGCGGGATTGAGCGGAAAGATCGTATGGTAGGCATCGCCGACCAGCGGAATGAAGAGCATGCCTGTCGTGAGCTGCGTGCCGATCTCCGACAACGGCATGTATTCCGTCGCAATCAGCCTGTTCTTGATCAGCAGATAGAAGCAGCCGAGCAACGTGCCGACGAGGTAGAGCGGGTAGAGGCGGATCAGGCGGATGGCCAGGAAGGTGCCGAAGCCCATGCCGTTCTCGATCTTGCGGTCGTAAGCGTGGGCGATGACGAAGCCGCTGAGCAGGAAGAACAGGTCTACCGCAAGATAGCTCGACGGCAGCACTTTGCCGTCGGCCAGAAAGGGCGAGAAGTGATAGAGCATCACGCTGATCGCCGCGACGCCGCGGATGGCGTCGAGGTTGAGGTAGACGTGACGCGGAGCGGCAGGCTGCATGCTATGCCTTCAAGCGGTCCAAACAGATTGCTCGCCCGCACCTTGGCGCGAACGAGCCTGACTTGTTCCTCCCGCGGACCGCGCTGAGCGAGGCCCGGGCGCCTGGCTACTGGCTGGCCATGGGTGGGCCGCCGGCACTCGGCGCCAGCTTCACCTTGATGACGTCGCCCGGCAGCACCGGCGTGTCTTCCTTGGCGTCAATCTCGCTGGTCTTGCCGTCGGCAACACGCACCAGCGAATACAGCAGGGCCGGTTCCTGGCCCCCTGTTATGGCAGCCGCCATTGCGGGATCCGAGGCCGCGGCGATCAGGCCCTTCTGCATGGCAGTCCTCAGCGTCGCCTCGTTCAGGTCGGCCTCGGCCTGCTGCCGGCTCGCGGCCAGGTTGGAATTGAGCGTGTTGCGGGCATCGATGGCGTCCTGATCAGCTTTGCTGATCGACTGCTTGGCGGTGAGGATGGCCGTCTCATAATCGAGGATCTTGCCCTGCAGGTCCGCCACCGACTGTTTCGAATCGAGCAGTCGCGCATTGGCGACAAGGCCCTTCTGGGCCAGCGGACCGATGCTGGTGAGCTGCTGCTGCGCCAGATCCACTTGCTGCTGCTGATTGGCGATTTTCTTCTGCAGCGATTCAATCTCGCCTTCGAGCACGCCTTTCAGGTCATCGAGCGCATCCAGCTTCAGCTTCAGCGCCTTCTGGTCGGCCGTGAGGATCTGCATCTCGTCGGCAACGATGGCCTGCGTTCTCGGGTCGTCCGCAGCCTCCTTCGGAATCTCGAAGCTCGTCTTGCCGGCAAGGTCTGCGTCGATGCGGGCACGCTTTATGATCAGCCGCAGCCGCTGGTCGTCATAGATATCGAAACTGCCCTTGGCGGTGA
Organism: Mesorhizobium sp. WSM3879; assembly: GCF_002294915.1. NCBI lineage: Bacteria > Pseudomonadati > Pseudomonadota > Alphaproteobacteria > Hyphomicrobiales > Phyllobacteriaceae > Mesorhizobium > Mesorhizobium sp. WSM3879. Next base: position 286,470 of record NZ_NSFZ01000005.1, on the reverse strand, counting down.
CCAGGTCCTTGCCGAGCTGAGGGCCGTAATCGGCGTTGCGCCGGATGCCGCCGGCGATGCTCACCGCCTTCAGTACCGTAAGGTCCGGCACGTAGGGGAACTGGCCAGGGTTCTGCACTTCGCCCGAAATGTAGAATGGCCGGAACTGCGCCATCTCGACCGAGGCTTCAGGCTTGTCGGGCAGTGCCAGCTTGCGCTGCAGCGCGAGACCGATCGCGGCAGCGATCTCCGAGGTCGTCTTGCCGGCCGCCTGCATCTCGCCGACGAACGGTACCGAGAGCGTGCCGGCGGGGCCGACCGAATAGTCGCCGTTGATGGATGACCAGTCGCGGAACGTGCCGTCGACCGTCTGCCACTCGGCAATGCGGATGTTGAGCTTGTCCTGCGGCCCGAGACGATAGTCTCCAGCCACCGCCATGGTGGGAATCGCAAGAGACAGGGCAAGCGCCACGGCCGCAAATCGGCTGGGCGCCTTGGAAAGGAATCCGAGGGGGTGGTTTTTCAATGAACGTTTCCGATCCGCGTTAGCCCCATCCGCCCGATGAGATTACTGCCGGACGCCTGTCCCGAGATTGGCGGGACAGGCCTGGCGGTCAATAGCTGCCGCGCGCCATCCACACGGCAGGCACGGTTTTGACGATGATGCGAATGTCCTCGACCATCGACCAGTTCTCGACATAGTGGCGATCGAAGGCGACGCGCGTGTCGTAGGACACGTCGTTGCGCCCGCTCACCTGCCACAGCCCGGTGAGGCCCGGGCGCGACTTCAGATAATAGACTGCGGCGCTGCCGTAGATCTCGAGCTCGTCGCGTACGACCGGGCGGGGCCCGACCAGGCTCATGTCGCCCTGCAGGATGTTGATGATTTGCGGCAGCTCGTCAAGGCTGAGCTTCCGCAGCACCGCGCCGACACGCGTCACGCGCGGATCGTCCTTCAGCTTGCGCGTCGCCGCCCATTCGGCGGCGGCATCCGGATTCGCGGCCAGGTGCGCGGCGAGCACCTTCTCGCCATCCTGCACCATGGTGCGGAATTTGAGGCAGGCAAAAATCCTTCCGCCGCGACCGATCCGCTTGTGGCCGTAGAAGATCGGGCCGCGGTCGGAAAGCTTGACCAGCAGGGCGACCATCAGGAAAAGCGGGCTGAGCAGGACCAGACCCGCCAGGGAACCGACGATATCGAAACTGCGTTTGAGCAGACCGCCGATGGGGGGTGGAAAATCAATGCCGGCCTGCGAAAAACCCGCATTAGCCGGCTTGGCGACGTCCCTCATGCAAAAGCTCCATACGTTGAACGGATGGTTTACGGCACGATACCAAAAAAATGCTGCAGCGCAACACACAATTTCCCATTCGCGTGAAATGTTCCCGTCATGAATTGATCAAATAATAAACCTGCCCTGCCCAAATTTTGGCCTTTGTGGCATGTTTATGACAAGGTGAGACGTTTTTTGGGAGATGTAGTACAGCTTTTGGGCTGATTTTGGGCAGTGCATTCTTTGCTGCAGACGAACGACGGTTGCACGTCGTAGGAATCACTCGCTCAGGTAAGTTCTTCGCATTAAATACTGGTTAATGTTTCGGGTTCTACTGTCGAGGATTTCGCTATAGTGAATAGGTGGCGATGCAGGGGTGTGCGCCGCAGCATGGCAGAGTCGATGCCGCGAAACCCGTGGCTTCATGTGCATTTGGCCTTGCCGCAAAGGTCTCGCCTTAATAGAGTGGCAAACTGTTGCTGTCATAGTCTGGATGGGTCGGAAAGGCCGGAAGCAACCGGTCGGATTGGGCAGCCAGAAATAGCTCTCTGGCGGAACGGGGAGTTACGCGGGTGGGTAAGCCACAGCCTTTGCATGCGCGTGCCGGTTGACGGGCCGACGAGCATGTCTTTGCCAAAGTTCATCGTCGGGATGATATTCACGCTCGCTGTTGTAGTCGGCTGGTCCTGGCTCGACGGCGAATCGCTTGGCACCATCATCATGCGCGCCGTGATTTGCGCTGTCGGCATTCAGGTGGGGTACTTCGTTCTGGTGTTCGCCATGATCGCAAGGAGCGGGCCGATACCCGCCGACAAGGCGCGGCAGGCCGACCGCGGCATCAAGGTGCCCGATGGCGAAAAGCTAACCGCCCGGCGCGGCAGCCTCCGCTGATCTTTCAGCCGGCGCCGGGGGCGGCGTATTGTCGGCCAATGTTGCGGTTTCCCGTTCGGCCCGTTCGCCGGAGAGCATCCTGGCCAGCCGGCTGCCCGACTTTGCTTTCAGCCGCTGATATTGCCCGACCTCGACGATGCGGCCGCCCTCGATGGCCACGACCCAGTCGGCAAAGGCGATCATCGACGGCCGATGCGCGATGGTGAGGATAGTCATCTTGCCGCGCAGTTCCTCGATCGATTGAGCGATCAGCGACTGATTCTGCCAGTCGAGCGCGCTCGTCGCCTCGTCGAGGATGAGCAGCGAGGGTTCGCGCAGCAGCGCCCGTGCCAGCGCGATGCGCTGACGTTCGCCGCCGGAAAGCCTGACGCCGCGATCGCCCACCACCGTTTCGAGCCTCCCGTCGAGCCGCTCGACGAAGTCGGCCGCATGAGCCTTGCGCAGCGCAGCCCAAAGCTCCTCGTCGCCGGCCTGCGGCGCCGCCAGGCGCAGATTGGCGCCGATTGTGTCGTGCAGCAGAAACACGTCCTGCGGCACATAGGCCACCTGGCCGCGCCAGGCCCTGCGGTTTTGCGCGGTGATCTCGACACCGTCCGCCAGGATCCCGCCCTGGCTCGGCTCGAGCAGCCCAAGCAGCATGTCGGCGATCGTGCTCTTGCCCGAACCGGACGGGCCGATCAGCGCCGTCACCTCGCCAGCGGGAAGGCCGAAGCTAATGCCGCTCACCACCGGCCTTCCATCGCCGTCGCCATAGGCGAACGAGACGTCGCGGATATCCAGGCCCCTGTCGAGCGACAGCCTTGCGTTCGGCGCGGCATCGCCGGGCTCCATCTCGCGCTCGGCATCGAAGCGCGCCTGCAGGGCCTGCATGGCGGTGTAGGCCGGCAGGTTGATCAGCATCTGCTGCGCCTGCACCTGCATGTCCATGAAGCGGGGCGCGACCCGCATGAAGACCAGGAGCAACACGACGAGTTCCGCAAGGGAGAGATGGAAGCGGACCAGCGCGATGTAGATGAACAGGCTGAGCCCCATTACGCTCGCGACCTGGAAAAGCGCGGTGCCGATGGTGCTGTTGCGGACATAGGCGACATTGTCCGCCTTCATCTTGTCCAGCGTCGCGCGGAGTTGCGCGAAATAGCTCGCCTCGACATTCAGGCTCTTGGCCACCTTGATGCCGCCGAGGAACTCCGACACCGTGCGGTATTGGTCCTGGCGGCTGCCGGTCAGCACGCGACCGTAGGCGGTGGCGCGCGCACGGAAGGGCTGCAGCGCGATGAACAAGAGCACGCCGATCAGGATGGCGAAGCACGTCATCACCGGCGAGATGAACACCGACACCACGAGATAGCCGGCAAGCAGCAGCGCCGTCTGGGCGAGCATCAGCAGCGAGAAGGCTGCGGACTGAACGCGGTCGATGTCGCCGGTCAGCGCGTGGTCGAGATCGGAGCTGCGCATGCGGGTGAAGACACCCCAGCGCGCCTTGCCGATGCTCTCGAACAGGTTCATGCGCACCCGGTTGACGAAGTCGTAGAGCAGCCGCGCCATGTAGAGCGACTTGAAGCGGTTGAACATCGCCTGCAGCGCCACCAGCGCGACGAGCAGGCAGAGCACCGTCGCCAGCGAGAGCGTCCCGCCCGGCACCAGCCAGCGCAAGGCGCCCGGTACGCGCACGGCGAAATCCTGGTCGGCACTGCCGATCAGATGCAAGAGCGGGATCAAAAGCAGGATCGAAAGGCCCTCGGTCACACTCCCGAGGACCAGGAAAGCAAGCGCCGTCAGCGTGCGCTGCCCGCCGATATGCGCCATGACACCACCGAAGCCGGCCACGTCCCGCAAAAGTGTCAGGCGAAGTTTCGAGGACCAGGCCATGCCGCTGCTCACCTTGCCCGGGCCAGATCGCGCTCGATCAGGGCGACGGCCTCGTCGATCCGCTCCAGGCCTGCCGGCACTTCGAGCCGGCTGACGCCGATCCGGCCGGCAAGCTGCGCGCATTGCTGGAGATGGGTGGACGCGAAATCGCCGACCAGCGCCTGCCGGCCGAACCGCGTGACATAGGAGAACTTGATGATCGCCGGCAGGGCGGCGGCGCCCTTTAGCGGCGTGATCGCCGCCTGCCCGTCGCGCTCCAGCAAATAGATCCGGGCCGCCGGCACGGCCTCGCCGGAGAACCCTTCCTGCAGGCGATGCTGCGCCTTCTCGATCTGCGGATGCACCTGCGGCCACACCTCCGCTCGGCCGATCCTGATGGCGTTCGCGGCATCCGCTGCAAGCTTGAGCTGCGGAAAGCCGGGCAGGATCATCGGCCGTGAGGGGGCGGACAGGTCCAGCGCCACGACATCGTCGGTAAGCAGAAGGTGACCGGCGCGGATCATCGCGCCCGCCGTCGTCGACTTGCCGGCACCCTTGTCGCCCATGAAGATCACGCTTTGCCCGCCAACGGCGATCGCGCTGGCGTGCAGGACGAGCAGACCGCGCTGATGCAGCGTGAGCGCCAGCACCGGACCGAGGAGCGGAAAGGCAAGCAGCGGATCATCGACGCCCGGCGCCGGATCGACATCGATCCTGGAGGCATCGCTGATTAGGAAGGTGCCGACGGCTTGCCAGGACAGGTACTGGCGTGTCGGCTCGAAGCGAAAGGCCGCGGCGTTCGGCAATGCAGCCTCCGGAAAATCGATCGGCCCAACAGCGATCTCGATGTCCGATGTTGCCGGCGCGGTCGGTTCCAGTTCCGGCAAAGCCACCTCCGACCCGATCGTCAGGCCGTACGCCTTGTAGAACCGACGGGCACGCCCGTTTCGAGGGGCCGCTTCGATGGCGGAGCCGGGCCTCGCGGCAAGAGAAGCGGCTGGAGAGTTCATGCAGGGCTTCCATGCTGTTGGACCTGCCGCAGCCATAGCGACAGTGAGGCCGAACGCCAGATATGCTGGACGTCGGGCAGCGTCGCCTGCTCGGGCCGCTGCAGCATGCGCGCATAGACCGCGTTCACCTCGGGCAGATTGACATAGGGGGCGATCAAGTCGTTGTCCGACACCAGCAGCCGGTCCAGGAGATCGCGATGGTTGACGATCATGCCTTTGACCAGGCTGGCGGTGAAATCGATCTTGTCGCGCCGCCACTGCACCGCCGGCGGCAGCACGCCTTCCATAGCCCGGCGCAACACATGGCGGCCGAAGCCGTTGCGCAGCTTTTCCTCGCCCGGCAGTGCCAGGCAGAATTCAACCAGCGGCTTGTCCCAGAACGGATAGCGCGGTTCGATGGCGAAATTGGCGGCGGCCTTGTCGAGAACCTCGAAAGCATGGGACACCAGCCCGGTGGACAAAAGCCAGCGATGGGTCAGCGCTTCGCTGGTGCTGACATTGGCGGGCATAAAGGCCGTGCGATGGAAACGTTCGGCGAGATCGGTGCGCCTGGCAAGCTCCGGATTGACCAGTCCTGCCCAGGCCGCGCGCGGTGCATGGGAGGGTCTGCGCCGCAGTTTTCCGAGCAGGCGCCTGGCCTTCGCCCTCATCCTGGCAATCCGCCAGGCCGGCCCGTAGGAGGCGAGGAACTTGAAGTACAGAGGCAGCATCCCGTCGCCATAGGTGTTGGCGGCACTGTGCAGCTCGCACCACAGCTCCAGCCACCTGCCGCGATGGGCGAGCTCATGCAGATACCCATGACCTTGCGATACGACCTCGTCACCGCCGTGGCCGTCGAGAAGCACTGTGACGCCCTTAGCGCTCGCGGTGCGATAGACGCTGCGGGTCAAGGACAGACCGGGCGCCAGGAAGGTCCCTTCCTGTTCCTCCAGAATGCGATCAAACTCGGCGAAGGGCGCATAGTTGCCGACCGCGATCAGCGTGCCGTCGAGCCCATATTGCTCCAGCACTGCATCGATGAAGGGCCGCTCGTCCATCGAAGACCCCCTCTCGAAGACCAGCGAGAAAGTTTTGAGCTTCGGCTTCTGCGTCGCCGCAGCTTGAAGTCCGGCCATGCAGGCGATCGAGGACGAATCGAGCCCACCACTCAGCATGGCACCGACGAACGGATTGCCCCGCATCCGGTTTTCAACCGATCGCGCGAAAAGATGCAGGAACTCGTCCGCTGCATCCGAACGCAGCGGCCTTTGTGACGGCTCAATCTCCCAGTAGCGGCTCAGCACGACCTGATTGTTGGTCACCGTCATGCTGTGCCGAGCGGGCAAGCGAAAGATCTCCGCATAGAGCGTGGATTGCGGATCGTCCGGCAGGCCGGCGAGGAAGCCGGAAATCTGATGCTCGCTGAGCGCCCTGCCGACACCGTCCAGCGCCAGAAGTGGGCCGATCTCCGAGGCGAAGGCAAAGCGCCTGTCGGCGCAGTGGTAGTAGAAAGGTTTGACGCCGAAATGGTCGCGCGCGCAAAACAGCGCCCGGCGCTCGGCGTCCCAGACCGCGAAGGCGAAATCGCCTTGCAGGTAGGTCGGACAGGCCTCGCCCCATTTGAGATAGGCGTGCATCAGCAGTATGGCGTCGGCGGCCGATCGGTCGCGCACACCGAGCCGCGCCAGAAGCTCCTCGCGGTTGTCCAGCCGGCAATCGGCCGTAATGGCGAGCTTGCCGCCGGCCATTGTCAGCGGCCCAGGGCCCTGCTCGCCGGTCGTGTTGAGCCAGGCATGGCCTAGTGCTGCGTGTCTGTCCGTCCACCATGAGCTGCCGTCGCGCGCCCGGTGGCGCATGCGCGCCAGCATCTGCTGGATGTCGGCCGCCGCCGCTGGGCTGCCATCCTGTCTGAGCAGAATTCCGGCGACGCCGCTCATCGCCTAGTGTCCGTGATCGACAAGATGGGCAAAGCCGTTGATGGAGCCGCCAAGCACGATGTGGTCGCCGCTGATCAGCCAGGCATGCGCCTTGAGATCGGCGCCGGGGTCGCGCGCGATGCCGATGCTGATCGTGGAGGCCTTGCCCTGGCGGGCAAGCAGATACTGTCCGGCGAGCGCCTGGGTAAGGCAGCTGGCGCCCGGCACGTATCGCGCAGCAGCGGCAACGCCCCATGCGACGCGCCGCAGATCGGCGATGGCAGCGTCATTCCTCGCTTCCAGTCGAGTCACCAGAGTGCGCATGCGATTATAGGACGAAAGCGTAAGCCCCAGCCGCACGAGGCTGACCACTGCCAGGCAGCGCGCCAGAAACAGCGCCTCCGGCCCGCTAAGCGAGCGGACCCTAGGCCAGTTCCTCATGGTGGAACCTCGCAAGCCCGGCTTCGATCAGTCCCTTGAGCAAGCCCTCGACATCGGCCTTGCAGCGTTCTGTATCGACATCATAGCGGGCGAGCACCGCGCTTGTTATGTCGGGGATCGGTCGTGGCTCCTGGATCAGCTCCCAAATGTAGGCGCCGACGCCGTTCAGGCTGTAGTAGATGTTGGATTTAAGATGGAGCAGCGCCAGTCCGTTGCCGAATTCACAAGCCACGGCATCGCCGCTCGCGACCACGCGGTCATGGTTCGATGGGTTCCAGTGCATCCTAAAACCTCATTGTTGAACGCTTGCGTGACCTCGACCGGGATCGGTTGCCTGCGATCCTTAGGGAGTCCAGGTAGCCCGGGCAGGAGGCCCCGGCTCAGTGTTCGAAGAAAGGGAACGCCCGGAGCCCCAACTGTGACAACTCCGGGCGCTACAAGCTCAGGAGAAGGTGAGCTCACCGACCGGTGTGTGCGCGGGAAATGCCGCGTCAAGCGCCGTCGTCCCGGAGGCACCCTGCGTGATCGTTTCGATCGAACCGTGAACCGTCAGGCTTGGGGTCTCGTACTCTTGCTTTTCAACATTCTGTTCCATTCTATTCTCCAATTAAGACTGGAAGCGGCGTCGGAATGCCGCCAGCATATTGCTATGCTGCATCGCAATTGCTGCACGGCAACATTTATGAGTCAAGCCTGATTTACCAGGTAGTAATCAATTCTTGGTTGCGCATGCCTGCGTCGGTGATGACGTCGCCGGCTTTTGCATCTCGGGCGAACAGCACTCGAACGTTCAACATAGCCTTTTTGCCGTCTAAGTAAGCATATGATTTGATTGGCATAAGTCCGTAAGCTTAAGTGGCTATGTGGGAATCGCGAAGAAAATACTTCAGAAAATAGCGAATGCCGGCTCGCCTCGCCGCCACCGGATTTGTCTTCAAAAGTGATCGGCCATGAGCGAATATGAACGCTCAGGTTGCAGGCGCGAGGCGGCTTGGGATGGGCCTGGATGGGGCTCCTGATTTTTTGGCGATGCTTTTCTTCGCAGTTGCGGTATAAGGCCCCCGCGGGCGGTTTTGCGGAGAGACGACAACGGGCATGACCGTGCAGGACGCTTCTTACGACAGGCTGCGTGCGACCGGCAGTGCCGACGAAGTCGCCTATGTGCAGGCCTGTCTGCGGCTGTTCTTCAATCCGACAGCGCGCGCGGTCGACCATGGCGGTATGCCGGCTCCGGCAATCTGCGTGGCAGACATTACCGACATTGCGAGGTTGAACAAGGTCGCCGTCTTTATGCTCAAGGCTCTCTCGCATGGGGCCACCGGCGCGACGCCTCCCGAATTGCTCGCATGGCTCGATGGCTATCGCCGGCGTACCATGTCGATGAATGCCGCCTGCATCGGCGATTCGATCGCCATCCATCAGGTGTTGCAGGACAGGCAGATCGACTTCGTCTTCCTGAAGGGACCGCTCCAGCAGCAATTGCTCTACGGCGACCATTTCATGAAGCCGTCCGGCGACGTCGATATTCTGGTTTGCCCGTCCGGCTTCGCTGCCGCCCGCGAAGCCCTTCGCTCGGCCGGCTACGAGGTCGCCGGCAAGTCCCGGTCGGTCTGGTGGGTGCGTTTCCTCGGCGAGCAGCACATGGTCCGCGACGATGGCGTGCGGGCCGCAACGGTCGATCTCCATTATCGGCTGCAGCAGCCGGGCTCGCCGAGCCCGCGCGACATCGACGGCTTCCTGCGCCGCAAGCGCGAGGTCAAGGTTGCGGGCACCTCCATGCCCCTGATCTCGGCGTCCGACACGTTGCTCTTGTCCTGCATCAGCGTCGCCAAAGCCTTCTTCAACCGCGAGCCCTGCGCCGGCTATGTCTGCGACGTCAGAGCCGCCGCCCGCAGGCTGAACGAAGCCGAGCAGCAGAAACTGCTCGACCATGCTGCGGAGCAGGGCCTTGCCGACACGCTGCTGCTTGGCTTGCGCGCGGCCGACGTTCTGCTTGGCGGTACCGCCACGCTGCTTTCGGAGCGCGCCACCCGGATCCTGGCGCGCATCGAGAATGCCGACCTCTTCCACATGGTGATCGCGCCCTGGCTGTCCTCGTTGCGCTGGCCGCAGCGGCGAACGGTGCTGTGGGAGCTCTGCGGTCGCGAGCCGGTGCGCTATCTGGCGGAGGCCGGCTGGGCGGCTTCCGCCGATCTCAGCCGGCGGATCTTCGAGCGACCGGCCGCGGCCGCGCCGGTGCGGGGCAACGCATGAAGATTCGGTTTTGCATTCATAGGTGGGCGGTCACTCATGCAATCGAAAGGTGAATCATGGCCGTGACGACCCCAAGGGTCTGCGTCATCATCGCCGCCCGCAACGCGGCGCGGACCATACCGGTCGCCATCGCTTCGGCTCTGCGCGAGCCGGAGGTGGCGGAAGTCGTCGTGGTCGACGACGCCTCCACCGACGACACACAGAACGTGGCGCGCGCCGCCGATGATGGCAGCGGTCGGCTCAAGGTGATGCGTCTCGACGTCAACCATGGTCCGTCCTTTGCGCGCAACGCCGCGATCAAGGCTTCCGTTTCGCCTTTCATCAGCATCCTCGACGCCGACGATTTCTTCCTCGAAGGGCGTTTCCGCCGGCTGTTTGCCAACGCCGACTGGGATTTCGCGGCGGACAACATCATGCTGATCAGGGACGATGCCGCGACCGACCCCACCAAGGTCGCAGCTCCGTCCTTCGCGCCAGAACCGCAATTCCTCGACTTCGAGCGTTTCATCGAAGGCAACATTTCTCGCCGCCGCGTGCTGCGCGGCGAACTGGGCTTCCTCAAGCCGGTGATCAGCCGGGCGTTCCTCGATCGTCACGGGCTGAGCTACGATGAAAAGCTGCGGCTCGGCGAGGACTACGAGCTCTATGCGCGCGCGGTCGCCTGCGGCGCGCGTTTCAAGATCATCAAGTCCTGCGGCTATGGCGCGATCGTTCGCGCCGACTCGCTGAGCGGCCGCCACAGGACGCAGGACCTGAAGCGGCTTGCCGATGCCGACCTGGCCTTGCTGGCGCTGGGCAACCTGCCGGAGGGCTCGAAGGCCGCGTTGCGGCGCCACGAGCGCCATGTGCGCGACAAATACCGGCTGCGGAATTTCCTTGACGTGAAGGCGGAGCGCGGCCTGGCATCGGCCGCCGCCTATGCCTTGGCCAGCCAGTCCAATCTGATCCCGATCGTTCGCGGCGTGGCGGCCGACAAGCTGGACGCCTTGCTCCGCCGCGCCGGCATTGCTGCGAAGCAGCAGGTGCCGCCGATGCGCTTCCTGTTGCCGGCAACAAGTCCCGCGACGGAATGATCCGACAAAGGCGGTCAGCGCGGGCGCCGTTCCCAAAAAAATCCGCTTTCCGAAACTACGAGGTTGCCTACGTGCCCCGAGAATGGCAAGCTATGCTGCGGTGCAGCAATTTCGAAAGGCCGATCGAATGGCTTCGATTTTTGGCTTCAGATCCAGGGATCCGGCTCGTGACCGGCAGACCGATCTCCAGCGGCTCGACCGTCTGGCGAAGCTGTTCGACCAGATCTCTGCCGAGATCGAAGCGGAAAAGACCGGTCTGGAGAACCGCTATCGGTCGACGGCGACCAACGCCGCTTTCCTGGTCGAGGCAATGGAGAACGGCTCCGCGTCGACAGACAAGTCGTCGGATGTCAACACGATGACCGGCGCGATCCTGAATTACGAGCGGCGCATCGCCGAACTCACGCGTCAGAAAGGTCTGATGAAGGAACTGCGTCATTCGCTCGACGCGATTGTCGACGATGGTGTCGGGCAACCCGGTTCGCAGGCCGCACAGGCGAGGTCTGCGGGCAGAGGCTGACAGCGCTTCCAGGCGCGGTCATAGCTGCAAGAGATTAGAGGAGTAAGAGGCGGAGGATCAGAAGCGGCTCTCTGGAGGCGGGCCAGGAATGACTTTGGGTTGGGGCGGACAGCACAAAGGTAAGTTTGTCATGAACGCATATCCGAACGACACCTCCACCGCGGCTGCTTGCAGCATGCCGCGCGCGAATTCGAACAGGTCGAAGACGCCTAAGCTCTGGCTCGCCGGCGCATTGCTTGCGACCGCGGCCGCTATTGTGGCACCACCCCATTCGGTGCATGCCGAGGAGATGCAGAGCGCGCCGTCCTTCGTCGACAATTTTTCGAGTTTCGACCGTTCGCGCTGGTTCGTCTCCGACGGCTGGAGCAACGGCAATCATCAGAACTGCACATGGTCGAAGGACCTTGTCCGACTTTCGGACGGCGTGCTGTCGCTGAGCTTCGAAAAGCGCAAGCTGAAGGATCGCGACTTCGCCTGCGCCGAGGTCCAGACCAAGCAGCGCTATGGCTACGGCGTCTATGAGGCGCGGATGAAGACCGATACCGGATCCGGCCTCAATGCCGCCTTTTTCACCTATATCGGACCGCAGGACAAAAAGCCCTGGGACGAGATCGACTTCGAGGTCCTCACCAAGGACCCGACCAAAGTCCAGGTGAACAGCTATATCCAAGGCAAGCCGAAGAACGGCAAGCTGGTCGACGTCGAAGGCGGCGCCGATAAGGGCTTCAACGACTATGGGTTCGTCTGGGAGAAGGACCGGCTGCGCTGGTATGTCAACGGCAAGCTGGTCAACGAGGTGACCAACCCGGACGAATTGCCGACCAATCCGCAAAAAATATTCTTCAGCTTGTGGGGCAGCGACAAACTGACCAACTGGATGGGCGCCTTCGCCGATCCCGGCCGCAAGGTGACCATGCAGGTCAAGCGCATCGCTTTCACAGCGCTCGGCCAGCCGTGCCAGTTCCCGGAGTCGCTGGCATGCACCATAACCAACAGCAACTAGGCATGTCCCCCAAAGTAGGAACTGGTTTTGGGATGCGGATCATGCCGAATATCTAGGCCTCATGGGCCTGGGGGACATCTTAACTGGCCGGGCCGTTTTTGCGGCCCGGCCTTAAACAGGAATAGAACCAAATGAATTTGACGGTGTTTGGAATTGGCTATGTCGGTCTCGTCCAGGCCGCAGTGCTTGCGGAAGTCGGGCACGAGGTGGTGTGCGTCGACATCGACGAAGCGAAGGTGGACCGGCTCAACCAGGGTTTCATCCCGATTTTCGAGCCAGGACTGGAAGCTCTCGTCAAGGAGAACCACGCCGCCGGCCGCATCCGCTTCACCACCGACGCGGCCGCGGCGGTCAAGCATGGCCAGATCCAGATGATCGCGGTCGGCACGCCCCCTGGCGAGGATGGCTCGGCCGACCTGAAGTACGTGCTTGCCGTCGCCGAGGCCATCGGCCGCGAGATGGACGCGCCCAAGATTGTCGTCGGCAAGTCCACCGTGCCGGTCGGCACCTGCGAGAAGATCAAGGAAAGGGTCGCCCAGACGCTGAAGGCGCGCGGCCGCGAGGACCTGACCTTCGACGTCGCTTCGAATCCGGAATTCCTCAAGGAAGGCTCGGCAGTCGCCGACTGCATGAAGCCGGACCGCATCATCGTCGGGACGTCGAGCGAGGCCACCGAGGCGGTGATGCGCGAGCTTTACGCGCCGTTCAACCGCAACCACGAGAAGATGATCGTGATGGATGTCCGCAGCGCCGAGTTCACAAAGTATGCGGCCAACTGCATGCTGGCGACCAAGATCAGCTTCATGAACGAGATGGCGAACCTCGCCGAACAATTGGGCGCCGACATAGAGGAGGTGCGCAAGGGCATCGGCAGCGATCCGCGCATCGGCTACCACTTCATCTATCCCGGCCTCGGCTATGGCGGCTCCTGCTTCCCCAAGGATGTGCGCGCGCTGATCAAGACCGCCGAGGGCGTCAAGTTCGACGCCAAGCTGCTGCGCGCCGTCGAAGAGCGCAACAACGCGCAAAAATCGGTGCTGTTCGACAAGGTCAACCGCTATTTCCAGGGCGCCCTCAAGGGCAAGACGTTTGCGCTGTGGGGCCTGGCCTTCAAGCCGAACACCGACGACATGCGCGAGGCTCCGTCGCGCACGCTGATGGAGGCGCTTTGGGCCGCCGGCGCCAAGGTGCAGGCTTACGATCCGGAGGCCATGCAGGAGTGCCAGGCCATCTACGGCCAGCGCGAGGACCTTCTCTTGTGCGGGACCAAGGAAGCGGCCCTGCGCGGCGCCGACGCGCTTCTCATCTGCACCGAATGGAAGAGCTTCAGGGCTCCCTCCTTCGACGCGCTCAAGGACGCGCTGTCGACACCGGTCATCTTCGACGGCCGCAACCTCTACGACCCGAAGGTCATCGCCCGCTACGGCATCGAATACCACTCGATCGGCAGGATGGCGGCATGACAGTGTCCGCCGCCAGCTTCCCGCCGCATGGCTCCGGCGAACGACAGTGGGACCGACAATGATGGAGGGTCGATAATGATCGTGCGCGTTTCGGGAGATTCGATCTGATGGTGATGGACGTTCAGCCCGAACAAATCGCCAACGAGCATTTCGACCTCGTCGTCATCGGTTCCGGGTTCGGTTCAGCCTTTTTCCTGCATGAGTTCCTGAAGCGGCGCAAAGCCCGGGTCTTGGTGCTGGAATGGGGCCGCCACAACACGCATGAATGGCAGCTTGACCAGAACGCCAACACCGACATAGACGACGAGAGCACTTATAAGACCGACAATGCCGACAAGCCGTGGAACTACACGATCGGCCTCGGCGGTGGCACCAACTGCTGGTTCGCGCAAACGCCGCGTTTCCATCCCAACGACTTCAGGCTGAAGAGCACATACGGCGTCGGCAACGACTGGCCGATCAGCTATGACGAGCTGGAGCCGTTCTACTGCGACGCCGAGGAGGTCATGTCGATCTCCGGCGACCCCGACATGGCCCGGATGCTGCCGCGTTCGCGGCCGTTTCCGCAGCCGCCGCACCGCATGTCGACGCCGGACCGCATGATGAAGGCGGCGCAGCCGGAGCAGCATTTCGTCATGCCGACCGCCCGCGCCCGCGTCGCGACGGCGCAGCGCAACTCATGCTGCGCCAACCTCAGATGCTGGCTGTGCCCGGCCGACGCCAAGTTCACCGCCAACAATGGTTTGATGCACGTCTTCCAGCACGCGGATGTATCGGTATGCCTGGGCGCCGAAGTGCGCCGGCTCGATCATTCAGCCGGCTCGGTGCGTTCGGTTGCCTTCGTGCGCGACGGCAAGGAATATTCGGTCAGCGGCGATCTCGTCATCCTTGGCGCCAACGCCATCCAGAGTCCGGCGATCATGCTACGCTCGGGGCTCGGCGGCGAATTCGTCGGGCTCGGCCTGCATGAATCCTATGGCTGGAACTACGAGGTCTATCTCGACGGCGTCGACAATTTCGACGGCAGCACCATCACCACCGGTTTGAATTTCGGCCTCTATGACGGCCCGCATCGCGCCGAGCACGCGGCGGCGCTGGTCTATTTCGAGAACCGCTGGCAGCACGGCATGCGAGCCGAGAAGGGGCGGCTGCGGCAGGCGCTGCCGCTGGTCATCGTCACCGAAAACCTGCTCGACCCGGAAAACCGGGTGATCCTCGACAAGAACGAGAACGCCTTCGTCAGCTTCAAGGGTGCCTCCGACTATGCAACCAAGGGCATGGCCAAGGCGCTCGAGAGGCTGCCGGCGCTGCTCAAGCCTCTTCCGGTCGAGCAGATATTCGATCGCGGCATAAGGCCGACCGAATCGCATGTGCAGGGCACCTTGCGGATGGGCACCGGCCCGGCCGACTCGGTGGTCGACCGCGACATGATCCACCACCAGCTCCGGAACCTCGTCGTCGTCGGTACCAGCACCTATCCGAGCTGTTCCTGCGCCAACCCAAGCCTGACCGCCGCGGCGCTTTCGCTGCGGGCGGCGAGCCGGCTGGCATGAAGGAGGGGTCGATGAAGATCACGCGACGCACCGCATTGGCCGTTGTTGCCGGCGGCATTGCTTCGACCGGCATCGCCGCTGCGGCCGTATCGTCCTTCTCGGATGAAGATCTGGTCCGCATCACGCTCGAGAAATACTTCGGCCCGCTCAACATGCGCATCGAGCACCTGCAGCAATTCGTGCTCGAATTCCGCAACCGCAACCCGTGGATATTCCCGAGCGAAAAGCTGGCGGACGCGGTGACGCTTTTGGAGACCGTGAGGCTCGACAGGGCGCGCGAATTGCTGCCCAGGCGCAAGCAGCAGGATGTCGGGAATTTCGAGCGCTGGGTCATCGCCGAGTTCCACATGCTGACCGATTATGCCTGGCGCAGCTCGCCCAATGATCCGATCCGCTTCACCGGCTGGCATCCATGCACCAATCCTTTCGCCAACCTCGAGCAGCAGACTGCCTGAACACTGCCCGCCGGCATGTTTGCCGGCAAGCCAGGAAAACTGGCCAAGAAAAATGTGACAAGGAGCCGAACATGAAAGTTCTCTTCGCAGGCGGAAACGGCTATCCGCCGCAATTCAGCGGCGGCGTCCAGTCGAGCACCCATCATCTGGCGGAACAGTTGATCGAACACGGTCATGAGGCATCGGTGCTTGCGGCCTTGTTCGGCCAGGGCATGTTCGGATACAAGGCGCGCGCCAAGATGAAGCTCCTCGGTCAGCGCGCCGTCATCGACAATTTCCCCGGCTATCCGGTGGTGCGCGCCTGGTTCCCCTGGGAAGCGGCCGCCTTTGCCGTCAAGAAGCTTCAGCCGGACGTAGCGGTGGTGCAGTGTCACAAATCGGTTCCGCTCGGCAAGGCGCTGGAGGCCGAGGGCGTGCCGCTGGTGGTCTATCTCAGGAATGTGGAATTCCATGAACTCGGGGGCGATCTGCGCGAGCTGAACTCGGCGTCTTACATCGCCAATTCCGAGTTCACGGCGCGCACTTACAAGCGCGAGTTCGGCATCGATTCCACGGTGATCCCGCCGACCATCGATCCGGCCTCTTACAGCACGCCGACGACGGGCGAGTACGTCACCTTTATCAATCCCTACGAGGAAAAGGGTTTCGAGCTGGCGGTGCGGATCGCGGCCGCCTGCCCGGAGATCCCTTTCCTGTTTGTCGAAAGCTGGAAGCTGGATGACGATCACCGCGCCCGCGTCGCGGAAACGATCGCGCCGTTCTCCAATATCAAGCTCGAAAACCGCACCGACGACATGAAAACTCTCTACGGCCGCACCAGGATCCTGCTAGCGCCGAGCAAATGGGAAGAGGCGTGGGGTCGCGTTGCCTCGGAGGCCCATTGCAGCGGTATTCCCGTCGTCGGCTCGCGCCGCGGCGGCCTGCCCGAAGCGATCGGCTCGGGCGGCGTCGTGCTGGACTATGACGCGCCGCTCGAGGACTGGGTCACGGCGCTCAGGCGGCTGTGGAACGATCGCGAGGAATATGAGCGAGTCTCGGAAGCCGCGCTCACGTTCTCGCAGCGCCCTGAACTCGATCCCGAGCGCCAGTTCGCCACCTTCTTCGCCTTGCTGGACAGGGCTGCCCGGCAGCGCGCCCGGCGCGCTGCTTAATGCATTTCGCCCAGAAATCTGCAGCGGTTCTGGGCGCGACAGGCATCAAACAACGACTCAAACGTCGACTGAATTCGATTCGGCGCGAGGCACCTTAAATCCGCGTAAGGTTTTGCTTACGCTGGCCTTTTGACCCGGCTCTTCAGCATTTCATAGGCGCGTTCGCCGAGCAGGGCGCGGGCGGCGGTCTTGATGACCTTCTTGCGCCCCTCGGGCGAATTGATCTGCCTGAGCCGTGCCGGCAGGTTGCGGGCCGCCTGCTCCAGCGCCGGCAAGGAAAACGCGTCGGGAAAGCTCACGATGTTGGTTTCGACGCACAGCACGGGCTTGCCCGATAGCTTGGCGATCTTGAGCGCCTGCTCGTGCTCGCTCTCGATGAACAGGATGGCGTCCGACTTGCGATAGAACTCGGCCTTGAAGCTGCCATGCGCGCCAAGCCGCTGCCGCTCGGCCTTGCTCGGCAAGTCGAGCATGACGAGATGGTCATATTTGATCTCGTGCTTGGCCAGCCAGGCTTCAGTCAGCTTGCGGTACTTTTCCAGCCGGCTGGTCACCAGCCAGCCGATCTTGCGCGTCGGCCCGAGAAGCGGCCGCGCCTCGGTGAGGAATTTCTCGTAGGCCGGGCCGTCGTCATTCTCGTCCGCCGTCGGATCGAGGCAAAGCACGCCGTCTATGTCGACGCAGCATTGCTCGAGGAAGACGTGGTGCATGAAGTTCCACTGAAACATCCTGGGATGCGGCACGACCTCGAAGACGATGTCGGTTTCCTTGTGCTGCGAAATCAGGCCGAACACGGCCACGTAGACGAAATCGCCCGGGATGCCGGCAGCCGCGATTTTGCTGCGCGCGTCGCGCATGGCGTTGCCGCCGCTGACGCTGTCGTCGATCACCAGGATCTTGCGCATTTCGGAATGCTGCCGATCGAGCGCCGCGCGCCGCTTGGTGACCCCCGAGGTGTAGATCTTGCCGGCGAGAAAGCTGTCGAGATCGGTCATCGGGATATTCGCCGTCAGGCTGACCAGCGTCGCGGCGAGGATCCCGCTTCGCGGCACGCCGACCACCAGGTCGATGTCGCGCGGCAGCCGGTGCAGGTTCCGCGCGATCGCGTCGTTCATGTCTGAGATCGATCGGTAATTCATGCTGTTGCCTAACCCTCAAAAATCAGCAGTTTTGGGCTGCCCGGCCGCGGCCGGAATGCCTGGCGGTTTGCGCCGGCAAGGTCATTTCGCCTCGCTGGGCGCGGGGGAAAACCCGCGCGCCGGGATCAGCCGCAGCGCCTCCCGAAGCGCCTCGCGGCCGGCGCCGAAGGCGAGCGCGACGATGATGGTGACGACATAGGACAGCACCGCGCCGCCTGCGAGAGCGATGATGGGCTGCGCCGGCAGCATCGGCTTGGCGACCCAGACCAGGGCCAGCGCCAGATGCGCGCCGAGCACGAAGGGGGCGGCTGCGTGCAGCACATGGCTCGCCCGCAGCGGCCCGGCCTTGCCGACATAGAGCCACAGGAAAGGCGTCCGCAAATATTCGCTGACCGCATAGGCGACCGCGACGCCGAGCGCGCCATAAGGGAGGCCGATGGCGAAGGCCAGCACCGAGGTGACGGCGGTGATGATGCCCCAGCGCATGAAATCGCCCGAACGGCCCTGGCTGACGAACAGCCATCCGGCCGGATTGTTGAGCGGCTGCAGCAGGCCGGCGAAGCCCAGCGCGAGGAAAATGTTGGCGCTCTCCCGCCATTGCGGGCCGAGCACGAAAGGAATGAGCGTATCCGACATGGCGGTGGCGAAGGCCACGCCCGGCAACGCCACCAGGAGGATCAGCGGCATGACGCGCAGATAGGCGCTGCGATAACGGTCCGGCTCGTCCTTCAGCCGCGAAAGTGCCGGCACCATCACCTTCGACAGCGGGTTGGTGATCTGGCTGAGCGGGAAAAGCAGCAGCTTGTAGGCGCGGTCGTAGAGGCCGAGCTGCGCCTCGCCCCAATATTTGCCGATCAGCACATTGTCGAGATTGCGGGCGAAGAAATTGGCGAAGTTGAAGCCGGTGATGCCGGCGCCGAAATTGATCAGCTGGCTGATGCCTTCGACCTTGCGCGGCAGCCCCGGACGCCAGCGCGATGACACCCAGTAGCAAAGCGTCGGCAACACGGCGCCGGTCAGGGTGCCGGCAAAAAGCGCCCAATAGGAGCGGTCGATGAAGGTCCAGGCGATCGAGACCACAAGGCCCGTAACGGCGCTGGCGACGTCGATGACGGCGAGCCGGCTGAATTCCATGCGGCGCGTCAGCAGCGCCAGATGCTGGGCGCCGAGACCATAGGCCATGATCTGCAGGCCGAAGGCGGCAACCAGCCCGGTGACGCGCGGCTCGCCGTAGAAGGTGGCGACCAGGGGAGCCGCCGCAGCAAGCACGCAGGCCAGGATCACGCTCACCGCCGTGTTGATCCAGAAGAGGTAGTTGACCTCCTCGTGCCGGATGCCGGTTTTCTGGATCGTCGCCTGGGTCAGGCCGAAATCCTGGAACAGCGCGATGAAGGCGAGCACCGGCGCGCACATCGCCACGACGCCGAAATCCTGCGGCGACAAAAGCCGCGACAGCACGATGACCGACACGATTTGGGTGGCGACCCGCACGCCCTGCGCCATCGCGGTGACGACGGCGCCGCGCCCGACCGATCTGCGCAGGGAGCCCTCGGGCGGATCGAATGCACTGGTTTCCAAATTCTGGATTCCTGATTTTGCGCCAGTCATCATCGCGACCGGCGCCCGCCGCCATGCACAAACTACCGCAAGAGGTTTTTGCAGCGCAACAAAAAATGTGCGCCGATTGCTACGCTGCACCAAAAATGTTGCGATGCAGCAAAAGCTGTACTAGCATCCCCTCTTGGGTGGCGGGCCCAAAAGCGGTCGAGTTTCATGCTGCATGTCTTGTACCTTGTGCATGACATATCCGACCCGGCGGTGCGCCGGAGGATAAAAATGCTCAGGGCAGGCGGCGCCGGGATAACCCTGGCGGGCTTCCGTCGCACCTCCAATCCGATCGCCGAGATCGAAGGCATCAAGCCCGTCGACCTCGGACCGACGCGCGATGGCCGATTCGCCCAGCGCATCGGTGCAGTTGCCAAGGCCGCCATGTCGATCGGAGCCAAATTCGCGGGCCTGGCGCGACCCGACCTGATCATCGCGCGCAATCTCGAGATGCTGGCGCTTGCCAGCCGCGCCAGGCGCGCTTTCGGCGCCGGCGTGCCGATCGTCTACGAGTGCCTCGACATCCATCGGCTGGTGTTGCGCAACGACCTGATCGGCAAGACGCTGCGCGGCGCCGAGCGCCATCTGGCCCGCGACGTCAAGCTTCTGGTGACCAGCTCTCCCGCCTTCGTCGCCAATTATTTCAAGCCGTTCGGGCAAATCGCGGCGCCGGTCGAACTGATCGAGAACAAATATTTCGACACCATGCCTGTGCCGGCGGATCATCGCCGCGAGGACGACAGTCCGGCGGCGCCGCCTTGGCGCATCGGCTGGTTCGGCGCGCTGCGCTGCCGGCGCTCGCTGGAACTCCTGGCCGAGTTCACCCGCCGGCAAGACGGACGCTTTGAAGTGGTGCTCAGGGGGCGTCCCGCGCTCTCCGAATTCCCGGATTTTCATGCCTTTGTCGAAGCCGAGCCCTGGCTTTCCTTCCGCGGTCCCTACCGCAATCCGGAGGACATGGCGGCGATCTACCGCGAGGTGCATTTCTCCTGGGCGATCGATTTCTTCGAACAGGGCCAGAATTCCGAATGGCTGCTTCCCAACCGCCTCTACGAAGGCTGCCGCTTCGGCGCCGTGCCGATCTCGATGGCGAGCACCGAAACCGGCCGGTTCCTCAAGCAGCAGGACATCGGTGTGCTTCTGTCCGAGGCCACGTCCGAAGGACTCGACACCGCGCTCGGCCGAATGGGTCAGGAACACTACGGCAAGCTGAAGTCGCGGGTGCTGGCACGCAATCCGCGGACCTGGAGCTACGACCGCAGTGATTGCCTGGCTTTCGTCGACAAGCTGCGCGGCCTGACCGCCGGTCGCGGAAGCTTTGCGACCGAGGCGCTGGCATAGGATGGCTAAGAATGGACAAAACCCGATGACGCGCACGACGGCATCGAGCCTGATCGTCATCCCCTGCCTCAACGAGGCCGCTCATATCGGCGGGCTGCTCCAGCGGTTGCTGCCGGCCGCGGCGCGGCTCGGCGCGCGCATCGTCGTGGCCGACGGCGGCAGCACCGATGGCACACAACGCATCGTCGAAGATCTCGCTGCGGAGGATCCACGCGTCATCCTGATCGCCAATCCGAAGCGCATCCAGAGCGCGGCCATCAACCTTGCGGTGGCGACCTTCGGCGACGACGCCGACTATCTCATCCGCATCGATGCGCATGGCGGATATCCCGCCGATTATTGCGACAGGCTGGTCGAGGAAGCGCATGCCACGGGTGCCGATTCGGTCGTCGTCTCGATGCTGACCAGCGGCACGGGCGCGGTACAGAAAGCCGTGGCGGCGGCGCAGAATTCCAGGCTCGGTACCGGCGGCTCCAAGCACCGCCACATGTCGGCCGGCGAGTGGGTCGATCACGGCCACCATGCGCTGATGCGCATTGCCGCGTTCCGCGCGGTGGGCGGCTATGACGAGAGCTTCAGCCACAACGAGGACGCCGAGCTCGATCACCGCCTCCGTCTGGCCGGCTACCGCATCTGGATGAGCGGCAAGACGCAGATGGTTTATTATCCGCGCTCTACCTTGAAGAGCCTGTTTTTCCAATATCTCGGCTATGGCCGCGGCCGCGCCAGGAACGTGCTCAAGCATCGCATGATGCCCAAGTTGCGGCAAATGATCCCGCTGCTGGTGTTTCCGGTGGTCCTGATGGCGCTCTTGTCTCCGATCTTTGTGCTGGCAGCCGTGCCGTTTCTGGTGTGGGCGGGTGTCTGCCTCGGTTACGGCATCCGGACCGCGATCAGCCAGCGCAATCCCGCCATCGCGTTGGCCGGCGTGTCGGTGATGGTCATGCATCTGGGCTGGTCCATGGGCTTTTGGCTGCAACTTTTCGGCCCGCAGCCGTCGCGTGAGGCGACGTGATGGCTGCGAAGAAGAGCGGCAGCATCGACATCTGCATCTGCACTTTCCGCAGGCCGGAGCTTGCCGACACGCTGCGCTCCATCGCCGCGCTGGAGAACCCCGCCGGTTTCGAGATCGGCATCGTCGTTGCCGACAATGACGACGAGCCGAGCGCGCAGCCGCTGGTGAAGGCGCTGGCGCAGGAACTGAAGCTGCCGATCCGCTATCGCCACGCGCCGGCGCGCAACATCTCGATCGCTCGCAACGCCTGCCTCGATGCCAGCGTCTCGGACCTCGTCGCCTTCATCGACGACGACGAGACGGCTTCGCCGGGCTGGCTCGTCGAACTCCTGGCGACCGCGGAGGCGACCGGCGCGACGGCCGTGCTCGGGCCGGTCCGCGCGACATATCGCCAGGACGCGCCGGACTGGATGCGCAAAGGCGATTTCCACTCGACCTTGCCCGTCTGGGTGCGCGGCGAGATCCGCACCGGCTACACCTGCAACGTCCTGCTCAGGATGACCGAGGAAAGCCTGCGCAACCGGCGCTTCAGCCTGGCGCGTGGCCAGACCGGCGGCGAGGACACCGAATTCTTCGATTCAGTGGTCAAGTCCGGCGGGCGCATCGCCTTTGCCTCCCAGGCCTTCGTCGACGAGGTGGTGCCGAGCTCGAGGGCCGCCTTCGACTGGCTGCGCCGCCGCCGCTTCCGCTTCGGGCAGACGCACGGCCATCTCATCGGGCGCAACACCGGCGGCCTGCGCCGCGTCTGCCAGATCGGTCTCGCCTCGGCGAAGGCGGGCTACTGCTTCGGTATGGCGCTTTTGGCCGCAGTCAGCCCGGTGCGACGGAACCGCAGCATGCTGCGCGGCATTATGCATCTCGGCGTCGTCAGCGGTTTGGTCGGAGTCCGCGAAATCCGCCAGTACGGCATCACTCCGCAGGAAGGGGAAAAGCGTGCAGCCTGACGTCAGCTTCGTCATCGCCGCTTACAACGCCGAGGCAACTCTCGACCGGGCGATCGCCAGCGCGATGGCCCAGCGCGATGTCGCGATCGAAGTCATCGTCGTCGACGACCGGTCGAACGACCGCACGCTCGATGTCGCGCGCGCTTATCCTCAGGACATCGTCAGGGTGGTCGCTCTTCCCGCCAACCGCGGCCCTGGCGGCGCCAGGAATGCCGGGCTCGATCTGGCCCGCGGCCGCTGGGTCGCCGTGCTCGATTCCGACGATGCCCTCCTGCCCGGCAGGCTGGCGGCCATGATCGCGCGGGCCGAGAAGGCGGGTGCCGAGATTGCGGTCGACAATGTCCAGGTCGTGCGCGAGGACGGCACGCCCGAAGACATCATGTTCCCGACCGGGTATCTCGAAGAACTCGGCGAAATCTCGCTGACCGACTATATCGCCGGCAACATCGTTTTCGAGTCGCGCTTCAACCTCGGCTATCTGAAGCCGATCTTCCAGCGCCGTTTCCTGGACGAAAATCAGCTCCGCTACGACGAGAAGCTGCGCATCGGCGAAGACTACATTCTTCTGGCGAGCGCGCTGGCCAAAGGCGGCCGCTGCGTGGTCGAGCCGACCGTCGGCTATGTCTACCATATCCGCACCGGCTCGATCTCGCGCGTGCTCGAGTTGCATCATGTCGAGGCGATGGCCGAGGCCGATGCCGCCTTCGCGGCCGCGCATTTCATGGACGACGGCGCCAAGTCGGCTTTCGCCAGACGCGGCCGCAGCCTGCGCAAGGCGGCCTCGTTCCTGTCATTGGTGCAGCACATCAAGGCGCGTGCGCCGCTGAAGGCGATACGCACGGCGCTCAGCGATCCGGCCGCGGTCCGGCATATGTCGATGCCGATCGCGGTTCGGCTGAGAAGGGTTGCGGCACAGTTTGCCGTGGGCACGGGGAGGTGAAGTATGCAGGCGCATGGAATGCGATTTCATAGCCAGCGATAGGTAAAAAAGCGATATCCTCAGAAGGAATAAGCGATGCAGAAAGTCAGGAAGGCAGTCATACCGGTGGCGGGGCTCGGAACGCGGTTCCTGCCGGCGACCAAGTCGATGCCGAAGGAAATGCTGCCCGTCGTCGACAAGCCTGTCGTGCAATATGCCGTGGACGAGGCCTTCGAGGCCGGCATCGAGCACATCGTCTTCGTCACCGGGCGCAACAAGGCGGTCATCGAAGACTATTTCGACCTGCACCCTGAACTGATCGGGACGCTCGAGCAGACCGGCAAGAAGGCGCAGCTCCAATCGCTGGAAAGCCTGCTGCCGGTGGCCGGCGCCACCTCCTTCATCCGCCAGCAGTCGCCGCACGGTCTCGGCCATGCCGTATGGTGCGCACGCGACGTGATCGGCAACGAGCCCTTCGCGCTGCTGCTCCCCGACATGGTGTCCTTCGGCGCGCCGGGCTGCCTGGCGGAAACCGTCGACCTCTATCAGCGGACCGGCGGCAACGTCATCGCCGTCGAGCGCTGCGATCCTTCGGAAACCAGCAAATACGGCATCGTCGGCCGCGGCGCCGAGGTGGCCTCGGGCTTCGAAGTGACCGCCATGGTCGAGAAGCCGGCCCCCGCCAACGCGCCGTCGAACTTCTACATCAACGGCCGCTATATCCTGCAGCCGGAGATCTTCGCCCTGCTCGGCACCCAGCAACGCGGCGCCGGCAACGAGATCCAACTCACCGACGCCATGGTTCGACTGGCTGAAAGCCAGCCTTTCTTTGCCCAGCCCTTCAACGGCCGCATGTTCGACTGCGGCTCCAAGGAGGGCTTCATCGAGGCCACCATCGCCTTTGCTCTGGCGCGCGACGACATGAAAGGACCTGTCTTCGAAATGCTGCAGCAATTCGTCCGGTCGCACGAGCGCCGGGAAGTAGCCGCATAATGCCCAAATTTTGGGTGCATATGCGAAATCGCGATGGCGCGACAGCCGCGCAAGCTCTTGGCGTTCTTGGCCAGGCGCTCCGTGGCACGAATGTTGCGTGGCCTTTTCTGGTAACGACGACCCTCTTCGAAGGCCGGTAGCGCCTGCAACCTGGAATTGGACCGACGATGAATTATGCCAACTTTCCTCTCGACAAGAGGATGCCATTGCCCAGCACCGAACCGGAAAAGGGTGAAGACTTCATCGACATCGAGCGTCTGCTTGGCATGGCCGCCCGGCAGGCCAAGGTGGTGGCGGTCTGCGCCGTCATCGGTCTGTTCCTGGGTGTGATCTATCTCCAGACGACGCCCAAGCAATACACCTCCCTTGCGAGCGTGCTGATCGACGACGGCCTGAACAAGGTCGTGGACGACATTTCGGCTGTCAGTGCCACGCAGCAGACGGATGCGACGATCCTCAGCCAGATCGAGATCCTCAACTCGGCGCGGCTGGCATCGGAGGTGGTCGACAAGCTGAAGCTGGACCAGAACCAGGAATTCATGAACCCGCCGCAATCGGCTTTGGCCCAGGGAATCGGATTCTTGCGCGGCATCGTCGGCTATTTCCGCAGTGGCGGGGGCAACGAAATCTCCGGGATCGAGAGTGTCGATGCCGCAACGCGCGAAGCCATGATGAAGGCGGCGACCCATGACTACGCGGTTCTCGTGCTGCAAACCGGATTGATGGCGGATCGCAATGGCCGCAGCAATGTTATCAGCATCGGCTATCAGTCGGCCAACCCGGCTCTGGCCACGGCCATCACCAAGGCCTATGCGGACGCCTACCTTGCCGACCAGCTCAACGCCAGCTTCGACGCCACCGAGCGCGCGGCCGTTTGGCTGCAGGGCAGGTTGACCGAACTGCGCGAAAGCTCGCAGGCAGCTGCGCTGGCGGTCGAGAAGTTCAGGGCCGAGCACGGGCTTTCCGCAAACAGCGACGGCCAGTTGCTCAGCGACAAGCAACTCGCCGACCTGAACGCACAGCTCATCGTCGCGCAGGCCGATACAGCCCGCGCCAGCGCCCGCTACCAGCAGTACAAGGCGATCGTCGACAGCGGCTCCGAAAGCGCCTTCAACGATTCCGCGATAGCGGCCGATCAGCCGAGCAGCTCGGTCATCATCGCGCTGAAAACCCGCTATCTCGCGATCGCCAAGCGATTGCAGGACGTCGAGAACAACTTCGGCAAGGATCACCCGCAGGCGGTCGCGCTGGCCAAGGAGAAGGCCGACGTCTCGGCGCAGATCTTCGGACAGCTGAAACAGATCACCGAAAGCTATCGAAACGACTATCAGGTGGCGCAGGCGCGCGAGACCGCGCTTAGGGAGAAGATCGCCACCCAGGCAGGCAAGAGCTCGATCGACAACCAGTCGCAGGTCAGGCTGAAGGAACTCGATCAGCAGGCGCAGGCGCTGACCACGCTCTATCAGACTTTCCTTAGCCGTTACGAGGAAGCGTCGCAGCAGCAGTCATTCCCGGTCGGCAAGGTCCGCATCATCTCCGACGCGTCGATGCCTCTCACCGCCTCGGCTCCGCGCACCTTGCGCGTGCTGGCGCTCTCGCTGGTGCTTGGCCTCATGCTCGGCGCCGGCTGCGGAGGCCTGAACGAATTCAACGAGCGCTTCTTCCGGACAGGCGAGGACATTCGCGACCGTGTCGGCCTGAAATTCCTCGGCTATCTGCCGACGATCGGCGGCGGCAAGGCCAAGGAGTCGAAACCGGACGACTTGCCGGCCGACGGCAAGGTCACCAGCCTGTCGGCCGCCGAGAAACGGGCGCGCATGCGGGTGAGCCTCGATGCGCCGGCCTCGATGTTCGCCGAGACGCTCCGCAATGCCAAGATCGCTTTCGACGTGGTGATGGAAGACAAGGGCAGTCGGGTGATCGGCGTCATCTCCGTCCTGCCCGGCGAAGGCAAGTCGACGGTTGCGGCGAACCTCGCCGGTCTGCTCGCCGCCAACGGCGCCAAGACTTTGCTGATCGATGGCGACCTGCGCAATCCGGGCCTCAGCCGCAGCCTCGGCATGGAGTCGGAGCACGGGCTGATGGAGGCGGTGGTCAATGGACAGACCTGGCAGTCGGTCGGCAAGGTCGACCGCCAGACCAAGCTGGCGATCATCCCGGCCGTGGTGCGCGGCCAGTTCTCGCACACCAGCGAGCTTCTCGGCTCCGCCGGCATGCGGCGTTTCATCGAGAACGCCAAGGAGACGTTCGAATACATCATCGTCGACCTACCGCCGCTCGGCCCGGTGGTCGACGCCAAGGCCTTCGCGCCGTTGGTCGACGGCTTCGTGCTCGTCACCGAGTGGGGCCGCACGCCACGCGCCATGGTGCGCTCGATGCTGGAGTCCGAACCCTACATCGCCGAAAAGATCACCGGCGCGGTGCTCAACAAGGTCGAGCTGAAGAAGCTGGCGAAATACGGCTCTCTCGGCGGTTCGGAAAAGTTCTTCGACCGCTATTCGAGTTACTACCTCGAGAAGTCGGAATCGCGCGCCAAGCAGGCCGCCTAAAGCAGTTTATCCGACGAAAAGCCGCGGCGGTTATTCTCCGGTCGACAGCAGCCGCCCATATTTGCCGACGATCCTGAGGGCGGTCAGCCGGCCGCTCTGGAAGGCGCCGGTGTCGATGCCGAGCCGCCGCCCGTCGAGCGTCGGAACGTCCACGATCGTATGTCCGTGCACGACCCAGCGATCGAGGCGGTGAGCCGCCGCCAGGAACTCGGATCGTATGTTGAGCAGGTCGGCCTCGTCCTGCGCTTCGAGCGCGATGCCGGGCCGGATGCCGGCATGGACGAAAAGGAACCGCTCCGAACAGATCATCACCGGCAGCGTGCGCATGAAGGCGACGTGGGTGGCCGGAATGGCCTCGCGGATACGCTCGTCTACCTCTTCGCTCGATCCGTAGAGATCGGCCAGGCGGTCGGGATCGATACCGTAGGAGAACAGCGTTTCCCGTCCGCCGACGCGGAGCCACGGCTCCAGTGACAGATGGCCGTCGAGATAGGCGAGCATCGCCACTTCGTGGTTCCCGGCAAGGCACACGCGCATGAAACCTTCTGGCGGCGGTGCCATCAAATGCTCGACCACGCGCCGCGAATTGGGCCCGCGGTCGACATAGTCGCCGAGCATGATGATGATCTTGCGGCCGCGGAACTGCAGCGCGTCGAGCTCGATCTTCCCCTCCAGCGTGCGCAGCTCGTCGTAGCAGCCATGCACGTCGCCGATCGCGTAGACCACCGTGTCGCGCATATCCATCATCAGCCGTTCGCGCGGCAAGGGCCGGGGTCGTCTCGATCGTTGGAACAGGCTCACGGATTGAGGCTCGGTACTCAAACTAGGGTCATGCCACGGAGCGTGGACCAGCCTCGATATCATGTCGAATGCAAACATTTCCACACCGGGCTGCTCGATGCACATCGCCAAAAAGGCGCAGCGGTCTTGGCAAAACGACGTGCATCAATACCCCGAAAAGCGTCGCCTGACTCCGTCTCAGCGCGATGCGCTTTAGGCTGCTTTGAGCCGATAGCGGAAAAGCGTGCGGTCGAGCAGCATGCGGACGCGCGGCTCGGCCTCGGCCGCCACCAGCCAGCTTGCCGCGACCATGGCGGTGCCGACGATCGGGATCGAAACCAGATATGGCACGCCGGCGCGGATCAGGACGCCGAGCAGCGCCGCGCCGACGACATCGTGGATGAGGTAGAGGGGATAGGTCATCAGCCCGATCCGGCGCCAGCCGCGCCAGGAAAGGTTGAGGCGCAGCGACCAAGCCATCAGCGCCACCGCGGCCAGGAAGATGATGATCGGCGGCGCACAGGGCATCGCCGCTTCCACCTTGATGCTGTGCACGTCGACCGAGCTTACGATCTGCAGCGCTCCGCCGGCGAGAAACAGCGCCGAGAAGCAGAGTCGTGCCGCTGTCACCGCCTTGAAGCGCATCAGCCAGATGAGCACGCCGACCGCGAAGAACGCGCCGTGATGCACCAGGGTGAGCTGCAGCCAGCGCGCCTCCGCGAGATCGGTCCAGGCGAAGGCGAAATAGAGACACCAGAACAGCGTGCTGACCAGGCCGATGATGACGGCGACAGCTTCCATCAGGTCGAATCGGCCGAACCGCAGCAGGGTCCAGACGATGGCGTAGAAGGCGATCTCGATGCCGAGCGTCCAGTAGACACTGTCGACCCATGGCTCGAACGGCACGAACAGCGCCGTGCGGGCAAGTCGCACCACGGCATCGGTCGGCCAGGAAAGACCGACCATCAGCAGCACGATCGCGGAGATGGGCGCGCAGACCCAGACCGCCGGCGCCAGCCGTCTGACACGGGCTTCGAAGAACTTCAGCGGCGTCGAATTCTCGGCGCTGAATGCGATGACGAAGCCGCTGATGACGAAGAACACCTGAACGCCGACCCAGCCGGAGCCGACAAACGCCATTTCGGGATGGGCAGGGATGCCGCCGGTCGAGCGCGCCGACACGCCGTCGGGAAACGCCCATACCCAGAAGCCGTAGTGATAGAACATCACCATGACGGCGGCGAGGAAACGCAAAATGTCGACGCCGCCGAATGTGGTCTTGTGCTGAGCCATGCCGTGCCTTCGGAACGGCCCCCCGGGCAGACTTCTAGGGGGTGCTGCTGCATTGCACAACAGTCGATTGCAGCGCAGGATGAATTCGCTAGGCTGCCTCGCGCTGCGATCCCGCGAGACGGCTAGATTCCGATGCCGCGCCCCTTGAGCGCCGCCGTGATCTCGTCGAGGATCGCGGGATCGTCGATGGTCGCCGGCATCGTCCATTCCTCCTTGTCGGCGATCTTCTGCATCGTGCCGCGCAGGATCTTGCCGGAGCGCGTCTTCGGCAGCCGCTTGATCGTCACCACCGTCTTGAAGGCTGCGACCGGTCCGATCCGCTCGCGCACCAGGCCCACCACCTCGCTTTCGATGGCGCCGGTGTCGCGCGCCACACCGGCGTTGAGCACGACGAAGCCGAGCGGCACCTGGCCTTTCATCGCGTCGGCGACGCCGATCACGGCGCATTCGGCGACGTCCGGATGCGCGGCCAGCACCTCCTCCATCGCGCCCGTCGAGAGGCGGTGCCCGGCGACGTTGATGATGTCGTCGGTGCGGGCCATGACGTAGAGATAGCCGTCCTCGTCCATCATGCCGGCGTCGGCCGTCTTGTAGAAACCGGGGAACTCCTCGAGATAGGCTTGGCGGAAGCGGGCGTCGGCGTTCCAGAGCGTCGGCAGGCAGCCTGCCGGCAGCGGCAGCTTGACCACGACATTGCCGAGCGTGCCGCGCGGCACCTCGTGGCCGGCATCGTCGAGAATGCGAATATCGTAGCCCGGCATCGGCACGCCCGGCGAGCCGTATTTCACCGGCAAAAGCCCGAGCCCGGCCGGGTTGATGGTCATTGGCGAGCCGGTCTCGGTCTGCCACCAATGGTCGATCACCGGACGGTTGAGCTTCTGCTCCGCCCATTTGATGGTCTCGGGGTCGGCGCGCTCGCCGGCGAGGAACAGCGTGCGGAATTTCGACAGATCGTATTTCGGCACGAACTCGCCGCGCGGATCCTGCCCCTTGATGGCGCGGAAGGCGGTCGGCGCCGTGAACAGCGCCACCACGCCATGCTCAGAGATCACCCGCCAGTAGGTGCCGGCGTCCGGCGTGCCGATCGGCTTGCCTTCGAAGAGCACGCTGGTGCAGCCATGCAGAAGCGGCCCATAGACGATGTAGGAATGGCCGACCACCCAGCCGACGTCCGAGGCCGCCCAGAACACCTCGCCGGGGTTGACGCCGAACTCGTTGTCCATCGTCCATTTCAGCGCGACCATGTGACCGCCATTGTCGCGCACGATGCCCTTCGGCTGGCCGGTCGTGCCGGAGGTGTAGATGATGTAGAGCGGGTCGGTGGCCAAGACCGGAACGCAGTCGACATTGGCGCCGGCGGCGCGCTCGCGGGCGACCGCATCGGCATAGTCGATGTCGTAATTGTCCTTCATCTCACAGTGCAATTGCTCGCGCTGCAGGATCAGGCAGGCATCGGGCTTGTGCTTCGACATCTCGATCGCCTTGTCGAGCAGCGGCTTGTAGGCGACGACGCGTCCCGGCTCCAGGCCGCAGGAGGCGGTGATGATCAGCTTCGGCCTGGCGTCGTCGATGCGGGTCGCGAGCTCATGCGAGGCGAAGCCGCCGAACACCACCGAATGCACGGCGCCGATGCGGGCCGAGGCGAGCATGGCGATCGCCGCTTCCGCCACCATCGGCATATAGATGATCACGCGATCGCCCTTGCCGATGTCACGGTTCTTGAGGACAGAGGCGAGCGCGACCACCTCGCGCTTCAGTTCGGCATAGGTGAATTTCCGGATCGTGCCGGTGATCGCGCTGTCATGGATCAGCGCCAGCTGGCCGGCGCGCCCCCCCGCCACGTGGCGGTCGATGGCATTGAAGCAGGTGTTGCAGGTGGCGCCGGTGAACCAGCGGCCATAGACGCCCGCCGCCGGATCGAAGACTTTTTCGGCTGGCGAATACCAGTCGATCGCTTTGGCCGCTTCGGCCCAGAACGCTATGGGGTCGCGTTTCCAGCCCTCATAGACTTCGTGGTAGCGTGAGGCCATCGACTTTTCCTCCCCAGGAACATTCCGTCGTATGGCAATAGCCTAAGCCGCTTTGGCCGGCCATGTCTCCCCGCATTTTGGTCGACGCTGCCGGCAAACGGATCCAGCCGCGCCCGGATCGGAGCGCGCTATGACGTCAGCAAGTGAATTCGGCTTAGAGCGGCAGTGCTGCCAGCATCAGCCCGACACCGCCGGCTATTAGAATGGCGGCCGCCAATGCCTTCCGATGGCGTTCGAATGCCGTCGGAGCGCGATCCCAGTTGTAACGCATACTGTCCACTCCCCAAAAAGCCGGCAGACTCTTAGCTTACTTATGGGAAAGATGGCAACCCTGGCGCGAACGGCGGCTTGATAGTGGTTCCAGCCCACCATCATTCTCGCGCGAGTTGGATAGTGTTTCCGGGGAAGTTTTGACGAAAAGAACTTACGAAAAACCGGTTCCGGTCAGGCGCGGGAAGCTGTCGAGCATCGTTGCGGGCCCGAGTGGCCCGATAGGCCCGGCCGTCTGACACGCAGCGTTGCCCGCTTGGCAATGGACAGCGACGGCATGCCGCGCTAATTGCAGTTCGGCATAGGGAGCGGGCGTATGGCTGAAATCGCCTTTGAAACGGTTCTGCGGATGGCGGACGACGCCTCCGTGCAGCATGTCGGCGACGGCGCCGTGGTGCTTCTGGCGCGCAGCGGCCAGCTTTACACCTGCAACGCCACCACCGAAGCGTTCCTCGACAAGGTCGACGGCGCCCGCAGCCTCGACCACATCGTCGATCTGCTGTCGGAAGAATTCGAGGTCGACAAGGCGACGCTCGGCGACGACATGACGGCGCTGGCCGCCGAGCTGGTGGCCGAAGGCATCCTTGCCGACCCGGGCGCGTGATGGCCGGCGGACCGTTCCTGCGCGCCCTGTTCCGCACTCATCTGTGGCTCAGCGCCCGGCTGATACCGGTACTGGTCGCCCGGCGCGATTTCGAAAGCGTGCTGAAATTGGCGCCGCTGCAATTGCCCACACCCTATCGTGGCCTGCCATGCAGCTACGTCGTCAGCCGCGTCAACCGCACGGTTCGGCACCCCTGGGTGATGCGTGATCGCAGATGCCTGAGGGAAGGGCTGCTCGGTTTCCGCTTCCTGCGGATGGCGGGCTTCGACCCCGACCTCCATTTCGGTGTCGATGCCAAATCGATGCATGAGCCGCGCCTGTCGGCGCATTGCTGGGTTTGCCTCGACGGCAAGCCGGTGGTCAGCGACAGCCTTCCCGACATGGTTGAAATCTATCGCCACCCCGGCGGCAGCGTGAAGGCGCGCGCCGCTTGACCGGCGCCGCAGCCACCGTTTGCTATGACCTCAACGGCCAGGTCATCGGCATATCGGCAGAGCGCGCCGAGCTCTGGCCGAGCTTCGATCTGATGCTCGGCACATTGCGCGTCAATGAAGCGGTCGAACCCGGCTTTCACATCGATATCCTCGAAACGTCGGCGCTGCCCGAAAACCCGGAGGGGAAGCTCGCCTTCGACGGCGAAGTGCCGCTGGACGGCCATTGCCGCATCATCGACGCCGGCGACGTCGTCCATCTGGTCTTTCCCGGCCTCCAGACGGCCTCGATCCGTGCCGACGAGGGCTCGGCCGAAATCCGCGTTCATCCCGACAGCAAGGTCAAATGGACGCTGCTGATGATGGTGCTGGATGCCGCGCTCGATTCCGGCGGGCAGTACATGCTCCATACCGCCGGTCTGACGCTGCCCGATAGTGGGACGCTCGTGCTGATCCATGCGCCAAGCGGCACTGGCAAGTCGACGACTTCAATGGCGCTGGCATCGCAGGGCTTCGGCCTATGCTCGGACGATGTGATGATCCTCGGCGCAACATCTGAAGGCACCCTGGCCTGGGGCATGCCGCGTAAGGTGAAAATTCATCGCAACACCGCGGCGATGCTGCCCTTCCTCTCGCCCTGCCTTGGCGACAGATGGGACGCCGAGGGCGAGCAGGCCGTCTCGCTGGAGCGTCTCGCCGAGATCATTCGCATCGAGGACGTCCGTCCCAGGCCGGTCTCGGCGCTGCTGCATCTGGCGCGCTCGACCGACGGCCACACCCGGCTCACGCCCTTGGCCAGGACCGATGCGATGGTCGCGCTTGCCACCGACAATGTCAGGACCGGCCTGACCGGCCTGTTGCCGATGCAGAAACGGCGGATGGCGTCGATCGCGGCACTGGTCAGGGCCGTCCCCACTTTCACCCTGGAAGTCGGCTCGAGCCCGGCCGATGCAGCGGGGCTGATCCGCGGCGCGGTGGAGAAGTAGATCTCCAAACGGGCTTTCAGGCCGGATAGGGCCTTGGCCGGGCAAGCCGCTGGACCCATCGGAAGGCGTCGCGGCTAAGGCGCGAGCGCATCTTGTCCCGCGAATTGACTCTGAGCAGCACGTTGCCGGTGATCAGCCATTTGGCGAGCCGTATCGACAGATCGGGCTTGATGCGGTTGGCAAGGGCGATCGCGCGCGGCTCGTCGAACAGCCGCCCTGTCACGTTGAGCACGGTCGCCAGCTCGAGCTCGATGCCGGTCATACGCGCGGCTTCGAGAAGGCGCGCTTCGGCTTCCGGCGATTGCAGCGCGCGCACACCTTGCAGCACGTCGATACAGAGCTGCAGCCGGTGAAATTTGTGGCCTCCGGCGGCATGAACGATGGCGATGGTGAGCAGCGACGCCGGCGTGTCGGCCCCGCCGCCGTCAATGATCTGCAACTCGCGGAAGCCGAGCGACAGGCGCCGCCGCATGCCCGTGTCATGCACCAGATTGCCATGCAGCTCGATCAGCAGACTGGAGTTCTCCTTCTCCAGCCACTTGAACTCCTGCAACTCATGCGATTCGGCCTCGCCACTGGCAAGCTTGAAGCCGCATTCGGCGATCACGTTGTTGGCCTCGCCGATGCTGGCCGGATCGACAAGGATGTCGATGTCGGTGAACGGCCGATCGGCAGCATGGCGATAAAGCTTGCCCGCGAACACCGGGCCTTTGACGATGCGAGCCGCAACGCCTTTCGCGGCCAAGGCCTTCATAATGCGGTCGCCGTGATATTGCAGCAGCATCGACTGGCCGGTCGCCAGTGTAGCCTGATCGCGAAGCCCGGAGAGTTGTTGCCGCAGGGCGGCATCGTTCGGCAGATCGGCCTCGCCGATTTCCCGAAGCTTGCGCAGCATGATCGGCAGCACGCCGTGGAACTCGGCATTGGCGAGCAGCGCAATGAGGCTGCTTGCCGAGAGGGCCCCGCCCCGCTCGGACGGCGCCTCCGGATCGGCAAATTCGAGCAGCAGTTTTTCTTCGGCAGGTGAAAGCGGGAGCAGCATCAACCGGGCAATATCGCGAACAACAGGCGACCATGGTCGCAGAAAAGCCCGCGCGACGCTACATCCCCCAGCGCAGCGCCGCCGTGTGCACCGGAGCGTCCCAAAGCGCCGTCGTCTCATCCTCGAGCATCGTCAGCGTGATCGAGCAGCCTGCCATGTCGAGCGAGGTGACATAGGAGCCGACCAGCGAGCGGGTCACCGTCACGCCTCTCTTCTCGAAGATTTTTCGCGCGGTGTTGTACATCAAATAAAGCTCCATCGACGGCGTGCCGCCGAAGCCGTTGACGAAAAGCAGCGCCGGTCCCCTGGCGCGGTCACCAAGATCGCCGAGGATTGCCGTGCAGATCTCCTCGGCGATGGCGTCGGCACTCTTCAGCTCATCGCGCCGCCGGCCGGGCTCGCCATGGATGCCGACGCCGAATTCCATCTCGTTGTCGCCAATGTCGAAGGTCGGCCTGCCCGCAGCCGGCACCGTGCAACTGGTCAGCGCCACGCCCATCGAGCGCGCCGAGGCGTTGACGCGGTCGCCCAGCGCCTTGAGGTCGGGCAGTGCCATGCCTTGCTCGGCCGCGGCGCCGACGATCTTCTCCACCACCAGCGTGCCGGCCACGCCGCGCCGACCGGTGGTGTAGGACGAATTCTCGACCGCGACGTCGTCATTGGTCACCACCTGCAGAACGCCGTCCGACATTTCGGCGGCCATGTCGAAATTCATCACGTCGCCTTCATAGTTCTTGACGATGAACAGGCAGCCGGCGCCGGTGTCGACGGCTTGCGCGGCCGCGAGCATCTGGTCGGGCGTCGGCGAGGTGAAGACCTGGCCGGGGCAGGCGGCGTCGAGCATGCCGTGGCCAACCAGCCCGCCATGCAGCGGCTCGTGGCCGGAGCCGCCACCCGAGATCAGCGCCACCTTGCCCGGTTTCAGCGTCTTGCGGCGAACGAATTTGTGCTCGTCGCCGAACGCGAGGATGTCGGAATGCGCGGCGACGAAGCCATCAAGGCTTTCGGTGAGGACCGTGTCCACCGAATTCAGAAACTTCTTCATGGCAGTCCTCCCGAATAGGTCCTCGCTCAGCCGCTGCCCCTGCCGGCGATGCTGGTGATCTTCTGGATGAATTCGTTGATCGCTCGGTCGAGCGCTGCGTTCTGCTTGTCGTCGCCGAAATCCGGCACGATGAGCGAGACGTGGCGCGTCTTGCGCTGACCCGAAGCCGCCGGCAGCTTGCCCGGATGCGCCTGGTGATAGGCGGCCAGGAACTGGTCGCGCTCGGCCGGGCTGAAATGGCAGACGGAAAAGATAGCCGGCAAATGCTTCGACGGGATGGGGATCGAATAGGCCGGGCTGGAGATTTGCGTGACGAAACTGCGATGCTTGCCGAGCGCATCGGCAAGTCGCTGGCGCATGCCGGAAGGCCGCTGGTCGATGACTTGCGACAGGATGGTCTTATACGCGCGGATCGCGTCTTCCGCGCCGGCTTCTTGTATTTTGGCAGGCTTGGCCATGCTGTGCTTACACCGGAACGTCCGCTATGGCCGCCTTGGCCATGGCGAGTTGCGCCGGAGCCACCGATAGGTCGCGCAGGCCAGCCTCAATCAGCGCCGGAATGGCGGCCGGATCGCCGCCGGCATCGCCGCAGAGGCTGACCGGAATTCCTTTCTCGCGCCCGAAGGCCGCGACCGAAGTGATCAGCCGCATCACAGCCGGATGGCGGACAGCGTTGAGATGTGCAACGGCGGCGTTGTCACGCGCGGCTGCCATCACATATTGCGTCAGGTCGTTGGAGCCGATCGAGAAGAAGGCAACGTCGGCAAAAGCCTCCGGCGCGATGGCCACCGAAGGGACCTCGACCATGATGCCCAGCGGCGGCAGCTTGTGCGCAACACCGCGCGACGCGAGAGCGGCCTCCTCCTCCGCAAACAACGCGGCGGCCTGCCTGTGCTCTTCGGCCCTGGCGATCATCGGAAACATCACCTTCAGATTGCCGTGGGCGGCGGCGCGCAGCAATGCCCGGATTTGCACCCGGAAGATGTCGCTCCGCGCCAGCGACAGCCTGATACCGCGCAGGCCGAGAAA
Organism: Mesorhizobium sp. WSM3879; assembly: GCF_002294915.1. Taxonomy (NCBI): domain Bacteria; kingdom Pseudomonadati; phylum Pseudomonadota; class Alphaproteobacteria; order Hyphomicrobiales; family Phyllobacteriaceae; genus Mesorhizobium; species Mesorhizobium sp. WSM3879. The sequence continues at coordinate 249,646 of NZ_NSFZ01000005.1, read as the reverse complement.
CGGGTTGGTCTCCTCGACGGTGAAGTCGGGGATCAGTTTGTCGCCGCCGGCATCGATGGTGCGGATGGTCACCGGTTTTTCTCCGGCCCATTCCAGCACCTTGCGGTAGGCTTGGTACTGTGTCTCCTCGTCCGGCAGGGCCTTGCCGAACAGGAATTCGGTGCGCATGAGCCCGACGCCATCACAGGTCGCAATGTCGATGCCGTCGACATCGGAAGGGTAGGCAATGTTTACCTGCACCCGCACCGACGTGCCGGCCTTGGTCGCCGCCGGCTGGGCGAGAAAAGTCTGCGCCTGGCCTTGTCGCGCCGCGAAGGAGGAGGATGATTGCCGGAACGCCTCGATCTCCTTCGGCGAGGGCGAGAGCACGATGCCGCCATGCTCGGCGTCGAGCAGCGCGTTTCCGGTGGGCTCGTCCGCAAAGGCACCAAGCCCCACCACCATCGGCACGCCGCGCGAGCGTGCCAGCATGGCGACATGGCTGGCGGTGCTGCCGGCCCCGAGCGCAATGCCGCCGCCTCTGCTCCAGTCGGTTTCGAGGAAACGCGTCGGCGCGATATCGCTGCCATAGAGGATGGACCCCGGGGGTGCTGCGGTCTCGCTATCCTCGCTCAGCGCTCGCAGCACCTGGTCGCGGATGTCGCGCAAGTCCGCGGCGCGTGCCCGGAAATAGTCCTGGTCGGACGCCTCATAGCCGGCGATCTCGGCATCCAGTGCTTGCCGCCAGGCAGCGTCGGCCGGCTCTCCGGAGCCGAGCGCCGCGAAGGCGGGCGCGCTCAGCGCGACGTCCTCCAGCATGGCGATGTGGAATTCGAGGATGCCGGGGGCATCGCCATCGGCCGTCTCGACAAGCGAGGTCAGCCGGCTCACCGCCTTGCCGATGGCCGCCTTCAGCGCTGCTTTCTCCTCCGCCTCGCTCGCCTTGGCCACATAAGCAGCCGGTGGACGGTCGAGGTTGAACAGCGTCCCTTCGGCGTAGCCGGGAGAGGCAGGGATGCCCTCAATCCGCATGGCCCGCATTCCTTGCGGATTGAGAGGGCGGCAGACCCGGCTCAAGCGGAGCGGGCATGATCCGCATCCTCGTCGAAATCGCGCTGCACCAGGCCGACCAGCGCTTCGACCGCGTTGCTTGCGCCGTCGCCTCGCGCCCTTATGTGCAGCACGGTTCCTTTCGGCGCCTTGGCCGCCATGACCTTGACGATGCTCTTGGCATCGAACCAGGGGCCGTTGGCGGCGACTGCCACCTCCACCTCGGCCGCGAACGACTTGGCGAGCTTGGTGAACTTCACCGAAGGGCGCGCGTGCAGGCCCACCTCGTGGGTGATCAGAACCGTGGCTTCGGCGGATGCGGACATTCAGTCGATTCCCGTTCACTCACGACGGCGACAATTCATGCGCCGTCGCCACCACTTCCTTGAGCGAGGCACCCCCGGAAGATTCCGTCGCCGCCATCACCGCGCCCTCGACGATCGGCGCGTTGCAGACGACTATTCTGCGGGAGCGCGGCTCGCCGATCATTTCCACCGCCATCTCGCTGTTGGTCTCGGCGCCGCCGAGATCGACCAGGATGGCGACGCCCGCTTCCGACCAGGCCTTTTCGATCGCGCCCATGATCGCCTCGACGCTGGTGCCCAGCCCGCCATGGCCGTTTCCACCGCACCATGCAAGCGGCACTTCGTCGCCCACCATCTGGCGCACCATGTCGGCCGTGCCTTCGGCGACCAGCGGCGAATGCGAGACGATGACGATACCGACATTGCTCATCAAGAACCCTCGATCGCTTCAGCGACTGCGCGCACCAAGAGCGCGGTCGAGCGCGCCCCGGCGTCCATATGCCCGATCGAGCGCTCCCCCAGGAAAGAGGCGCGCCCACGCGAGGCCTTCATCGGCACGGTGGCCTCGGCCGCCCTGTCGGCAGCGTCTGCGATTGCGCCAGCCGTCTTGCCCTGCGCCAGTGCCTCATACACCGGCTGCAGCACGTCGAGCATCGTTTTTTGCCCCGGCTGCGATTTGCCGCGCGCCGAAACCGCCTCGATCGCCTTGCCCAGCGCCGCTGTCAGCGCGGCGCGGTCGGGCGTGCCGGACAGGTCCTTGCCAAGCGCCATGAACAGCGTGCCGAACAAGGGGCCGGAGGCTCCGCCGACGGTCATCACCAACTTGGTGCCGATCGCCTTAAGCGCGTCCGGCAGCGGTTTTGCCGCGATTGCGGCCTTTTCGGCGCGGACCGCCTCGAAGCCGCGCTTCATGTTCAGCCCATGGTCGCCGTCGCCGATCGCCTGGTCGAGCGCGGTCAGCTCGTCGGCATGCGCCGCGATCGTATCCGCAGTCGCCGCGATCAATTGTGAGAAATCGGGTGCGGCCATCGCCTGTCCTTCACGCCGGGACGAACATGGCCACCATGGCCGCGAACGCCTCGGCAACTGCAAACGCGCCCGGGTCCGCTATGTCAAGCTGGCGGCCGATATAGGCCGAGCGACCGGCCTTCGCCTTCTGCATCGCCGCCGTCGCCTGCGCGCCGTTCCGCGCGGCCGAAGCAGCCGCCTCCAGCCCGTTCGTGTCGAGCGCCTTCAGAGCCGGCTCCAGGGCGTCGACCATTGTGCGGTCGCCGAGCTTCGCGCCGCCGTAGAAGGTCATGCGGTCAAGGCCGGCGAGCAGCGCCTTGCTGAGCGGCGCGCCGCCGTTGAGCGACTGTGCGGCAGCCGTGAAGAAGATCGACAAAAGCACGCCGCTGGAACCGCCCATAGAAGTTCCCAATGTATCGCCGATTGTGGCGAGAGTTGCGGCCTTGTCCGCAAGCGGCAGCGTGTCGACGCGGTCGAGCACGCTGCGTGCGCCGGTCGCCACCGTCGATCCGGTGTCGCCGTCGCCGGCTTTGGCGTCGAGGCCATTCAGAGCCTCCTCGAGCGAGATCAGCTTCTCGCAGACCGCAGCAATCAGCCGCTCGGCGCCGGCGTCACGGCTGGCCGCCTTGGCGATGTCGCGACCTGCCGGCTGGGCTGTGGCCACCACGACCGGCGGGCGAACCGGCCTGGCCGGCAGCCAGGCATGCGGGCCGACCGGCGCCAGCAGCGCCGCCTCGCGCTCCGCCTCGAGCCTGATCAGCGACAGCGAAAACCCGTTCATGTTGAGCGCGGTCATCAGATGTCCGGGACCGATCGTCAGCGTCACCGCCTTTGCCAGCGGTGAGGTCAGCACGGCATTGGCGATCAACGACATTTCGAGCGGCGGAACGGATCCGAGATTGTTGATCAGGAGCGCATAGCGGCTGCCGGCATCGAGCCGGGCCGCGAGGCGCTCGGCCATGATGGACACGAGCGCACTGGCGCTCTGCAGGGTTATGCGCTCCACGCCCGGCTCGCCATGGATGCCGAGGCCGAGCTCGCCATCGCCGGCGCCGAAGCGGTCCTCGTGGGTCTGGCCCGGGATCGAGCAGGAGGAGAGCGAGATGCCGAGCGAAACAATATCCTTCGCCGCCGCCCGCGCTGCCGCCGCGACCGAGGCCAGGTCATGGCCGGATTCGGCAAGATGTCCGGCGATCTTGTGCACGAACAGCGTGCCGGCGACGCCGCGCGGCTGCGCGATTTCGGGCAGCGCGATGTCGTCGCCGACAATCACCATGTCGACCGCGAAGCCCTCGGCGCGGGCCTTTTCTGCGGCGAGGCCGAAATTGAGGCGGTCGCCGGTGTAGTTCTTGACGATCAGCAGGCAGCCGGCCGGCCCGGTCGTCGCGCGGATCGCCGCCAGCACCGCCTCGACGCTCGGCGAAGCAAAGATCTCGCCGGAGACAGCCGCCGTCAGCATGCCGGCGCCGACGAAGCCCGCATGCGACGGCTCGTGCCCCGCGCCGCCGCCCGAAACGACGCTGACCTTCGCCTTGTCCCAGTCGGCGCGCAACACCACCTTGATCTCCGGATAGCCGTCGAGCCGCGCCAGCGCCCCGGAGCCGGCAGTGGCCAGATAACCGTCCAGCGCTTCGGTAACGATCGAGTCCTTGCGGTTGAAAAAGTGCTTCATGGATTTCGTCCAGTCCGTATCTGCGGGTCGTCAAAAAGTGCGGATGCGCCGGCTACATCAATCTTTGCCCGTCCGACCCAAAATAAAGCGGCGAGCGATAGCGGATCGTCACTCTGTCCCCCTTTGCGAGCGACGTGTCGGGATCCGTCAGCGTTACCAGCTTCTTGACGCCCACCGTGACATGCAGATGGTTCTGGTCGCCGAGATGCTCGACCCAGTCGACCACGCCGTCGGCATGGCCGTTCGCCGCCTTCTCGATCACGAGATGTTCGGTGCGCGCGCCGATTGTCGTCGTACCGGTGGGCGCGCCGCCGTCGGGCAGCAGCCCTGCCGGCAGAAGGTTGATCGCCGGCTGGCCGAGGCGGGCCGCGACATGAAGGTTTGCCGGCTCAGAATAGATCGCGCGCGGCGTGCCGATCTGCACCAGCACGCCCTCGGAAAGGATGCCGATGCGGTCGGCCATGGTCATCGCCTCGATCTGGTCATGCGTGACATAGAGCATGGTGGCGCCGAGCTCGGACTGGATGCGCTTCAGCTCGAGCCTGAGATCGGCGCGCAGCTTGGCGTCGAGCGAGGACAGCGGCTCGTCCATCAGATAGATCGAGGGCTTTCGCACCAGCGCGCGGCCGATGGCGACGCGTTGCATCTCGCCGCCCGAAAGCCTGGTCGAGCGGTTGTTGAGCTTGTGGTCGATGCGCACCATCCGCGCCACTTCCTCGACGCGGCGGCGGATTGCTTCCTCCGGAAAACGCCGCGCCGGCGAGCGCAGCGGGAAGGCGAGGTTGTCGAAGACCGAAAGATGCGGGTAGAGCGAATATTGCTGGAAGACGAAGGCCGTGTCGCGCTCGGCCGGCGACAGCCCCGTCGCATCGTGGCCGCCGATCTGGATCGTGCCGCTGTCCGGCCGCTCGAGCCCTGCGATCAGCCTGAGCGTCGTCGTCTTGCCGGCGCCGGTCGGGCCGAGCAGCACGACGAACTCGCCGTCCTTGATCTGCAGGTCGAGATCGCTGACCGCGACTGTCTCGCCGAAGCTCTTGGTCACACCCTGAATCTGCACGTCAGCCATGGCGCGCCTCCACTGCCTGATCGTACATGGCGGTTTTCACCGCGCGTCCAGTGCCTTTCTCGAACAGCGACAGCCGCGCGCTGCTCAATGCCAGCCCTACCTGTTCGCCCGTATTTAGATGGATTCCGGCCGGCACCCGGGCCTTGATGATGCCGTCAGCCGTCTCCACCGCGACGATCTGCGTGGTGCCGAGATATTCGGTGCCGTAGATCGCGCCGCGCAGCTTCGAAGCATCATCGAAGCGGATGTGCTCGGGGCGGATGCCAAGCGCCATGTCGGCCGGCGCAATATCCTCGCGCACTTCCGGGACCGTCACCCTGGCGCCCTGCACGACGATCTCCTTCGCACCCTTCGCGAGCCCACCGCCGAAGCGCAAGAAGTTCATCGGCGGCGAGCCGATGAAATCGGCGACGAACATCGTGGCCGGCCGGTCGTAAATCTCGCGCGGGCTGCCGAACTGCTCGATGACGCCGTGGTTCATCACCGCTATCTTGTCGGCCATGGACATCGCTTCCATCTGGTCGTGCGTGACATAGACGGTGGTGGCGTGGATGCGGTTGTGCAGCTCGCGCAGCTCATGCACCATCAAATCGCGGAACTCGGTGTCGAGGGTTCCAAGCGGCTCATCCATCAGGAAACATTTCGGTCGCCTGACGATGGCGCGGCCGAGCGCGACGCGTTGGCGGTCGCCGCCGGCAAGACCGGAGACCGACTTGTCGAGCAGGTGGTCGATGCGCAGCAGCTTCGCGGTCTCCTCGACGCGCGTGCGGATCTCGGCCGACGCCATGCCTTGCGCCAAGAGCGGGAAGCCGATGTTCTTGCGCACATTCATATGCGGATAGAGCGCGAAGAGCTGGAAGACGAAGGCGATGTCACGCTCGCGCGCCCGGCGCATGGTGACGTCCTCGCCGCCGAGCAGGATCTTGCCGCCGGTGGGCAGTTCGAGACCGGCGATCATGCGGAGCGTCGTCGTCTTGCCGCAGCCCGACGGCCCGAGCATGACGAAGAACTCGCCATCCTCGACGACGAAATTGGAATCCTGCACGGCGACGAACTCGCCGAAGGCCTTCCTCAGGTTCTGAACACGGATCTCGGCCATTTTTATTCCGGGAATTTCGAGACGACGATGAACATGGCGGTGCCGGCGAGCATGGTGACGAAGGAATAGCTGTAGAGCGACAGCGCGAAAGGCTGGAACAGCATCAAAAAGCCGATGGCGATGATCGCGGTGGCGATGTTTTCCATCAGGCCGCGTCTTGCCCAGACGGGCCAACGCGATTTGCGTTTTGCAGGCTGGATCGTGCTCATTTGCGCACCGCGCCGAAGGTAATGCCGCGCAGCAATTGCTTGCGGAGCAGGATGGTGAAGACCAGGATCGGCACCAGGAATATCGTCGTGCCGGCGGCGACTGCCGGCCAGTCCTGGCCGCCTTCGCCGATGATGGTCGGGATGAAGGGCGGCGCGGTCTGCGCCGTGCCGGAGGTCAGAAGCGCGGCGAAGGCATATTCGTTCCAGGCAAAGATCAGGCAGAAGATGGCGGTCGCGGCAATGCCGGTAGTCGCCTGCGGCAGCACCGTGCGCCAGAAGGCCTGCAGCCGCGTATAGCCGTCGATCATCGCCGCTTCTTCGTATTCGCGCGGGATCTCGTCGATGAAGCCCTTGAGCAGCCAGACCGCCAGCGAGACATTGACCGCGGTGTAGAGCAGGATCATGCCGAGCGCGGTGTCGGAGAGGCCGAGCTCGCGGTACATCAGGTAGATCGGGATCGCGACGGCGATCGGCGGCATCATGCGCGTCGACAGGATGAAGAACAGGAGGTCGTCTGCCAAAGGCACCTTGAAGCGCGAGAAGCCGTAGGCCGAGAGCGTGCCGAGGAACACCGCGCAGAAGGTCGAGCCGAAGGCGATGATCAGCGAGTTGACGAAGCGCGGCAGGAAGTTGGACGGGCCGGCGATCACCATGTTGCGCTTGCGCACCGTCTCGTCGCAGAAGCCGGTCGCCGGTCCGAGCGCGTTGATATATTCCGGCGTCTGCCTGGTGCGCGTCGTGAACAGGTTGCAGTAGCCTTCGATGCTCGGCTGGAAGACGATCTTCGGCGGATAGGCAATCGAATCCGGCGGCGTCTTGAAGCTGGTGGCGAAGATCCACAAGAGCGGCACGATCGAGATCAGCGCGTAGCCGACGACGAGCACGCCGGCGATCCGCTTCGAGTTCGTCGAAGGTGCGACGACGGAATGGGCGGCGGTCAGGCTCATCTCTGCTTCACCTTGTTGAGTGCCTTGACGTAGATGTTGGCAAGGCCGAACACCGCGACGAACAGGACGATGGCGAAAGCCGAGGAATAGCCGGTGCGCCAGCTTTCGAAGGCCTGCCGCTTCAGCGTTATCGAGGCGACCTCGGTGGTCGAGCCCGGTCCGCCGCCGGTGAGCAGGTTGACCATGTCGAACATCTTGAAGTTCTCGATGCCGCGGAACAGCACGGCCAGCATGATGAAGGGCAGCGCCATCGGCAGGGTGATCGACCAGAACTGCCGCCAGTTGGAGGCGCGGTCGACCTCGGCCGCTTCATAAATGTATTCTGGGATGGAGCGCAGACCCGCGAGGCAGATCAGCATCACGTAAGGTGTCCACATCCATGTGTCGACGATGATGATCGCCCATGGCGCCAGCTCGACATTGGACAGCATCTGGACATTCGTCGGCGGGATGCCGGTGAGGAATGAGATGGCGTAGGCGAACAGCCCGATCTGCGGTTCGTAGAGGAAGCGCCAGAAATTGCCGACCACCGCCGGGGACAGCATCATCGGCACCAGGATGATCGTGGTCCAGAAGGCGTGGCCGCGGAATTTCCGGTCGATCAGCCAGGCGAGCGTGAAGCCGAGCACCGTCTGCAGCAGGATGGTCCAGAAGACGAAATGCGCCGTCGTCTGCATGGCGATCCAGATATCCTGGTCGCCGAGGATGCGCCTGTAGTTGGAAAGCCCGAGATTCTTGACCACTTCGTTCGGGCGGTTGGCGCGGTAATTGGTGAAGGAGAGGTAGATCGCCCAGAACAGCGGGAAGATGTTGATGGCTAAAAGCAGAAGGATCGTCGGCGAAATGAACAGCCAGGCGAGGCCCTTGTCGCTGATGCCCCGGATCTTCCTGGCCAACGGCTCGGGTGTGGCCCGCGCAGCGTTGTCCGCAGTCCGATTGAGCATGGTTAGTCCTGCATCGGTCACTGGTCAGCCTCGGCGATGAAATTTATCTGAACTGCGTCCCGTGCCAAGGCGGCACGGGACGCACCTGCTCGGGAGGAGCCTTACATCTTGCCGTCGTCCTGGAAGATCTGCGTCCAGTCCTTGACGAGGCCGTCGAGCGCATCCTTGGCCGAGCCCTGGCCGGCGACGACATAGTCGTGGAAGCGCTTCTGCGAGGCCTGCAGCAGCGGCGCGTAGCTCGGCTCTGCCCAGAAGTCCTTCACGATCGCCATGGAGTCGAGGAAGGCCTGCGCATAGGGCTGGCTGGACGGGAACTTCGGATCCTTGACGACGGAATTCAGGCAGGAATAGCCGCCGAGCGACCACCACTTGGCCTGCACGTCCTTGTTGGCGAACCACTTGATGTATTTCAGCGCCGATTCCTGCTTGTCGGAGTAGGAAACCACCGAGATGCCCTGGCCGCCGAGCTGCGCGAACTGGTCGCCGTCGGGACCTTTCGGATTGGCGAAGTAACCGATCTTGTCGCCGCCGACAATCTCGTCCTTCTGCAGGCCGGGCCAAGTGAAGGCGAAGTTCATGTGCATTGCCACCTGGCCGGATTTGAAGGCATCGACGCCTTCGCCCATGTAGCTGTTGGAGGCGCCGGGCGGCGTGCAGCAATCATAGAGCGCCTTGTAGAATTCTAGCCCCTTCACCGACTTCTCGGCATTGACGAAGCCGTCCATCTCATAGGGCTTCTTCGGGTTCTCATACTGGAAGCCGTAGCTGTAAAGCACGTCCATGGCGCCCATGGTGATGCCTTCCGAGCCGCGCTCGGTGTAGATCGAGGCGCCATAGACGGTCTTGCCGTCGATCTGCCGCTTCTGGAAGAACTCGGCGATCTGCTTCAGCTGGTCGAAGGTCGTCGGCGGGGCGAGGTCCCAGCCATACTTCTCCTTGAACTCCTTCTGCAGTTCCGGCCGCGAGAACCAGTCCTTGCGATATGTCCAGCCGACCACGTCGCCCATGGCCGGCAGCGCCCAGTAGTTCGGCGTGTTCTTCGGCCATTCGGAATAGCCGACGACGGTCGCCGGCACGAAGTCATCCATGCTGATCTTCTCCTTGTCGAAGAAGTCGTTCAGCTTGACGTAATGACCGTTCTCGGCCGCGCCGCCGATCCACTGGCTGTCGCCGATGATCAGGTCGCAGAGCTTGCCGTGTGAGTTGAGCTCGTTAAGGAAGCGGTCGGCATAGTTGGTCCACGGCACGAATTCGAACTTCATGCCGATGCCGGTTTCCTTTGTGAAGTCCTTGGACAGTTCAACCAGCGCGTTGGCCGGATCCCAGGCCGCCCAGCAAAGCGTCAGGTCTTCCGCATGCGCCGCGTTCGAGACGGCGGTCGACGCGAGTGCCGCCGAGGCCAGTCCCAACGCCAGTTTCAAGGTCGATTTCATGCCTTACCTCCCATTTGCGAAACGCGTCCGGATGACGGTTTCAAAAGCCTCAACCTCGCTCCTCCGAGGGCCTGAACATGGCGCGCGCCGTGCCGCCGATGTTTAGTAATTTGTTTAGTGATGCTCTTTTTACTAAACAACGCAAGCGAATTCGTTGCTGCGCCGCAGCATGACGAAAGCGGTGCTTGAAATCGTTGGGAAATAACTGTTGGTGCCTTGGCGGCTCGTAGCTTCAGCCGGCTACTTGACGCTCTTCGGGCCCACCGTGACCGGCCGGATCCGCGGCGCCGGAGGCAGCAGCTCGCGGATGTCGGCAAAGGGGAAGAGGGGCTCGAACCGAAACGCCTCGGCCAGCGCGCCGGGCGCGCCGTTGCATTGGCCGGCGCGGAACGCGTTCTGCATGCGTGCACCGTTGAGATAATGCTCGGGCCCCTGTGAGCGATGCGCGAGAATCGCCTGCCCCTTGAGGTCCCAGTGGCTGGAAATGTCGACGTAATGCGTCGGCGAGAAACCTGTGCCGCCCAGCGTGTCGGCATGCAGCACCGGTACCTCGAAGGACGCCGCGATGCGCACGCCGTCCGACAGCGCGCGGTGGTCGCCGTGATAGTCGTTCGGCGCATGCGTGATCGCGAGGTCCGGTTGCACCTCGCCGATCAGCGCCTTGAGTGTGTCGATCAATGCGGCATCCGCAACCAGCGCCCCGTCGGGGAAACCGAGGAAACGCGGTGTGACGCCGAGCAGGGTGGCCGCCTCGGTCGCTTCCTCGCGCCGCGCTTTGACAAGCGCGGCCGGATCGCCGTTGCCGCCCTTGGCGCCGTCCGTGGCTATCGCAAAAGTCAGCTCTGCGCCTAGCGCGGCATAGGCGGCCAGCGTACCGAACATGAATATCTCGATATCGTCGGGATGAGCCCCCAGCGCCAGTATCTTCACTTCTTTTCTCCCGGATATGGAACGTGCCGAACGGAATCCTGCTTGCCCTCGTCGCCTATGCAAGCTATTCGTGGAGCGATGCCGTCATCAAGAGCCTGGGCGGGCAGTTCACCGTCTTCGAGATCGGCTTCTTCGTAACCTTGTTTGCCGGCTGTTTCCTGTTCTTCACAAGGCCTGCCGATGAGCGCTGGCGCGACTTCTGGCGCACCAGCCGGCCCTGGGCCGTGCAGGCCCGCGCCTGGGCGGGCATCGCATCTGGCGTGCTCAGCGTCTATGCCTTCACCACTATTCCGCTGGCGGAAGTCTATGCGTTGATTTTCCTGGCGCCGTTGTTCGTCACCATCCTCTCCACTCTCATCCTGAAGGAGAAGGTTGGGCCGTGGCGATGGCTCGCCGTGGTCGCCGGCTTTGCCGGCGTCATGCTGGTCGTCAGGCCGGGTTTCCGCGAACTTCATCTCGGCCACCTCACGGCCTTTGCCATCGCCTTTCTTGCCGCCACCAGCGTCATTCTGATGCGGTCGCTGGCGCAGCAGGAGAAGCGCACGACGATGCTCGGCGTGCTTGTCGGCTATGGCCTGCTCTTCAATGGCCTCGGTGTGGCGGCAACGTCGTTCACCTTGCCGGATGGCAAGCAACTGATCTGGCTGGTCATGGCCGGCGCCTTCACCGCCGGCGGTCAGCTGTTGCAGCTTCTCGCGGCCAAATACGCGCCCGCCAACCGGATCGCGCCGACGCATTATTCGCAGATCGTCTGGGCGGTGGTGCTGGGCTCGTTGTTCTTCCGCGAAGATCCCGACCTGCTGACGCTGGCCGGCCTTGCGGTGCTCGGCGCCTCGGGTCTGCTGACCATGGTTCGCGAGGAGGTACGGCTGGGCACCGTGCGCTGGAACCAGTTCACGCGCACCAGGCTTTAGGCAATTCCGGGACAGGTTGCGCGCTCACCGTGGCCGCTGATATGCGGACGCCATGAACAGAGGAATTTTGCCGGAACTCCCGGTATCCGCCGTGCTGCCGGTGCTCGGCGAGGCGCTCGCCGGGCGCAACAGCGCCGTGCTGGTGGCGCCGCCCGGTGCCGGCAAGACGACGCTGGTGCCGCTGGCGCTGCTCGACGCGCCCTGGCTCGGCGAAGGCAGGATCGTGCTGCTGGAGCCGCGCCGGCTGGCGGCCCGCGCCGCCGCCCGTCGCATGGCCGAGCTTGTCGGCGAGGAGCCGGGTGGTACAGTCGGCTACGCGATGCGCATGGAGAACCGCACTTCAGCGCGGACAAAGATCCTCGTCGTCACCGAAGGCGTGCTGTCGCGCATGATCCTCGACGATCCCGAACTGCCCGGCGTTGCGGCGGTGATCTTCGATGAATTCCACGAGCGTTCGCTCGACGGCGATTTCGGCCTCGCGCTGGCGCTCGATGTGCAGGGCGCGCTGCGGCCGGATCTGCGCCTGCTGGTGATGTCGGCGACGCTCGACGGCGCGCGCGTCGCAAAACTACTGGACGGGGCGCCGGTGGTCGAAAGCGAGGGCCGCGCCTTCCCGGTCGACATCCGCTATGACGAGCGGCCGGCCGGCATGGCGGTCGAGGACGCGATGGCCAAGGCGGTTCGCTTGGCTTTAGCCGCCGAGCAGGGCAGCGTGCTCGCGTTCCTGCCCGGACAGCGCGAGATCGAGCGCACCGCAGAGCGGCTAGAAGATCGCCTCGGTGCCGATACCGACATCGTTCCGCTCTATGGCCAGTTGGACAACAGGGCGCAGGATGCCGCGATCAAGCCGGCGTCGCCTGGCCGCCGTAAAGTGGTGCTGGCGACCTCGATCGCCGAGACCTCGATCACCATCGACGGCGTGCGCGTCGTCATCGATTGCGGCCTGTCGCGCCTGCCGCGCTACGAGCCGGCAAGCGGCCTGACCCGGCTGGAGACGGTGCGCGTCAGCAAGGCTTCCGCCGATCAGCGGGCCGGCCGCGCCGGACGAACGCAGCCGGGCGTCGCCATCCGACTGTGGCGTGCCGAGCAGACGGCGGCGCTGCCCGCCTTCACACCGCCGGAAATCCTCGAGGCTGACCTTTCCGGCATGTTGCTCGACTGCGCCGCTTTCGGCGTCGCCGATCCGTCGAGCCTGTCCTTCCTCGACCCGCCGCCGGCGCCGGCGCTCAACGAAGCGAGGGTGTTGCTCAAAGCGCTGCATGCAATCGATGACGCCGGCCGCTTGACGGAGGCGGGCGCGGCGATGCGCAAGCTCGCTCTGCCCGTGCGGCTCGCGCATATGGTGGCCGAAGCGGCTGAGATCGGGCAGGCGCAGGAAGCGGCGATGCTTGCCGTGCTTTTGACGGAGCGCGGGCTTGGCGGCGACAGCGCAGATTTGGAACGGCGGCTGATCCGCTTCCGCGCCGAAAAATCGCCGCGCGCCGGTGCCGCCCGGCAACTTGCCGCACGCCTGGCCAAGCAGGCAGGCGGGGCAAGGGCAGACTCGCCAGCCGCGCCCGGCGCCTTGCTGATCCATGCCTGGCCGGATCGTGTCGCCAGAGCCCGCGGCGAGCGCGGCCGCTTCGTGCTCGCCAACGGTTCCGGCGCGATGGTCGATGCTGCCGATCCGCTTGCCGGCGAGAGCTGGCTGGTCGTCGCCGATCTGCAGGGCAAGGCGCAGAATGCCCGTATCACCGCCGCCGCGCCCGTCGACGAGTCGGTTATCCGCACCGCGCTTGCCGACCGCATCGAGACGAAGCGCGAGACGAGTTTCGACCGCGAGCGCCGCGCCGTGCGCGTGCGCGAGACGGCGCGGCTCGGCGCCATCACCCTTTCCGAGCGCATGCTGCCCGCACCTTCCGGTGCCGAGGCCGATCGGGCCATGCTGGACGCCCTGCGCGAGCACGGCCTGTCGCTGCTCGACTTGGGCAAGGAGGCGGAAACGCTGCGCCAGCGGCTCGGCTGGCTCTATCGCGGCCTCGGCGCGCCGTGGCCCGACGTCTCGGACCAGGCGCTTCTCGGCCGTCTCGACGACTGGCTGCTGCCTTTCCTTGCCGGCGATGCCTCCTTCGCGGCGATCAAGCCGGCGGCGCTTGCGGCAGGCCTGATGTCCCTGGTCCCACACGATCTGCAGCGCAAAGTCGACGCGCTGGCGCCGACCCATTTCGACGCGCCCTCGGGCAGCCATGTGCCGATCCGCTATGATGGCGAATGGCCGGTGCTGGCGATCCGCGTGCAGGAGCTGTTCGGCCTCGATCGCCATCCTTCGGTCGCGGGCGGTACGGTGCCGCTGACTCTGGAGCTGTTGTCGCCGGCGGATCGCCCGATCCAGACGACGCGCGATCTGCCCGGCTTCTGGCGCGGCTCGTGGGCGGATGTGCGCACCGATATGCGCGGCCGCTATCCCAAGCATGTCTGGCCGGAAAACCCGCTGCTGGCGGCCGCCACCAGCCGCGCCAAGCCGCGCGGGACATAGGTTCGTGCCGCTTTCGGCGGGCCATTCGTGTTAGGGGGCAACGCGCGTTGGCGATTGGCGCAAACGCCCATCACTTCGTCATCCACGGGCGGAGCAAGGAGCGAAGCGACGCGCGTAGACCCGAGGATCCATTCCGTTAGCTTGACCGTAAAATGCAGCGGAACAGAATTCTGAACCATCGCAGAGCTTCGAAGTCGGGAATGGATCCTCGGGTCTGCGCTCCGCTTCGCGTCGCTCCGCCCGTGGATGACGAAATCGCGAGGGGCCTCGGCCAATCATCAAGCGCTCATGATGGTGAACCGAAACAACGGCCGCTGACCGGTCAAGTCGCCGTCACAGCGCTACTAGCGCTCACCCTCCTGCGGCTATAATCGTAAGTCGATGATCAATATTCTGCGCGCGCCCGATTCCCAGCAGAGCCAGCGGCTGCGGCTCAACACGCTGATCCGCCTGCGCTGGCTGGCCATTGTCGGGCAGAGCATCGCGGTGCTCGTCGTCGGCTACGGGCTGAAATTCCCGCTTCCGGTCTCGCTGTGCTTCGCGCTCATCGCCTGCTCGGCCTGGATGAACCTCTGGCTCACCTTCCGCTATCCCGCGGCGCATCGGCTGACCCCGCTCTCGGCCTTCGTCATCCTCACCATCGACAGCCTGCAGCTCGCCGGCCTGCTCTACATGACCGGCGGCCTGACCAATCCGTTTTCGGTCCTGCTCTCGGTGCCCGTCGTCATTTCCGCCGCGTCACTGCCGCTGCGCCTCACCGCGGTGCTCGGCGCGCTGGTTATCGCGGCGGCCACGCTGCTTGTGTTCTTCCATCTGCCGCTGCCCTGGTACGAGGGCGCGCCGCTGTCGATGCCCTTCATCTATGTCGCCGGCATGTGGATGGCGGTGTTCGCCTCGATCGCCTTCACCGCGATTTATGCCTTCCGCGTCGCGGCCGAGGCACGCCTGCTCGCCAACGCGCTCGCCGCCACCGAGCTGGTGCTGCAGCGCGAGCAGCATCTTTCGGCGCTCGACGGGCTCGCGGCGGCCGCCGCGCATGAGCTCGGCACGCCTTTGGCCACCATCACCGTCGTCGCCAAGGAAATGGAAAAGGCGCTGGGCGAGGATCCGAAATTCAGCGAGGACGTGAAGCTGCTGCGCTCGCAGAGCGAGCGTTGCCGCGAGATTCTGAAGCGGCTGACCAGCCTGTCCTCGGAAGGCGAGGCGCATCTTTCGCGCCTGCCGCTGACCTCGCTGGTCGAGGAAGTGACGGCGCCGCACCGCGACTTCGGCATCTCGATCCGGCTGCGCCCCGGCGAGCGCATCGGCCCGGAGCCGGTCGGGCAGCGCAGCCCGGGCGTCATCTACGGGCTCGGCAATCTGGTCGAGAACGCCGTCGATTTCGCCAAGAACACGGTCACCGTCAGCTGGAACTGGGACAGTGAGGAGGTCTCCTTCTCGATCATCGACGACGGGCCGGGTTTCCCGCCGGAAATCATCGACCGCATCGGCGAGCCCTATATGTCGACGCGCCAGGGGACAGAGGCCGGTGGCGGCCTCGGGCTCGGGCTTTTCATCGCCAAGACGTTGCTGGAGCGCTCGGGCGCGACGATCGATTTTCGCAATTCGAGCGGGCTCGGCGAAGGGGCGGTGGTGCAGATCACCTGGCCCCGCGGCGTCTTCCTCAATCCCGAGCATGCCCCTGGCACCGCATTCGACAATGCGTGAGCCTATGCATTTGGCGCATGGCAGCTTTGTTGCCGGCTGTAAAAATTGGACATTGCAGTTGCAGAATTGTATCTGCGTAAAAGTAAGGCAGTAGGATGCTGACGCAAATGAGCGCAGAAGAACCCACCGGCGCAATGGTAGAAGGCGAGGACACCTCGCTGCTGATCGTCGACGACGACAAGCCATTTCTCACCCGGCTTGCCCGCGCCATGGAAACCAGGGGCTTCGCGGTCGAGACGGCGGAAAGCGTGGAAGAGGCGGTCGCCAAGGCGCGCGCTCGCCCGCCGGCTTATGCGGTAGTCGACATGCGGCTCGGCGACGGCAACGGCCTCGACGTGGTCGCCGCCATCCGCGAGAAGCGCGACGATTCCCGCACCATCATCCTGACCGGCTACGGCAACATCGCCACCGCGGTGACGGCGGTGAAGCTCGGCGCCGTCGACTACCTGTCGAAGCCCGCCGATGCCGACGACGTATTTGCCGCGCTGACCCGCACCGCGGGCGAGCGGGCCGCACCCCCGGAAAACCCAATGTCGGCCGACCGCGTGCGCTGGGAACATATCCAGCGCGTCTACGAAATGTGCGACCGCAACGTCTCCGAGACCGCGCGCCGGCTCAACATGCACCGGCGCACCCTGCAGCGGATTCTGGCAAAGCGGGCGCCGCGGTAACCTGCTTAAACACGCGTACGGTGCTGCCGATGGCGGGTGTCGAAGGCAGCGCTGGCTGCCGCCTAGCAACGCTGGCGACTGGCGAAAACCGTGATGAGAGCGCCCTCTCCCCGCCATACGGGGAGAGGATGCCGGCAGGCAGGTGAGGGGCGGCGCCGGCGCTTGCAAGGAGGGCGACGCTGACCGACCGGTCCAATGCTTGCCCGGTCGTGCAAGTTTGAGCATCATCCGCGAAGGACACCGGCCGGCGAGCCATGTGACGGAGGGGGCATGCGCGACGAGCGGCCGAAATCGATGCTTCGCGAATTCCTCGACGGTGAGGCGGCCGGCGGCATCATCCTGATGGCGGCCGCCGCCCTTGCGCTCATCGTCGCAAACTCGCCGTTTGCCGAAATCTATTTCGCCGCCCTCCACGCCTATCTCGGGCCGCTCAGCGTCTCGCACTGGATCAATGACGGGCTTATGGCGGTGTTCTTCCTCCTGGTCGGGCTGGAGATCAAGCGCGAGATGCTGGACGGTCAGCTCTCAACCTGGCCGCGCCGCGTGCTGCCGGGCATCGCTGCGGCCGGCGGCATGGTGTTTCCGGCGCTGGTCTATGTGTTGGTCAACCGCGACAACCAGGCGGCGCTTTCCGGCTGGGCGATCCCCACCGCCACCGACATCGCCTTCGCGCTGGGCGTGCTGTCGCTGCTCGGCAGCCGCGTGCCGGCCTCGCTGAAAGTGTTTCTTACCGCTTTGGCCATCATCGACGATCTCGGTGCCGTCATCATCATCGCGCTGTTCTACACCAGCGGCCTGTCGCTCGCCTATCTCGGCGCCGCCTTCGCGGTCATCGCCGTATTGATCGTGCTCAACCGCATGCGGGTGATGAACCTCTTGCCCTATCTCGTGCTGGGCGCGCTGCTTTGGGTGCTGGTGCTGAAATCGGGCGTGCATGCGACGCTTGCCGGCGTGGCGCTGGCGCTCACCATTCCGCTCGAGCGTTCGCCCGGCATCGGTCACGACGTCGAGCACTCGCCGCTGCACCGGCTGGAACACGGCCTGCACAAGCTCGTGCCCTTCATCGTCATCCCGATCTTCGGCTTCGCCAATGCCGGCGTCTCGCTCGGCGGCCTGAGCGTTGCCGCGCTGGTCGAGCCTCTGACGCTGGGCGTCGCCGCCGGCCTCGTCGTCGGCAAGCTGGTCGGCGTCTTCGGCTCCTCGGCTCTCGCCATCCGGCTGGGCCTCGCCGGCCTGCCGGCCAATGCCGGCTGGCTGCACATGATCGGCATTTCGCTTCTGTGCGGTATAGGCTTCACCATGAGCCTGTTCATTGGCCTGCTCGCCTTCGCCAATGACGCCGCCCTTCAAGACGCGGTGAAGGTCGGCATCCTCGCCGGCTCGCTGATCGCCGCGCTGGTCGGCGCGGCGGTGCTGCTGATGGCGCCGGCGCGCGGTGGCGCCGAAGAAGAAGTGGAGTAGGGCAGCGGGGAACGCGGTCTTGCCGATCAATGGAAGCGTTGTAAGGCGCACCACTACTTTCCGATGACTTGAATTTGATGAGTTGAAGCTATCGCTGGAGTGCTAGCGTGCTTCAGCGTGCCGTCAGACAGCGATGGGGCAATTCACTCGGTTAAGGGGCCAGCAAAAATGGTATGCCGCACAACAAGTGTCATAGCAACGGTCGCGGTTTTGGGCCTTGGGCTCTCTCCGGCGGCTGCGTTCACACATCTGTCGAGCTATGAAAAAACGGCACTGACGGGCCAAGAGATTCTCGTCTTTAAGGGAGCGAGCCTGAACGTGGACTGCTCTTCTGCCGGCAAGGACGATGTAAAAATCATCTCCGGGCCGAGTCATGGGGAAGTTAGGTTGGTTGAAGGGAAGGTTTACACATCTTTTGCGAAAACCAACCAGAGATTTAAATGCAATTCTCGAAAGGTCGACGGAATAAAAGGCGTCTACAAATCGGCTGCCGGGTTTAAGGGGCAGGATCAGATGACCTTCTCGGTTCATACTTTTGATGGGAACGCGTACAAGATCGTCGTGGACGTCAATGTCGAGTAGGGGCTGCGCTTTGGGTCCCGGCGCAATGCAGCCCGGTGCTGCGCGGCCCGCGGCGAGCGACGACGAGATAGCGTCCTACTCGCTTTCGCCGTCCAGCACCGGCACCGAGACACCGGCAAGCTCCGCCGCCAGCAGCCGCGCCGCGCCCGCACGCGCGATGCGCAACATCAGCGCCTTGCGCGTCGCAGCGGCCATGCGGTGCTCCGGCGCCTCGCGCAAGATCTCCGCGCCATAGCCGTCGGAGAGGATGAAGCCGCATTCCTCCGGAAAGATTTCCGCGGGCACGCCGGGATGGGTGGCGAAGAAGAAGCGGTCGGCATGCAGCCGGTAGTCCGGCCATTTGCGGTCGACGCGGAAATCCTCGATCGAGGATTTGATCTCGATGATCCAGATGTCGCCCTGCCGGGTCAGCGCGACAAGATCGGCCCGCCGGCCGGTGGCCAGGGATAGCTCCGGCAGCACATGCGCGCCCATTTGGCTGAGCAGCCGCTGCACGCCGCGCCGCACCAGCATGGCGCGCTCCGACTGGCGACCGTCGATCAGCGGGTTCAGGGGAATCGGGGAAACGATAGGCATGGCAGGCACCATGCCAGATTTTGTTCACGGTTTGAACCCGATATCAAAACATGATTATATATTTGACAGACCCCCGGATTTGACGGCGCCTAGTTAATGTCGGCACCGGATCCATCATATTATCCGCTGGCGGGCTGGGAGCTCACTTGTTGAGCCGTTAGCGCTTGCTATCGGGCCACCTTGACCAGTGTGGGTTCCGATATTTCGTCATCGCAAATCCCCCTCAAACGAGAAGCTCAATCAGCAGCGGTTAAAGCAGGGTGTCTATTGCGCCTGCCGAGGCCAACCGGTTTGTCCAAAGGCTATGCGCCGGTTGTACAGGCCTCTATCGCGCCTCCCCCAGATCCCCTTCGAAGATGAGCAGCACGCGGTTCGACGCCTGCAGCGCAAACCGCTTCGCTTCCTCGTAAGCCGGGTCGTCATAGCAGCCCTTGGCAGCTTCCAATGACGGGAATTCGACGACCACCACCCGACCGGCATCGCGCGCCTCCACCAGCAGGGGCGGCACTTTCGAAGGATTGCTGCGTGCCTGATACTTCTCGCCGATGGGCTTCCAAAGCCTGGCGTATTCGGCTTGCGCTTCCTGATCCGAAATCTCGGTGCCGACGATGAGCCAGTATCCCTTCATGGTGGAGCACTCCTGCCGAGGATTTGTTTCTGGCTCAAGAGCTAAGATAGAGATCGGATACTTGTCTAGCTCCGGTCGGCGACTTCACGCCGCCCCCGCCATGTCATCCAAAATCGGGCAGTCCGGCCGGTCGTCGCCGTGGCAGGCGTGGATCAGCTTCTGCAGCGTCGCGCGCATCGACTGCAGTTCGCGCACCTTTTCCTCGATCGCCCTGACATGGGCGCTGGCGATTTCGCGCACGTCATGGCTGGCGCGGTCGCGGTCCTGATAAAGCGCCATCAGCTGCCTGCAATCATCGATTGAAAAGCCGAGGTTGCGGGCGCGGCGCAAGAAGGCCAGCCGGTGCACGTCGTCGCGCGAGTAGTCGCGGTAGCCGTTTTCGGCCCGCGCCGGCAGGATCAGGCCGATCTCCTCATAGTAGCGGATGGTCTTGGCCGGCAGGCCGGAACGCTCGGCGGCATCACCGACATTCATGGCGCTCTCCTGTCTCCGGCAGCCTTTCCGGCTGCCCCGTTGATTTTACTTCACAATCCTGGGATCCCTGTTGCCGAAATGCCGCAGTTCGGCACTTACCGGCAGGGAAGGTCATGCATATAGGCAGTGCACGCTTGGCAAGCAAAAGAAATGCCAGCATGAATGATGGTGAGAAAGCGGCCGACTCGTGCCGCTGATAAAAGGCGGGGCGTCGGACCTATTCATGCGCTTGAAGTCGTTTGCAATCGTCGCCGCCCTTGCGCTGTCGACCGCGATCAGCGGGTGCAGCACCATTGGCGGGCAAATCTTCACCAACAACTATGGCGCGATGACCGATGCCGGCTATCAGCTGCCGCGCATCCCGATCGAGAAGGTTCCGGCCCGCTTCCGCCGGCAGGAAGTGCGCTACGACACTCCCGAGAAGCCCGGCACCATCATCGTCGACACCCAGAACAAGTTCCTCTACTTCGTCGAGGGTGACGGCATGGCCATGCGCTACGGCATCGGTGTCGGCCGCGAGGGCTTCGAGTGGCACGGCACCGCCCATATCGCGCTGAAGCGCGAATGGCCGACCTGGACGCCGCCGGCGCCGATGATCAAGCGCCAGCCCGAACTCGCCAAATTCGCGGGCGGCATGGAGCCGGGCCTGAAGAACCCGCTCGGCGCGCGCGCCATGTATCTGTTCAACAAGGGCGGCGACATGGGCTACCGCCTGCATGGCAGCCCGGAGTGGTTCTCCATCGGCAAGGCGATGTCGTCGGGCTGCATCCGCCTGATGAACCAGGACATTATCGATCTCTACGACCGCACTTCGGTCGGCGCCAAGGTCATCGTGATGTGATCACCATGGCCGCGGACAAAAGCTTGCGTGCGCGGACCGTCTAGGCAACAACAAGACGTCCAAAGACAGAAAACCGGGCTGTTGGGGCCCGGTTTTTTGTTTTTGCGGTTGGAGAAAATTCACTCCGCCGAGAAGCTCAGAAACCGCAACAGGCGGCCGGCGGAGCAGAATTATCAGGCGACCTGCTCGACCTGCTGCACTTCCGGAACAAAATGCCGAAGCAGGTTCTGGATGCCGTGCTTCAGCGTCGCCGTCGATGACGGGCAACCGGCACAGGCACCCTTCATGTGCAGGAACACGGTGCCGTTCTCGAAGCCGCGGAAGGTGATGTCGCCACCGTCCTGCGCGACCGCCGGGCGCACCCGGGTGTCGAGCAGCTCCTTGATGGTGAGCACCAGCTCCTCGTCGGCCTTGTCGTAGAACTCGCCGGCCTGGCCGGCGTCGTTGGCCGGAGCCGCCGAAGCCATGACCGGCGCGCCGGACATGAAATGCTCCATGATGGCGCCGAGGATTGCCGGCTTCAGGTGCTGCCAGTCCGGACCGTCCTTGGTCACGGTGATGAAGTCGTAGCCGAAGAAGACGCCAGTGACGCCGGGGATCTCGAACAGCCGGCCGGCCAGCGGCGAAGCCTGTGCGGCGCCTTCGGCGTCACGGAAATCGGCGGTGCCGTCGCGCAGCACTTCCTTGCCGGGCAGGAATTTCAGCGTCGCCGGGTTCGGCGTCGATTCGGTCTGGATGAACATGGATATCTCCAGGCCCTTCCGGGCCGATAGTTTGGAATAGTTCTAAATAGGCTCTATCGGCTGGACATTCAAGCGAAACGCGTCGCCCGAACGGCTGGCTGGCGGAATGTTTTTGCCCCGGCGGAGCGCCCGCCACGGCAAGCCTATCCTCCGACTTCCACGCTGAGTTGTCCACTCGTCTTCTGGATGTTCACCTCGGCGCCGTCCGCCCTGCGCATGAATTCGAGGTCGGCGCTTGCCTCGCCGACCCGCAGCCCGCGAAGCTCGATGCGGCTGACGAAATCGGGCAGTCGCGGCCGCACGATCCGCAGCTTGTTTGCGAAGGCGTCGGGCTCCAGGCCGAGGCAGGTGGTCACCAGGAACGGCACCGCGCCCGCTGCCCATGCCTGCGGGTGGCAGGCCACGGGATAGTGCACCGGCACCTGGAAATCGTTGCGCTGAAAGCCCGCCATCGCCTCCGGCAGCCGGTGATGGCGGAAGTGCATCGCCGCTTCGACAATGGCGGTGAAGATCCGCAGCGCCGCGCCGTCCTCGCCATACCGCCGGCAGCCGGCCGCCAGCAGCGCATTGTCATGCGGCCAGACGGTGCCGAGATGATATCCGACGGGATTGTAGCGCCGCTCCGCGCTCGCGAGCGTGCGCACGCCCCAGCCGTTGAACATGTCGTCCTGCATCAGCCGCCGCACGGTTCGGCGGCCCTTGCCCCGATCCGCGATGCCGGTCCACAGGGCATGGCCCGGGTTGGAGGAAACGACCGCGACCGGGCGGCCGCGCGCCTCGAGCGCCAGCGCGAAAGTGTCCAGGTCCTCACACCAGAAGTCGCGGTTGAACCGTGTCCGAAGCTTTTCGGCCTCGCCGCGAAGCTGAATGGCGCTGTTGCGCTCGCCAATGCGTTCGTAGAGATCGGCGATGGCATGCTTGGCCGCAAACACATAGCCCTGCACCTCGACCAGCGCGATCGGCGGCCTGGCGATGCTGCCGTCGGTCCTGACGATCGCGTCGGCCGAGTCCTTCCACCCCTGGTTGACGAGACCGCTTTCCGAGATGGTGCGGTATTTGACATAGCCTTCGCCATGCCCGTCTCCGGCCTTGGCGATCCAGCCCAAGGCCTTTTCCACCGGCTCCCGCAGTTCGCGGAAGAGCCCCACGTCGCCTGTCCACGCGGCATAGCGGCCGAGAAGCAGCAGGAAGAGCGGGGTCGCGTCCACCGTGCAGTAGAATCTGGCATGCGGGACATTGCCCGCGCGAGCGAGCTCGCCGACGCGCAGCTCATGCAGGATCTTGCCGGGCTGCTCCTCTCGCCATCGATCCGTTCGACGTCCCTGATAGCCGGCGAGAAGGCGCAGCGTCTGGGCGGCGATGCCCGGCTGGAAGGCCAGCATCTCGAGCGCGACGATCAGGCTGTCGCGTCCAAACACCGCGACGTACCACGGCACGCCGGCCGCGAAATACTCCCTGTTGCCAAGATCCGACCTGAGCGCCGCGAGATCGCGCAGCGAACGGTCCATGATGCTGTTGAGCAGCAGGCTGTCGCTGTCGAACTTCGTGTGTTGCTCCAGCCATTTTTCAGTATCCGCCTGAACCGTCCCGGCAAAGGCCTCGAGAGCAAACGCCGGGTGCGGGCTCATTTGCTCGGCCTCCGGCTCTTCCGACAGTTCCCTCAATTCTATGGTAATCGCGATGGTACGCTTTTCTCCTGGCGCGAGATCGAACTGGAACTCGGCCGCCGTTCTGTGCATGGCATCGGGTGCCGGCAAAAAACCGATTGTTGCCGTTCTGCGAACGTGGTCGGCGCCGTGATAGACAAAGTGGAGGCTGCCGTCGCGCCAGGCGGGCCGCTCGCACCTGCCGAGGTTCTTCGGCACCAGTCCGCGCACATTGAAAATGTCCTCGAAGCCGGCGCCGAAGTGCAGGGCCAGCGGAAAGCCATGCGGCTCGTGGCCGAAATTCTGGATGGTCAAAACCTCTCGCACGCATGTTTGCTCCGCATCGAGAATGCGCTCCCAGCGGATGCCGAGCTCGTCCTTGGGGATCAGTCGCCCCCCATCGCAATGCAGGTCGGGATTGGCCAGTTCGAAAAGCGCGGCGTAACCTCTTTGCGCGGTCGAGGCCAACACGATCGGCGGCAAACCGCCCAGCGTCATCTCATAGCCGCCGAGGAAACGGCAGTCGTGGAAATAGAGCCCGAAGCCGTGCTCGCCTTTCAGCGGTATCTGGGCGTCGGGAGCGACGACATAGTAGAGATCGAGATTCTTGACCGTAATCGCGCCGGCGATGCTGTCCACCATGGCCGGGTGCCCCTTGGCGAGCACGCGGTGCCTGCGCTCCTGCTGCGCATGAGGCGTCTGCCGGGCTTTTTGCTGCGATCGCGCTGCCTGCGAGCGCGGCTGCACCGGTGATCCAGTCCCAGCGTTTCGCGGCTTTGACGTGCCGCTACGCCCTGCTTTCCGGGTTGATTCGTCCACCGGCGCTCCTTTGGAATGGCCGTTTCCGTGACCATTCCAAATGGCGCGCCGCCGACACGGGCCAAGGGCTATGGGCTGGTTGATAACATCGATGTGTATCTGCGGATCGGCGACGTTCCAATCGGGCAGGAGGGGCCTTCCCAATTCAGGCCAGGCTCTCGATTTCCTCGTCGGAGAGGTTCTGCGGCACCACGGTGACCGGGATGGGGAAGGCGGCGCCCCGGCCGGCCACCGCACTCACCAGTGGCCCCGGACCTTCCTTGCCGGCGCCGGCCGCCAGCACCAGGATGGCGATGTCCTGGTCTTCCTCGATGAGCTTGTGGATTTCCTCGGTCGGCTTGCCTTCGCGCACCACCAGTTCCGGCTCGATGCCGACCTTCTGGCGCACCTTGCTGGCATAGGTGTCGAGCGCCGCGCGCGCGGTCGCGTTGGCTTCCTCGCGCATGATCTTCTCAACCCCCAGCCAATGCTGGAAATCGTCCGGCTCGATCACATAGAGCAGGACCAGCACGCCGCTGGTGCTCTGTGCGCGCGTCGATGCGTAGGCGACTGCGCGCTCGCATTCCGGCGTATCGTCGATGATCGCCAGGAATTTGCGGCGATGTCCGGCTTCACGGCTGAGGCGTTTGGAAACCATGTCTGTCCGCTCGGTATCAATTCGGCCGCAATCTGCCACCGCCACGGACCGGCGGCAAGCCGCCGGCCGGTATGGCGATCCCAGTCAACCAGCGAGGACCGATCAGTCCTGCAACAGGCCGATGATGTCGCGCACCGTCTTCATCGTGCCTTCGGCGATCGCGCGGGCGCGCTCGCCGCCGTCCTTGAGCACGGCGTCGACATAGGCGCGGTCGCCCTCGATGCGGCGCATCTCCGAGGCGATCGGCGCGAGCTTTTCGACCGCGAGGTCGGCCAGCGCCGGCTTGAACACGGAAAACTGCTGGCCGCCATATTCCTTCAGCACGTCGGCTTTGGAAATTTCGGCGAGGCCGGCATAGATGCCGACCAGGTTTTCGGCTTCCGGCCGGCTTTCCAGCCCGTCGACTTCACTCGGCAAGGCCTCCGGATCGGTCTTGGCCTTGCGGATCTTCTTCGAGATTGTGTCGGCATCGTCGGTGAGGTTGATGCGCGACAGGTCCGACGGGTCCGACTTCGACATCTTCTTCGAGCCGTCGCGCAGGCTCATGATGCGCGCCGCAGGACCGCCGATCACCGGTTCGGTGATCGGGAAGTAGCCGTTCACCGTCTCTTCGCCGACCTGCATCTCGACGCCGACGCCGAGCGCCGCGATCTTTTCCGAGAAGTCGTTGTTGAATTTTTGCGCGATGTCGCGGGTCAATTCCAGATGCTGCTTCTGGTCCTCGCCCACGGGCACATGGGTGGCGCGGTAGAGCAGGATGTCGGCGGCCATCAGGCTCGGATAGGCGAGCAGGCCGAGCGAGGCGTTCTCGCGGTCCTTGCCGGCTTTGTCCTTGAACTGCGTCATCCGGTACATCCAGCCGATGCGCGCCACGCAGTTGAAGATCCAGGCCAACTCGGCGTGCTGGATGACTCGCGATTGGTTGAAGACGATGTGCTTCTTGGGGTCGATGCCCGATGCCAGGAAGGCGGCGGTGATCGAGCGCGTCTGGTCGCCAAGGTCCTGGTGCACGAGCTGCGCCGTCAGCGAATGCAGGTCGACGACGCAATAGATGCAGTCGGACTGTTCCTGGAGGGCGACGAATTTCTTGATGGCGCCGAGATAGTTGCCCAGATGCAAATTGCCGGTCGGCTGGACGCCCGAGAAGACGAGGGGCTTGAAGGCGGACATGATTTCCTCATGGCTTGTGGAGGGCCGTATACGCATGATTCCAAAAAGTTGCAGACTTTTTGGAGCCAATCATGCGGCTGGAAACCGCGCGCGGCGAAAGTCTTGCGACGGCGGGCTTATGGACGAAGGCGAATGCGGGATCAAGACCGGTGTTGCTGAAAGCCAGCTCGAGTTATTCGTCCAAGCCGGTGTTCGATTTCCGCGGCGCAGATTTCGCCGTGCCGCGCTTCACGTTCCGACGGATCATGCCGAAATCGGCGCCACCTGTGCCAAAAGCGGTGATGAAGTAGAGCGCCGCACCCCCGCCGACGAGCGCGAACAGGGTCGTCGCCTTCACCACCAGCGGCGAGCCGGGCCCGA
Organism: Mesorhizobium sp. WSM3879; assembly: GCF_002294915.1. Classification (NCBI taxonomy): domain Bacteria; kingdom Pseudomonadati; phylum Pseudomonadota; class Alphaproteobacteria; order Hyphomicrobiales; family Phyllobacteriaceae; genus Mesorhizobium; species Mesorhizobium sp. WSM3879. The sequence continues at coordinate 223,260 of NZ_NSFZ01000005.1, read as the reverse complement.
GCCGCGCGGCGAAATAGTGCTCGGCGAAGTAAAGTGCCGTTGCCATGATCGCGGCCGACAGCACCAGCCGGGGAATGCGCTTCAAGAGCGGTATGTCGCGACCCCAGTGGCCGCGCTTTATCAACATGCCGAGCAGCAAAGCCGCGTTGACCCAGCCGGCGACGGCCGAGGCGACAGCGATGCCCGGCGCGCCCATCGAAGGAAACAAGCTCAGCGCGGTGGCGACGTTCACGCCGACGGAGATGGCGGCGAAGATCATCGGCGTGCGCGTGTCCTCGCGCGCGAAATAGCCGGGCGTGAAGGCCTTGATCAGCACGAAGGCCGGCAGGCCGAGGCCGAAGATCGCCAGGATCGAGGCGACGATCGGCGTCGAATGGTTGGCGGCGAAGGCGCCGCGCTCATAGACCAGCCGCACGATCGGCTCCGACATCACCCAAAGCGCCGCGGCCGCCGGCAAGGTCATGAACAGCGTGAACTCGACCGAGCGGTTCTGGAGATTGGCCGCCTCGATCAGATTGCCCGATTTCAAAGCCCGCGACAGCTCCGGCAGCAGCACGATCGCCACCGCGACGCCGACGACGCCGAGCGGCAGCTGGTAGATGCGATCGGCATAGGCGAGCGATGACACGGCGCTGTTCTGCCCGGAGGCAATCGCCGTGCCGATCAGCTGGTTGATTTGGGTGATGCCGCCGGTAATAGCGGCCGGCAGCGCCAGGATCAGGAGCCGCTTGACGTTCGGCGTCATCTTGGGTCGGCGGAAGCCGATCGAGATGCCGGCATGGCGCACCGCTACCCAGACGATGGCGAGCTGCACGATGCCCGCCGCCAGCACCCCCCAGGACAGGCCGAAGCCGACATCATGCGCGTCGAGCCCATGATACCAGGCATAGGCGAGCACGCTGATCAGGATGATGTTGAGGAAAGCGGGGGCGATCGCTGCGGCGAAATAGCGGCGCAGCGAGTTCAGCATGCCGGCCATCATGGCGCCGAGCGACATGCAGATCAAATAGGGGAACATGATCGTCGCCAGCCGGACGGTCGTCTCGAACTTGCCCGGAATGTCGGCAAAGCCCGGCGCCACCAGGTAGCGGACGATCAGCGGCATTGCCAGTTCCATGGCGATGGTGAGCGCGAGCAGTGCCGAGAACAGCACGCCGAACACCTCCTCCGAGAAGCGCTTTGCGCCGTCGGTGCCGTGCGTTTCGATCTCCTTGGCGAACAGCGGCACGAAGGCGGCATTGAAGGCGCCTTCGGCGAACAGCCGGCGGAAGGTGTTGGGGAACTGGAAAGCGGCGTTGAAGGCGTCGGCGACCGGTCCAGTGCCGAGGGCCGCCGCCATCAGCATCTCGCGGCCGAAACCCAGCGCGCGGCTCATCAGCGTGCCGGAGGCGACGGTGGCGAATTTCTTGACAAGGCTCATGCGGAGGATGACTGCCTGCGGAATTGCGTCAAATGGATGGTGATGATCACTCGGCGGCCGCCGCCTTGGCCTTGCCGATGCGTTCGGGCGCGTTGCCTTCGAGTGTGTCGATCAGCCGCTTGTGGATCGTGGCCGTGCGCGTCGGGCTGTCGATCTTCTGGCCGGTAAGGTCGGTGACATAGAAGGTGTCGATGACCTTTTCGCCGAAAGTAGTGATGTGGGCCGAGGCGATATCGAGCGAAAGGTCCGACAGCGCGCCGGTGACCTCTGAGAGCAGGCCGGGCCGGTCCAGCCCCTCGATTTCGATCACGGAAAAACGGTTCGACAGCGTGTTGCGGATCTCGGCGCGCGGCGGAATGCGGAAGGCCTTGGCGCCGCGCTTCGGCTTGGCGCGCTTCTCGATCATCTCGGGCAGCCAGCTCTTGCCGGACAGCACGTCCTCGATCAGCTTGCCGACGCGTTCGGCCCGCCGCCGCTCGTCCTCGTCGCGATCGAATTCTCTGGAGATCAAAATGGTGTCCAGCGCCCGCCCGTCAGAGGTGGTGAAGATCTGCGCATCGACGATGTTGCCGCCGGCCGCGGCACAGGCGCCGGCGATCACCGACAGCAGCCGCGGATGGTCCGGCGCCAGCACGGTGATCTCGGTTACCGCTTCGAACTCATGCGTCTTCACCATGGTGGCGAGCTTTCTGCCGGCCACATCCGCCTCGCGGACGAATTCGGCGTGGCGCAACTGGTCGGGCAGGTCGACTGTCAGCAGATAGTTTTCGTAGTGCTGGGCGACATAGCGCTTGCGCTCCTTCGCCGGCCATGCGGAAAGCGCCTCGGCCAGCCGCTCGCGCGCGGCGGAGGTGCGTTCGGCCCGCGACACTTCGGAGAAGCCCCCGGTCAACAGCAGCTCGGTCTCGAAATAGAGCGTGCGCAGCAATTGTCCCTTCCAGCCGTTCCACACGCCGGGCCCAACGCCCCGAATGTCGCAGACGGTCAAGATCAGAAGCAGCTTCAGCCGCTCCACCGATTGCACGATCGAGGCAAAATCCTCGATCGTCTTGCGGTCGTTCAGGTCGCGCGTCTGCGCGGTCATCGACATCACGAGATGGTTCTCGACCAGCCAGGCGACGGTCTCCGTGTCGGCGGCCGACAGCCCCATATGCGGGCAGATGCGTCGCGCGATCCTGGCGCCGGCCTCCGAATGATCCTCCGGCCGGCCCTTGGCGATGTCGTGCAGGAGCACCGCGACATAGAGCGCCTCGCGGCTCTTCTTCAGCCCCGGCATCAGCGAGTGCGACAGCGGATGCACCTTGGCGCCGTCGCCGCGCTCGATCTCGGCCAGCACGCCAATGCAGCGGATGAGATGCTCGTCCACCGTATAATGGTGGTACATCGAGAACTGCATCATGGCGACGATCTTGCCGAAGTCGGGGATCAGCTTACCGAGCAGCCCGGCCTCGTTCATGCGCCTGAGATTGAGCTCGGCATTGCGGTCCGAGGTCAGGATATCGAGGAACAACCGGTTGGCCTCCTCGTCGCGCCTGAGCGACTTGTTGGCCAGGCCGAGCGACCGGGTCAGCAGCTTCAGCGCGTCGGGGTGGAACTCCAGCCCGTGCTTGTCGGCGAACCAGAACAGCCGAAGCAGGTTGACCGGATCGCGTTCGAACACGCTGTCGTCGGCAATGTTGATGCGGTGGTTGTCGACAATGAAGTCGGACGTGCCGGCAAGCTTGCGCTTGCGCCGCGAGAAGGTGAGAAAGATGCGGTTGAAGCCGGGCACATGCTTGGCCTGCTCTTCCTCGAGCGCGGCGCAGAAGATGCGGGTGAGATCCCCGACATCCTTGGCGACCAGGAAGTAGTGCTTCATGAAGCGCTCGACAGCCGACAGCCCGGGATGCGTCGTGTAGCCCAGCCGCTCGGCGATCTCGCGCTGGATGTCGAAATGCAGCCGCTCTTCCGCCTTGCCGGTGAGGAAATGCATATGGCAGCGCACCGCCCACAGGAAGTCCTCGGCCTTCTGGAATTCGCGATACTCGGCTTCGGTGAAGACGCCTTTCTCGACCAGTTCCTGGCCGGTACGCACGCGATAGAAGTATTTGCCGATCCAGAACAGCGTCTGCAGATCGCGCAGACCGCCCTTGCCGTCCTTGACATTGGGCTCGACGAGATAGCGGCTCTCGCCCGCCTTGGCGTGGCGCTCGTCGCGTTCGGCGAGCTTGGCCTGCACATATTCGGGTCCGGTGGTGCGCACCACTTCGTGGTCGAAGCGGGTAAGCAGTTCGTCATAGAGCTTGCGTTCGCCCCACAGGAAGCGCGCTTCCAGGATCGAGGTGCGGATGGTGATGTCGGTGCGCGAGAGCCTCAGACACTCTTCGATGTTGCGGGTGGCGTGGCCGACCTTCAGCCCCATGTCCCACAGCATGTAGAGCATGTATTCGACGATCTGCTCGCCCCACGGCGTCTGCTTGTAAGGGAGCAGGAACAACAGGTCGATGTCGGAGCCCGGCGCCAGCGTGCCGCGGCCGTAGCCGCCGACCGCGACCACCGCCATGCGCTCGGCGGCGGATCGGTTCTTGACCTGGTAGACGTGGGTGGCCGCGAAGTCGTAAAGCGCCCGGATCAGCTCGTCCATCAGATGCGACAGCCGCTCGGCGCAGGCATGGCCGCCGCCATCCTGCTTCAGCATCGCCTCGGCGATCGTTCGCCCTTCCGCGAGCTTGCCCTTGAGCAGTTGGAGAACCGCTGTGCGGGCAGCCTTGCCGGAGCCGTCGCCTGCGCTCGGCGCCGTCAGCGCAGTCATGTCGCGGCGCAAAGCGTCGCCATCGATGATTTCGTCGAGTTTGAGGGAGATCTTGGCCATTCGGCGGCGTCTATAGCGCGTTTTCTTCGCGCTGTGTATGGGGCGTGCGACAGGCCGAATTCCATCACGCGGAAGGTGCGTTCGACGCTCAGCCGATCAACTTTATAGACTAAAAATCGAAACTGACCCTTGACCTTCCAGTTACTGGAAGGACTACCTCCGCCTCAATCCGAGAGTTCCGAGGCATTTGCTGATGACCCATTCCGACCATAACCATCATCATGCGCACGGCGCATCCTGCTGTTCGGGGAAGAATGCTCGGCCTGCGACCGAAGCGGTGATTCGCGACCCCGTCTGCGGCATGGCGGTCGATTCCGCGGCGGCCGGCAAGCCGGCGGCCGAGCATGGCGGCAGGACCTTTCATTTCTGCAGCGAGCGCTGCCGCACGAAGTTCCAGGCCGAGCCGGACAAATATCTGACGGCCACCGATCCCGTCTGCGGCATGAATGTCGACCGCGCGAGCGCCAGGCATTTTGTCCGACACGAGGGGCAGGGTTTCTATTTCTGTTCGGCCGGATGCAAGGACGAGTTCGAAGCCGAGCCGGCAAAGTACCTTGCCGGCCGGCCTGCGCCGCAGCCGATGCCTAAGGGCACGCAATACACCTGTCCGATGCATCCCGAGATCATCCGCGACAGGCCCGGCTCCTGCCCGATCTGCGGTATGGCGCTGGAGCCGGTGGGCGTGCCCTCCGGGGACGAAGGCCCGAATCCGGAGCTTGTCGATTTCACCCGCCGCTTTTGGGTCAGCGCCGTGCTTTCGCTGCCGCTTCTCATCATCGCAATGGCGCCGATGCTCGGCGTCAGCTTCGAAAGCTTCGTCGACGGCCGCACGAAGACATGGGCAGAGCTGGCGCTGGCGAGCCCGGTGGTGCTGTGGGCGGCGTTCCCGTTCTTCCATCGTGGCTGGGCATCGCTGCTCAACCGCAGTCCCAACATGTGGACGCTGATTTCGCTCGGCGTCGGCGCTGCCTATCTCTTCAGCCTTGTCGCGACGCTGTTCCCGGATGTCTTCCCGCACCAGTTTCGCGGCCATGACGGCAGCGTGCCGGTTTATTTCGAGGCGGCCGCGGTCATCGTCGCGCTGGTGTTCCTCGGTCAGGTGCTGGAACTCAGAGCCCGCGAGCGCACGGGCTCGGCCATTCGCGCCTTGCTCGACCTCGCGCCGAAGACGGCGCGCCTGATCGGCGCTGACGGGACCGAAAAGGACGTGCCGCTCGACAGCGTCAAGACCGGGGACAGGCTCCGTATCCGCCCCGGTGACGCCGTGCCGGTCGACGGCATCGTGCTCGAGGGGCGCTCGGCCATCGAGGAATCGATGATCACCGGCGAGCCGCTGCCGGTCGAGAAGTCGGAGGGCGATTCGCTCACCGGCGGCACGCTCAACAAGAACGGCTCCCTCATCATGCATGCCGAAAAGGTCGGCGCCGAGACCACGCTTTCGCGCATCATCGAAATGGTCGCCAAGGCGCAGCGCTCGCGCGCGCCGATCCAGGGGCTGGCAGATCGAGTTTCCTTTTACTTCGTGCCGGCTGTCGTGCTGGTGGCGATCATCGCCTTCATTGCATGGTCGCTCTTCGGCCCCGAGCCCAGCCTGGCCTTCGCTATCGTGTCGGCGGTGTCGGTGCTGATCATCGCCTGTCCCTGCGCGCTCGGCTTGGCCACGCCGATGTCGATCATGACTGCGACCGGCCGCGGCGCGCATGCCGGCGTGCTGATCAAGGAAGCGGCGGCGTTGGAGCGCTTCGCCTCCGTCGACACACTGATCGTCGACAAGACCGGCACCTTGACCGAGGGCCGGCCGCGGCTGACCGATGTCGTCGCCACCGAAGGCATTGCGGAGAATGAATTGCTGGCGCTCGCCGCGACGCTCGAAAAGGGCTCGGAACACCCGCTCGCCGAGGCGATCGTCGAAGGTGCCGCCGAACGCGGCGCCAAGCTTGCAGGTGCCGAGGACTTCGAGGCGATAACCGGCAAGGGCGTTGCCGGTACCGTGTCCGGCAGGAAGGTTGCGCTCGGCAATGCGGCGATGATGGCCGATCTCAACGTCGACACCGCGCCCGTTTCCGCCAGCGCGGAAGCGCTGCAGGCCGAAGGCAAGACGGCGATGTTCGTTGCCGTCGGCGGCAAGCTTGCCGGCCTGGTTGCCGTCGCCGATCCGGTCAAGGCAACCACGGCCGAGGCGATCAAGGCGCTGCACGACAAGGGCTTGAGGATCATCATGGCGACCGGCGACAACGAGCGCACGGCAAAAGCGATCGCCGGCAGGCTCGGCATCGACGAGATCCGTGCCGGGCTGCTGCCGGATCAGAAGGCGGCACTTGTCGACGAACTGCGCGCCAGGGGCGCCGGCATCGCCATGGCCGGCGACGGCGTCAACGATGCGCCGGCGCTTGCCGGCGCCGATGTCGGCATCGCCATGGGCACCGGCGCCGACGTCGCGGTCGAAAGCGCCGGCATCACGCTGGTCAAGGGCGATCTCAACGGCATCGTCAGAGCCCGCACACTGGCCCAGGCGACGATCCGCAACATTCGCCAGAACCTGTTCTTCGCCTTCCTCTACAACGTGCTCGGCGTGCCGGTCGCCGCCGGAGTGCTCTACCCGCTCACCGGTATGCTTCTGTCGCCGATGATCGCGGCGGCGGCGATGAGCCTGTCGTCGGTCTCGGTGATCGGCAACGCGCTGCGGCTGAGAACGTTGAAACTCTGAGCGACGCCCCCAAATACGACATTCCATTCAACAGGAGATATTGGATGACCTTGGCCAAGAAGATTGTGCTGCTGCTGATGGCGGCGGGAATGCTGATCGCGGTGTTCCTCGAAAGCGTGCCCGCGCAATCGGACGAAATGAAGCACGACATGTCCGGGATGGCCATGGGCGCGGACAGCCCCGCAACCGCTGGCTACAAGGCGGCCATGGACAGGATGCACAAGGACATGATGCTGAACTACACCGGCAATGCCGATGTCGATTTCGTCCGCGGCATGATCCCGCATCACCAGGGAGCCATCGACATGGCCAAGGTGGTGATCGCCAACGGCAAGGACCCGGAAATCCGCAACCTCGCCGAGAACGTCGTCAAGGCGCAGGAAGCCGAGATCAAAAAAATGCAGGATTGGGTTGCCAAGCATCCGGTGAACTAGTTTCCCGCGCTGGAAATCCGGACGAAGGCGAGGACTTCGGCCTGGATTTTCGGCCATGCTTGTGCTGCGATCCAGCCTCACGCGGAGCAGGCCATGTCTTCTAAAATCAGAACCACTTTCCTGCCGTCAGGCGAAGCCGTTCCGGTGCTGGGTCAAGGCACGTGGAAGATGGGTGAGGACCGCCGGCGCCGCGCCGATGAGGTCGCGGCGCTAAGGCTTGGGCTGGATCTCGGCATCACGCTTATCGATACGGCGGAAATGTATGCCGGCGGCGGCGCCGAGGAGGTGGTGGCGGAAGCCATCGCCGGGCGCCGCGACGAGACTTTTCTGGTTTCCAAGGTGCTGCCGTCCAACGCCTCGCGCGCCGGCGTCAAGCGGGCCTGCGAGAACAGTCTGAAACGGCTCGCCACCGACCGCATCGACCTCTATCTGCTGCACTGGCCGGGCAGCGTGCCGCTGTCGGAAACGATCGAAGCCTTCGAGGCCTTGAAGGCGGCCGGCAAGATCCGCCATTGGGGCGTCAGCAATTTCGATACCGACGAGATGGAGGAATTGGTCGGCCTACCCTCCGGCGCCAACGTCCAGACCAACCAAGTCCTCTACAATCTCTCTCGGCGCGGTCCGGAATTCGACCTCGCGTCCTGGAGCCTTGAGCGCGGCATCCCGCTGATGGCCTATTCGCCGGTCGAGCAGGGCGCGCTGGCGCGCAACGCCAGGCTCGATGCCGTTGCCGCCCGCCACAACGCCACCGCGGCGCAGGTCGCGCTTGCCTGGGTAATGGCGCAAAAAGGCGTCATCGCCATCCCGAAGGCCAGCCGGCAGGAACACGTCCGCCAGAATGCTGCGGCGCTCGACCTAGTCCTGACGGCGGAAGACCTTGCCGACCTTGACCGCGCCTTTCCGCCGCCGACGCGCAAGCGCGGGTTGGAGATGATCTAGGCGCGCTCGCAATGACGCTGGAAAGCCTTATTTCGCCGCCAGCCCCTTAAGCCTGTAGAGCGCCTCCAGCGCCTCGCGCGGCGTCATTTCGTCGGGGTTGATCGCCCCCAGTGCTTCGCCCAGGACATCGTTCTTCGCCGGCTTCGGCGCTTCGAGCTTCACCGCCACCGAAAACAGCGGCAGATCGTCGACCAGCCGGTTGGTCTTGCCGGAAACCTCGCCTTCCTCGAGCTGGTGCAGCACTTGCTTGGCGCGCGCCACCACCGCTTCCGGCAGTCCGGCGAGCCGAGCCACCTGCACGCCGTACGAACGGTCGGCGGCACCCTTGCCGACCTCGTGCAGGAAGACGACATCGCCTTCCCATTCCTTGACCCGCATGGTGACGTTGGAGAGCCGCGAAAGCTTGCCGGCCAGCGCCGTCATCTCGTGGAAATGCGTGGCGAAGATCGCACGGCAACGGTTCCTCTCATGCAGATATTCGACCGCCGCCCAGGCGATCGACAGACCGTCGAAGGTCGCGGTGCCGCGGCCGATCTCGTCAAGGATGACCAGTGCCCGCTCCCCGGCCTGGTTTAGGATCGCCGCGGTCTCGACCATCTCGACCATGAAGGTCGAGCGGCCGCGCGCGAGATCGTCCGAGGCGCCGACGCGCGAGAACAGCCGGTCGACGACACCGATATGGGCGCTTTCGGCCGGCACGAAGGAGCCGGTCTGGGCAAGGATGGCGATCAGCGCGTTCTGCCTCAGGAAGGTCGACTTGCCGCCCATGTTCGGGCCGGTGAGCAGCCAGATGGCGCCGGCCTTTGCCCCGTTTTCAGGCGAGAGGTCGCAGTCATTGGCGACGAACGGACCTTCGCCTGATCGCCTGAGCGCCTGTTCGACCACCGGGTGGCGGCCGCCGGCAATCTCGAAGGCGAGGCTGGAATCCACGACCGGCCGGCACCAGCCCTCGCTTTCGGACAGCAGCGCCAAGGCCGACGATACGTCGAGGACTGCAAGTGCCTCGGCCCCGGCGCGGATGCTGTCGGCCTCGCTCACCACTTCCGCCGTCAGCCGGTCGAAGGTGGCAAGCTCGATGCTCAACGCCTTATCGGCGGCATTGGCGATCTTCGATTCCAGCTCCGCCAGTTCCGTCGTTGTGAAACGCATGGCGTTGGCCATCGTCTGGCGATGGATGAAGCGCGCCTTCGCAGCGTCGCTGCCGGTCATGATCGAATGATGGTTGGCGGTCACCTCGATATAGTAGCCGAGCACATTGTTGTGCCGGATCTTCAGCGAGCGGATGCCGGTCTCTTCGATCAACGAGCGCTCCAGCCCGGCGATCACCTTTCGCGACTCATCGCGCAGCGCCCGCATCTCGTCGAGCTCGGCATTGTAGCCTGATCGCACGAAGCCGCCGTCGCGCCTGATGAGCGGCAATTCGTCGTCGAGCGCCTCGCTGAGATGGCGGGCGAGCGCCTTGGGCAAGCCATGGATCGCCGCGAGCGCCGCGGCGAGTTCGGCGGGGAGCGGCGTCGTCGCAAACAGTGCGGCGATCGCGCCCGCGGCCTCGAAGCCGGCGCTGAGCGCGCCAAGGTCGCGCGGGCCGCCGCGGTTGAGCGCCAGCCTGGAGAGCGCCCTCGGCATGTCGGCGACACTTTTCAGGTTCGTTCGCAATCCCTGGCAAAGCCGCGCTTCGGCACGAAAGAACGACACCGAATCCAGCCTAGCGGAAATCAATGCCGGGTCGGTCAGCGGCGCCATCAGCCGGTCGGCGAGCAGTCTCGCCCCGGCCCCGGTCACGGTTCGGTCGATCGCCTTGAACAGCGAGCCTTCGCGGCTGCCGGATAGCGTGCGCAGGAGTTCCAGATTGGCGCGCGTCGCCGGGTCGATGAAAAGCGTCGAGCCGTTCTCCTCGCGCTCGGGCCGCGACAGCGGCGGCCGTTCGGCCTTCTGCGTCTTCTCGACATAGGCGATGGCGCCCGAGATCGCCGACAGCTCGGCACGCGAAAAACTGCCGAAACTGTCCGGGGTCGCCACCTCGAAGAAGCGGGCGATGCGGCCCGTGGCCGACGCCGAATCGAACAGCGATGGCGGCTGCGGGTTGGCGACCCGGCCGAGCACGTCGAAGACCGGCCGCAGCTCCGCGTCATGGAACACCGGCTCGGCGACGATCAGCTCGCGCGGATCGACGCGGAAAATGTCGGCAAGCAGCCGTTCGGCCGAGGTTTCAGCCACCCGAAACGCGCCCGTCGAGATGTCGATCCAGGCAAGCGCGAAACTGCCATGGCTGGCTGCATTGCCGCCCTTCACTCGCCCCAGCGCCATCAGGAAGCTCGACTCCGAGGGTGCAAGCAGCTTGTCCTCGGTGATGGTGCCCGGCGTGACCAGCCGCACCACGTCGCGGCGCACCACCGATTTCGAGCCACGCTTCTTGGCTTCCGCCGGGTCCTCGATCTGCTCGCACACGGCAACGCGGAAGCCCTGCGCGATCAGCTTCTGCAGATAATCGTCCGCCGCATGCACCGGCACGCCGCACATCGGGATGTCGTGGCCCTGGTGCTTGCCGCGCCGCGTGAGCACGATGCCGAGCGCCTGGCTCGCCTTTTCGGCGTCGTCGAAGAACAGCTCGTAGAAATCGCCCATGCGGTAGAACAGAAGTGAATCCGGGTTCGCCGCCTTGATCTCGATATACTGCTCCATCATCGGCGTGACGCCGCCCATGGTGGGCGCCGGCGTCGTCGTTTCCTGGGCGTCGGTATCGGTCGGCATGTGCATGTTCATGCCCGAACGCTAGCAGATGTGGCAGGGCGGTTTAATGCCGGAGGCTCGAAAAGCAGGGGAAAGCGCGAGCCATGCTGCCAACTCGCCGTCAATCGGTCCGCCGCATTGCCGGCCTTCTGCGTTGAAGCAGCTTCGCCCGGCTTGTCGGTTTACAGTCGCCGCGTGTAGCCTTAATCGGTGGGAACTATAAGCAAGCAGCCGTCCCAAGCGGTGCCGCACAGGCGAGGAAATCAAAAGCATCATGGCCAGGAAAACCGAAAGCAGCGGACCCTCCGTCAGCGCGCAGGAGGCGCTCGAATTCCACGCCATGGGTCGGCCGGGCAAGCTGGAGATCGTCGCCACCAAGCCGATGGCGACGCAACGCGATCTGAGCCTCGCCTACTCGCCGGGCGTCGCCGTTCCTGTGCGCGCAATCGCGGAGGATCCAAGCCGCGCCTTCGACTACACGACGCGCGGCAACATGGTCGCCGTCATCTCCAACGGCACCGCAATCCTCGGTCTTGGCAATCTCGGCGCCCTGGCCTCGAAGCCGGTCATGGAAGGCAAGTCGGTGCTGTTCAAGCGCTTCGCCGATGTCGATTCGATCGACCTCGAAGTGGCGACCGAGGACGCCGACGAATTCATCAACTGCGTGCGCTTCCTCGGACCTTCCTTCGGCGGCATCAATCTCGAGGACATCAAGGCGCCGGAATGCTTCATCATCGAGCAGCGGCTCCGCGAGCTGATGGACATCCCCGTCTTCCACGACGACCAGCACGGCACCGCCATCATCTCGGCCGCCGGGCTGATCAACGCGCTGGAGATCACCGGCCGAGACATGAAGACCACGAAAATGGTCTGCAACGGCGCGGGCGCAGCGGGCATCGCCTGTATCGAATTGATGAAGGCGATGGGCTTTTCGCCGGAGAATATCATCCTGTGCGACACCAAGGGCGTGGTCTTCCAGGGCCGCACCGAAGGCATGAACCAGTGGAAGTCGGCGCATGCGGTCAAGACCGAGGCGCGCTCGCTCGCCGAGGCGCTGGACGGCTGCGACGTCTTTCTCGGGCTCTCCGCCAAGGGCGCGCTGACCCCCGCCATGGTGCAGTCGATGGCCAAGAACCCGATCATCTTCGCCATGGCCAATCCGGATCCGGAGATCACGCCCGAGGAAGTGGGCGAGATTCGCACCGACGCCATCATGGCCACCGGCCGCTCGGATTACCCGAACCAGGTCAACAATGTGCTGGGTTTCCCTTACATCTTCCGCGGCGCGCTGGATGTCAGGGCGACCACCATCAATGACGAGATGAAGATCGCCGCCGCACGCGCCCTGGCCGAGCTGGCGCGCCAGGACGTGCCCGACGACGTCGCCGCCGCCTATCAGGGCAACCGGCCGAAATTCGGCCCCAACTACATCATCCCGGTGCCGTTCGATCCGCGCCTGATCTCGGCGATCCCGCTTGCCGTGGCCAAGGCTGCGATGGAGTCCGGCGTCGCCCGCAAGCCGATCCTCGATCTCGACCGCTATGCGCATGAGCTCTCCGCCCGCCGCGATCCGATCGCCTCGACCTTGCAGCGCATCTATGACCGCGTCCGCCGCCAGCCAAAGCGCATCGTCTTCGCCGAAGGGGAGGAGGAGCAGGTGATGCGCGCCGCCGTCTCCTATGTGAACCAGAGGCTGGGCACGGCGATCCTGCTCGGCCGCGACGACGTCATCAAGGAGAATGCCCGCAACGCCGGCATCGAACTCAACAAGCAAGGCCTCGAGATCATCAATGCCAGGCTGTCGCGCCGCAATGGGATCTACACCGACTATCTCTACGAACGTATGCAGCGCAAAGGCTACCTGTTCCGCGACTGTCAGCGCCTGATCAACAACGACCGCAACCATTTCGCCGCCTGCATGGTGGCGCTGGGCGACGCCGACGGCATCGTTACCGGCGTGACCCGCAACTATTCCACCGCGCTCGACGACGTGCGCCGCGTCATCGACGCCAAGCCAGGCCACCGCGTGATCGGCGTCTCGATCGTGCTGGCAAGGGGCCGCACCGTGCTGGTTGCCGACACCGCGGTGCACGACATGCCGAATGCCGAGCAGATCGCCGATATCGCCGAGGAGGCGGCCGGCTTTGCCCGCCGCATGGGCTACGAGCCGAGGATTGCGATGCTCGCCTACTCCACTTTCGGTCATCCGCAGGGCGAGCGCTCCGAGCGCGTGCAGGAAGCGGTGCGCATCCTCGATAAGCGCCGCGTCGACTTCGAATATGACGGCGAGATGGCCGCCGACGTGGCGCTGAACCCGCGCGCCATGGCGCAGTACCCGTTCATCAGGCTGACCGGTTCGGCCAATGTGCTGGTGATGCCCGCCTTCCACTCGGCCTCGATCTCGACCAAGATGCTGCAGGAACTCGGCGGCTCGACCGTCATCGGCCCGCTGCTGGTCGGTTTGAACAAGCCGGTGCAGATCGTCTCGCTCAACGCCAAGGACTCAGACATCGTCAACATGGCCGCGATCGCCGCCTATACGGCGGGGAATTGACAGGCGGCCGCCGCGCCCCGCCCTTTGCCGAACTCAAAAGCAAAAGGCCCGTGGCGATGCGGCGGGCCTTTCTTGTTTGGGTCGCAGGTTTCGATCAGAAATTGCGCTGGAAGCGGACGATGCCGCCGACGCTGTCCTTCTTGTCGGCCTTGGTCCAGTTGCCGAACGGGGTGCCGTCGTCGAAGTGGCCGAAGTGGTTCCAGTCGACTTCGGTCGTGATCGTGTAGCCCGGCACGATGGTGTAGGCGACGTTCGCCGCAAGAGCGTAGTTCTTGTCGTCGTCGGCCGAAGCCTGGAGATTGAATGCCGTCTTGTCGTTGAACTTGTAGGTGCCGCCGCCCCAGACGGCCCAGTTGCCGCCCCACGGCTTGTAGAAGCCGCGACCGCTGGCATCGATGGCATTGCCGGCATTGTCATTGAGGTTGTCGTCGGTGCCGTAGCCGGCCATGACGAACAGCGACAGTTCCTTGCTCACATTGACGTCGAGGCGAACCTTGCCGGCCACTTCCTCATAGTTGCTGTCATAGGCGACGACGCCGGTGACCGCACCCCAGTCGCCCTTGTACTTCAAGCCGCCGACGACGTGAGGAACGTAGCTGTCGATCGTGCCGGTCACGCCGAAGCCCTCTTCGAGCGAGATGACGCCCGAGAAGCCGCCGTCCACATCGAAGTAGTAGCTGACGACGTTGGTGTCCTTGACGCCGTACGGAATGATCGTGTCCTGGATGACATTGCCCGCGTAACCGATGAACTGGTCATAAGGCGTTTCGTCCTTACCGACGCGCAGGCCGCCGAGCTGGATCCAGGCGAAATGCAGGTCGGGCGCCTTGTTGGCAGCGGGGTTGGTGTCAACCTCACCGTTGGAGGTGACCAGGTTCTTGTCACCGAAGTTGAAGCGCGTTTCGGTGTAGGTCTTCAACGTGCCGAGCTCGGTTTCCTGGCCGGTCCAGGTCTTCAACGTGAAGCGAAGGTTCTTGTAGAAGGTGTTCTGGACGTCGCCGTCCCGAACGTCGATGCTCTTGGCGCCGTCGAACGTCCCGATATCGCCGATGCCGGCATCATAGCGGATATAGCCGCCGATGCGCAGGCAGGTCTCGGTGCCGGGGATATAGAAGTAACCCGCGCCGTAGACGTCGCAGATCTTGACGTATTCGGCCGGTTCCGGCTCGGCGACGGTGACCGCGTCGGCGGCGCGGGTGCCCGAAACTGCGACCAAGGCCGCAGCGGAGCCGAGTAGAAGGCTCTTGATGTTCATTTTCTTGAATCTCCAGTCAAAGGTTCAAGACAGGTTTGCGTATGACCCCACAGGCTCCGCTGCCCCTGTCCCCATCGTTGAAAAAGTCGCGCACCGGCGCCGCTTCTTCGCCCTCGACATGGCCTAACTGGCTGTCGTTAACAGCAGAGATTGTGTCTGAAAAACGCCTTTTGGACACTTATGGAAGTCTTGTTGCGCAAATATCTCGTCACATATTTGAAAGAATGGCACATATTGCACAATATATACGTTAGAGACGATATTTTTGACTTTAAAATGTCCCATATGTGCCATTTATTACGGTTTTATGACAAATGTATAACCGCCTAATGACTCTTGAAGCGGCGCACAAAAACGTGGACCAGCATCCGTGAAAATGGGGGATCAGGACAGGTTGCGCGCGACGCGAACCACATCCTCGATCATGTCCTCGCGCAGCATTTCGATGGGGGTGCGGCCATCGAGCTCGGGGGAAGGCCGGGTCAGCCAGAACCAAGCCAGCCTCGGATTGGTGATGGCTGCCAACACCTCGCCTATACCCGGGGCCGGCCTGCCGTCGACGAACTGGGCGAGCGGGAAGACGTGTTTGCGGCCGCCCTTGCGCAGCGCGACAACCTCGCCCCGCCTTTGCCAGCGATGCAGCGTCGAGCGCGGGATGTGGAATCTTTCCTCCAGGTAGGTCGACCCCGCAACTTCGCCGGCCCAGTCTTCGATGAGCATCGACTGGAGATCGGAGGCTCGCTCGGCCAAGGGCGGGGAGGCGGGCCTAGCAGGCCGGATCGTCGGGCATTCGTCCATGGTGTCGGCGTCTGCCGGGTCGGCGCGCGCGATTCTTTCCGCCATCGCACGGAAAAACGCTGAGGTCAGCCCGGTCCAGCTGCCCTTGAAGGAGGTGATTGCAAGCCGCTGCGCCTGTGGCAGGAAGGGAAGGGCGGCGGCAACGCTGCCGGCAATCGCGCTGGCGGAGGCCAGGGCTTCCGCGTCCAGCAAAACGCCGTGCTGCATCAAAGCTTGTCGCACAACCTCGGCCACAAGGCCGGCCAAGGCGTCTTGCGAAATTCCTTCAGGCGGATTCTGAAATCTGGTCATGCATCTGTCTTGCGCGCCGCGCTCCTCTCAAGCTGGGGCCGGTCGTTGAACGGCTACAGCGGAAAGCGGCAATCGCAATGGTGACGGACGCAGCGACCGTGAAGGTTGCTGTCTTGCATTTTTTTGACACCCCAACTGCTGCGGGCGCCCGAAATGTCAGTCGCGGAACGCCCAATGTGCCTCTAGGAGCGATCTATGACAGCGGCGCGACAGCCGGGTTCATTTGGCGCCCGACCGGGATGACGCAGCGGAACTAAAGCAGGCCCGCCTGTTCCGCTTCGCGGCGCAGATCCTGGCGCGGTCGCGGGCCGATCTGCTGGATCACCAGCCCGGCCGCCAGTGAGCCGAGGTCGCCGCAGTCCTGGAGGCTGCGTCCGGTCGTGTATCCATAGAGGAAACCGGCGGCGTAGAGGTCGCCCGCGCCGGTCGTGTCGACCAGTTCCTTGATCGTGGTCGCATAAATAGTGACGGTCTCGTCGCCCCGCACGATCACCGAGCCCTTTTCCGAGCGAGTAACGGCGGCGATCTTGCAATCCTTGCGTATCGCCGCCAGCGCGTCCTCGAAGGAAGCGGTCTGGTAGAGCGACTTGATCTCGTGGCTGTTGGCGAAGACGATGTCGACCGTGCCGGAGCGCATCAGATCGAGGAACTCGTCGCGGTAGCGGTCGACGCAGAAAGAATCCGACAGCGTCATCGACACTTCGCGCCCCGCCGCATGCGCCAGCCTCGCGGTCTGCCGGATCGCTTCCTTGGCGCGCGGCGGATCCCACAGATAACCCTCGAAATAGGTGACCTTGGCGCCGGCCGCCTTGTCGGCCTCGACGTCCTCCGGCCCCAGCTCGACGCAGGCGCCGAGATAGGTGTTCATTGAGCGCTCGCCGTCCGGCGTGACGAAGATCATCGAGCGAGCCGTCGGCGGCTCGCCCTGCAGTGGCCTGGTGTCGAAGGCCACGCCCTGGGCGCGGATATCATGGCTGTAGATGTCGCCGAGCGCATCGTTCGACACCTTGCCGAAAAAGGCGGCGCGGCCGCCGAAGCTCGCCACGCCCGCCGCCGTGTTGCCGGCGCTGCCGCCCGAAGCTTCGATCGCCGGTCCCATGCGGCTGTAGAGGAGCTCGGCGCGCCTGGTGTCGATGAGGTTCATCGCGCCCTTGATGATGCCGTTGGTTTCCAAAAAGGCCTCGTCGCATTGCGCGATGATGTCGACAATGGCATTGCCGATGCAAAGCACGTCATATTCCGGCATCAATGTCTCCGCCAACGACTGTCCGGCTTTCTGCCACGCCGACCGCGCGCGGGTCTAGCGGCTCGCAGCCGCTTTGCCTACCCCGAAAATCGGCACCGGTTTCCGCTTCGCCGACTTTCGGGTCGGTTGCTGCGGCAGCCGTCGCGCCGAACTGGACCATATCGTTAGAGGCGACGGCGGCTATGGTTGGGGCGTCATCGAAACATCCACGCCGCGATGTGAGCTAGAGCGACCGTCGAACCAGGCTGAAGGCGCGAAACCACCATGTCCGATAAGATCGAGATGACGACCGAGCTGGCGCTGCTTGGCCTGCTGGCGGCGCTGTGGGGTGCCTCCTATACCTTCATCAAGATCGGCGTCGAGACGATCCCGCCGGTGACCTTCATCGCCGGGCGCACGCTGATCGCCGGCGGCATTCTGCTTGGCCTCATCCGCTGGCGCGGCCTTGTCATGCCGCCGGGCGTGGTCATGTGGCGCCGCTTCATGCTCCAGGCCTGCCTCAACAGCGTCATCCCGTTCACGCTGATCGCCGCCGCCGAACGTTCCATCGACGCCGGCCTTGCCACGATCCTCAACGCGACGTCGCCGATCTTCACCTTCCTGCTGACGGCGCTGATCACCCGCCACGAGCCGGTGACATTGCGCAAGTTGGTCGGCGTCGGCGCCGGCATCGCCGGCATTTGCCTCATCGTCGGCACTGAGGCGCTGGGGGGCATCGGCCATCAGCTCTGGGCGCACATTGCGGTCGTCGCCGCCACCGTCTGCTATGCCGGCGCCGCCATTTTCGGCCGCAATTTCACAGGGCTCGACCCGATGGTGCCGGCCGCCGGCTCGATGATCTGCGGCGCCGTGATCCTGATTCCCTTGAGCCTCGTCTTCGACCGGCCCTGGACGTTGGCGCCGTCGACGGCGTCGATTCTGGCGCTCTTCGGGCTTTCGGTCTTCTCCACCGCGCTCGCCTTTTCGATCTTCTTCCGGCTCATCCACACGCTGGGCTCGGTCGGCACCACCTCGCAGGCCTATCTGCGCGTGCCGATCGGCGTCGGCATCGGCGCCGTCTTTCTGGGCGAAAGCCTCGGGCCGAGCGCCTGGTTCGGCATGGGCTTCGTCGTCGTTGGCGTCGCGGCCATGACCATCCCGGCAAGACTGGCCAGGCTTGCGCAATAATGCATGTCGCCCAAAAGTGCATGGCGGTTTTGGGAGGACGACATGCATCGAGACAAACCTAAGGCGCGTCCACGCGACGCGCTTTAGTTGCGCCGCTTAGCAAGCCGGCCTATCTCGGGAACGACGTTCCTCTGTAAGGGCTTGGACCTGCCGTGATCCTCGACGCCGCCCGCGCCGCCGCCAGCCGGCTGTTCTCACCTGAATTCCGCTCCGTCTTTCTGAAGACGCTGGGCCTGACGCTGCTCGCCTTGGTGGCGCTTTGGTTCGGCATCGAGAGCCTGCTCGAATGGCTGGCATGGCCGTGGCTGCAGACATTTGTACCCGGCCTGCCGTCCTGGGCAGGATGGCTGAGCGGCATCATCGCCGGCATCCTGTTGGCAATGGGCATGGCGCTGCTCGTGGCACCCGTGACGGCGATCGTCGCAGGGTTGTTCCTCGACGATATCGCCGAGGTGGTCGAGCGCACCGACTATCCCGGCGATCTGCCCGGCCGCGCCGTGCCGGTGCTGCAGTCGATGGCGCTGGCGATAAAATTCTTTGGCGTCGTGATCCTCGGCAACATCGTCGCCCTGCTGCTGCTCCTGGTGCCGGGCATCAACCTCGCCGCCTTCTTCATCGTCAACGGCTATCTGCTGGGCCGCGAATTCTTCGAGTTCGCCGCCATGCGCTTCCGCCCCGAGGCCGAAGCCAAGGCGCTGCGCCGGAAGTATGCGGGCACGGTATTCCTGGCCGGACTGCTGATCGCGGTCTTCCTTGCCGTGCCGCTGCTCAACCTTTTGACCCCGCTCTTTGCCGCCGCCATGATGGTGCATCTGCACAAGGCGGTTTCGGCGCGGGACCCGGTCCAGCGCAATTTCAGGAAAAGCGCGTAGCGGTTTTTCGTCCGGAAATGCGCAACAAGGGGATAGAGCGGTTCGGTGTTTCCGTGAAACGCTGAACGCTCTAATCCTGCTCGGTACCGCCCCCGCGGAACAGCGCCTGCAGCTTGCCGAACGGCATCGCCGAACGGGTGAAGCCGAAGGTGCCGTCCTGCTGGATTTCCCGCGCAGCGGTTTCCAGCATGCCAAAGGCGAAATTCGTCAGCCATGGCCCGAGCGAGACGCGTTTTACGCCGGCCGCAGCAAGATCGGCCACGGTGAAGCCGGGTCGCGCCATGACATTGACCGGCTTGCTGACCGCGGAGCAGACCGTCCGCACCGCGTCGATGTCGCTCAGGCCCGGCGCATAAAGCACGTCGGCGCCGGCTTTCTCGAAAGCCTGCAGACGCTTGATCGTGTCGTCGAGATCGGTCTTGCCCCAAAGGAAATTCTCGGCCCGCGCGGTGAAGACGAAATCGTGCTTCAAGGCGCGCGCCGCCTCGGCGGCCGCGGCGACGCGTTCGACTGCATGCGAGAACTCGTAGATTGGATACTCTAGATCGCCCGTATGGTCCTCGATCGAGCAGCCGGCAAGGCCCGCGGCTTCCGCCGCGAAGATGGTTTCTGCGGCCTGCTCGGCGCCGTCGCCCTTGCCGCGCTCGAGATCGGCCGAAACCGGCAGGTCGGTTGCCGCCGTCACTTCGCGGCAATGGTGGATCATGGCCTCGAATGTCACCGCGCCGTCGGGCAGGCCGCGCGAGAAGGCGAAGCCGGCGCTGGTCGTGGCCAGCGCCTTGAAGCCGAAGGAAGCCAGAAGCTTGGTCGTGCCGACATCCCAGGGATTGGGCATGACGAAGGTCGAGGCGTGCAGATCGCGAAAAATCTTGCCCTTGTCCATGGCGGGTCCTCAATCATGGGTCGTGCGGGGAATTTATCGCGGTCGCCCCGCTCGGGCAAACGAATGCGCTCGGCTCAGAAGCGTTTCTCGTTCTCTGCTGACAACCGTTTGAGGGCGTCTGAACTCGCCACGTAGCGCGACGCTTTCTTATCCCAATGATAGATGACTGAAATGTCTTTCGAGGACGCCTCGGGCGCCGCATCGTCGCAGCTTTCGCCGCTTGGTATCGTGGCATCGGTCACCGTCACCTTGACGGCTGCATGCGGCCGGCCACCGGCAATGGCCTTAAAAGCGATGTCCTGCTTGCGGCTATAGGTGCATAGCCTTTCATCGAACGTGTAGATCATGTCGATCAGTTCGAACTTGTCGTTGCGCACCATGATCAGCGGCGTGATCACATAGCCCTGGCTGGAATTGAAATGCGTGCTCATGGTGGTGAGGATATCGTCACCGGCGCCGACCGACAGTTTGTTCGGTTCGCGAAAATAGGTGCTGCGATCGACGGCGACATTGACCGCGTCGAGCAGCGCCGGCTTGCCGCCGGTCAGATCGTAGAGCGCCAGCACCGCATAGCCCTCGGCGCTGTCGGGAGAGTCGCCGAGATCGAACAGCATGGTCAGCCGGTCCTTGCCGCCGGCCTTGATGGCAAGCACCGCAGCATTGGGCAGGCTTGACGTTTCAGGCGGCGAGCCACCGCTGTCCGGACCGGCGACGTGACGCATTTCGATCGGCAAGCCGCCGTGGTAGAAGCCGTCGGCGTTCAACGCCAGATCGGGGATGACCATCCTGGCGAGGTCGAGATAGGTGACGTCCTTGTGGCCCGGGATGGCGCTGGCAAAGTCCGGAAAGCTGACATTCTCCGCGCTCGCCGGGCCCCAAAGCCATGACAGAAGCACAAGAGCGAGGGCGAGGCGAAGCAGGGTGGATTCCATGGGTGGGAGCCGCCGGCTGTTTGACGGCTGCACGCTAGCACGGAAGATTTCGCCGAACAGCCCGGAGCAATTCCAGGAAGAATGTGAAACAGTTTTCCGTCCGGAATTGCGTAAAAACAAATAGCTGGAGCGGGTCGGCAATTCGACGAAAGCGGAACCGCTCCAGTGTCCGATCAAAGGATCGGCACCAGTCCTGCGAGGTCGCGCATGTCGTCGAACAGGACGCCGCCGGCTTCCGCCAGCCCGTCGCGGTCCGAGAATGGATCGGCGTGATAGGAAAACACGCGCATGCCGGCGGCAATGCCGGCCTGGGTGCCGGCGACGCTGTCCTCGATGACGATGCAGTCGGCCGGCGCGAAGCCTATCGTCTTTGCCGCATGCAGGAAAAGGTGCGGGAACGGCTTGCCGCGCCCGACCATGGTCGAGGAAAACATGGCGTGCTCGAACAGCGGCAACAAGCCGGTCTGCCCGAGCGTGATATGCATCTTCGAAACCCGCGCCGACGAGGCGACGCAATAGGCAATACCGGCGGCGCGCACCTTTTCGATGAAATCGCGCACGTGAGGGATCGCCTCGACGCCATGCGCGAACAGATCCGGCAGGCCGGCGTTCCAGCGTTCGACGAAGTCGGCGCCGAGCCGGGCCTCGGTCGCCTCTTCGATCTCTTTCTGCACCGAGGCCATGCTGCGGCCCGAGAAGGTCTTGCGGCAATATTCGAATGTGGTTTGAAAGCCCGCTTCACAAAGCCAGTCGGCGAGGCGCCGATTGGCAAGGTTCTCGGTGTCGACCAGAACCCCGTCGCAATCGAAGATGACCAGTTTTGGGACTTGCATCTAGGCGGTGCCGGTCGATCCGAAACCGCCGGCGCCGCGCGCCGTGCCGCCGGCGAGCGCCCGTTCTTCGCCGGCCACCTGCGTGACTGCCGCAAACACGATCTGCGCGATCCGCATGCCGCGCGTCACCGCGAAGTCCTCATCGCCAAGATTGACGAGCAGCACTTTCACCTCGCCGCGGTAATCGCTGTCGATGGTGCCGGGCGTGTTGAGCACGGTCAGCCCATGTTTGAAGGCGAGGCCGGAGCGCGGCCGCACCTGGCCTTCCATGCCTTCCGGGATTTCCACGATCAGCCCGGTCGGCACCAGCGCGCGTTTTCCGGGCAGGATAAGCAGCGGCCGGTCTTCCGGCACCGCGGCTCGCAGATCCATCCCGGCCGCGCCCGCGCTTTCATAGGTCGGCAGCGGCAAGCCCTCGCCATGCGGAAGCCTGACGAAACCGACGGTGGGGCCGATGACGGAGGAAGGATAGACAGCCGTGCGCATGAGCCCATTCCTATCGGCGCGGCTGCCGATTCGGTCAACCCGGCCGCGACGCTATCAACGCCTTTCTTTCAATGCGGTTCCGCGTCAGCGCAACTCCACCGGAACGACGGTCGTCTCCTTGATCTCCTCCATGACGAAGGAAGCGGAGACGTCCGAGAGCGGCACCTTGGCGATCAGCCGCTGATAGAGCCTGTCATAGGCTTTCACGTCGGCGACGCGGGCTCTCAGCACATAGTCGAGGTCGCCCGACATCCGGTAGACGCCGGTGATCTCGGCAAAGCCCGTCACCGCCGCCCGGAACTTTTGCAGCCAGTCCGGGTCATGGTTCGACGTCCGGATCAGGATGAACACCGAAAGCCCGAGTCCAAGCTTGTCGGCATCGACCAGCGCCACGCGCCCGGTAATGACGCCCTCCTCCTCCAGCCGCTTCACGCGCCGCCAGCAGGCGTTGCGGGACAAGGCCACGCGCTCCGACAACTGGTCGACGGAAAGCGTGCCGTCGCGCTGCAGCTCGGCCAGCAATCTCCGATCGGTTTCGTCGATATCAAACGCCATTCTTGGGATGAATGTCCCAAAATAGGGCTACACACAAGGACAATTTGGGATCGATGAACCTTCGTCTCGTGGCAGGATACTCAATATCGGGGCTCATCCCAGCAGGAGGGACCACCATGACGACGCGGTTTTCGGCGCTCTTTACGTCTCACCCGGCCAAGGTTGGCGAAACCTATTTCGGCCACATGGCCTTCGCCGCCTGGTTCTGCTCCCGCCTGTCGATGGCCGCGGGCGCCGCCCTCGTTCACGCTTTCTTGCCATTTCTGTTCGAGACTACCGCCAGCCGAATCGTCCGTGAGCTCTATGAGCGCACGAATAACAGAGGCTCACACGCGGTGAAGGAGCCTCAGGCTCTGATGGATCGCGCCTGATAAATGGTGGAATGCGATGTGCCGGTGGGCGGCCTATCTCGGTGAAGCGGTCTTCCTCGAAGACATCGTCACCGCGCCCTGCCACTCGCTGATTGCCCAGAGCCACTGCGCCCAGGAGGCCAAGTCGCCGACCAATGGCGACGGTTTTGGCCTCGCCTGGTATGGCGACCGTCCCGAGCCCGGCCTTTACCGCGACATACTGCCGGCCTGGTCGGACCCCAATCTGAAAAGCCTCTGCCGGCAGATCAAATCAGGCCTGTTCCTCGCTCATGTGCGCGCCTCCACCGGCGGCGCGACCAGCCGCATGAACTGCCATCCCTTCGTCTCCAGCCGCTGGTCGTTCATGCATAACGGCCAGATCGGCGGCTTCGAGAAGATCCGCCGCGCGCTTGAGAATTCGCTGTCGGATGCTGTCTTCGACCAGCGCGAAGGGACGACTGATTCCGAACTCTTCTTCCTGCTGATGCTCGACGAAGGCCTGTCCGCCGACCCGCAAGGCGCGGTAGCCCGCGCCACCAGCCGCGTTCTCGAGGCTTCGCGCCACGCCGGTCTCGAACCCTCCCTGAAGCTGACAGCGGCATTTTCCGATGGCGAGGCGCTCTACGCAGTGCGCTACGCCACCGACGGCCAGGCGCCAACGCTCTATACCGGCGCATTCGCGAGCCGCGCCGGCCGCTGCATCGTCTCCGAACCGTTCGACCGCGACGGCGGCGAATGGCAGGCGATCCCGCCGTCGAGCTTCGTCACCATGACAAGGGACGGCACCAGCATTCGGCCGTTCGCGCCGACCGTTGCTAAGTTCGCGTTGGCCGTCTAGCTCCAAACCTAGCCAAGGTCGCGGGACAGCGCCGCCATGACAACAGCTCGGCGCAATTTCGATCAAGCACCGCTATCCTAACAATGCTGAGTTCGGCTTGAAGCCGCGCTCTCATCCGCCATGTTCAAGGCGCAGCGCGGCAAGCAGCCGGAGTGCAGCACAATGGACATCGGATTTTCCTCGACTACCGAACTCGCGGCAGCAATTGCCCGGCGGAGAATCTCGGCCGTGGAGGCGCTCGATGCGCATCTGGCGCAGATCGACCGACATAACGAAGCACTGAACGCCGTCATCCTCCTCGACCGGGAACGTGCGCCTCAGCGTGCCCGAGAAGCCGATGCGGCACTGGCCCGCAGCGCCGCGCTCGGCCCGCTGCACGGCGTGCCGTTCACGCTGAAGGATGCGCACGAGACCGCTGGCATGAAGACGACGGTCGGCTTCCCGCCATTTGCCGACTACGTTCCCAAGCAGGACAGCCCTGTGGTTGCCAGGCTAAAGAGAGCGGGCGGCGTGCTGGTCGGCAAAACCAATGTCGCCACCATGCTGGGCGACTGGCAGTCTGACAATCCGCTGTTCGGCCGCACCTGCAACCCTTGGGATCCGTCGCGCACAGCGGGCGGCTCCAGCGGCGGCGCCGCCGCTGCGGTTGCTGCGGGCATGACGCCCTTCGAGGTCGGCACCGACATGCAGAGTTCCATCCGCTTGCCCGCCGCCTTTTGCGGCGTCCACGGCCTGAAGCCGACCGAGCATCGCGTCTCGCTGGCCGGCGCTTTTCCCGATCCGGGCGGCATTCCGCGCAGCGTCCGCTTGATGTCCTGTGTCGGGCCGATTGCTCGCAATCTGGAGGACCTGGCGCTGATTTACCGGATCATTGCCGGTCCGGACGGCGGCGATACCGATCTGGCGCCGGTGCCGGTTGATGCGATACCGACGCTCGAGCTGAAATCGCTGCGCATCGCCTTCGCCGGCACCTTCCGCAGCTTTCCGGTGGCCGCCGAGATCGGCGCCGCGGTCGAGAGATTGGCTGCTAGGCTGGCTTCCGCCGGCGCGCACGTCGAGGAAGCCAAACTGCCGAAGCTCGACCTGCATGATGATCTCGCCGAGGGCGGCAAGTTGATCGGCATGATGCTGGAGGCAGCGCAACCGGAACCGCCGGAACAGCCTGCGCCGGTGTCGCGCTGGTTCGCGGCGCTCGCTCGCCGCGACCGGTCGATCCTTGCCTGGGAGCGGTTCTTCGGAAGCTGCGATGCCTTGCTTTGCCCGGTCGCCATGACAACGGCCTTTCCGCACTGCAAGCCAGGCAGCGCGCTCAAGGTCGACGGCAAGGACGAGAGCTATTGGATGCTGCCGGCCTATGGCGCGGTCTTCAATTATTCCGGCCATCCGGCGCTGGCGATACCAGGCGGGCAGGACAGCAACGGGTTGCCCATCGGCCTGCAACTGGTCGGCAAGCGCTGGTCGGAGGCGAGACTGCTCGGCGTCGCTGCGGCGATCGCGCCGCTGACCGACGGGTTTCGCCGGCCGCCGGGCTACTGAGCGAAGCGCGACAGCGCATAAGGCGCGAGCAATGGATCGCGCTCGCCATCGACGATTTCGCAGGCCGCAAACAGGCCGATGGCGGGTGCCAGCGTGATGCCGGAATGGGTGACGGCGACATAGAGGCCGCCTACGCCGTCGGCGCGGCTGACAATTGGGAAACCATCGGTTGGAGTGGGACGATAGCCGACCGTATGGAAATCGTACTCCAGCCCGTCGGCGCCGCGCAGCATCGCTTTCACCGCTTCGAAAAGCTCAAGCGCGGTTGCCTCCGGGTTCTCGCCCGGATCGCCGCCGCCAAAATCCGAGCCGGCGATGATCCGGCCCTCGGCCGTCTGCCGCATATGCAGCCTCTCGGCCAGCACCAGGCCGTTGAGGAGTTTCCTGTAGGGTCGCGAATGCACGATCAGACCGGGCGGCGTCTTGATCGGCAACTGGACGCCTGCCGTCGCGGCGATCGCCGGGGCGCCGGCGCCGGCGGCGATCACCACCTCGTCGGCGGCGATGGTTTCACCCGCAACGACGACGCCGCTCAGCCTGCCGCCCGATAGAGTCAGTCTATCGACAGTCCCGGTAATAAGCCGCGCGCCGAGCCGTTCGGCGTCCGCCAGCAGCGCCTTTGCGGTCGCCACCGGCTCGGCCACGCCTTCCTCGGCGACATGAAGCGCAAAATCGGGAAGCTCGGTCAGGTTGGGCTCGATCCGAGCCGCCTGCTCGCGGCCGACCCGCTCGATGCCGTAGCCCCAGGACGCATGCTCGGCCGCATAGGCTTTGAGCTTGTCCGCCGGCAGGTCCCAGCACAGGCCGCCGCACCAGGCAAGCGGCAGGCCCGGCAGATCATTCGCCAAGCGTTTCCATTCGGCCATGGCCCGGATGCGCAGCCGGAAATAGGTCTCCGGATTGCCCCAGCTTGCGTTGATCCAGGCGAAGGAGTTGGGCGTCGCGACGCCGCCGGCGCCGCTTGTCGAGACGACCGTCACCCGCGCTCCGGCCTTCGCCAGATGCCAGGCGATCGATGCGCCGAGGATGCCGGCGCCGATGACGATGACTTGTTTTGCGCTGCTCATGTCATGACCTTCAGAGGAGATTTCCCCGTCATGCCATCGCGCCGGCCAGACCTCAAGCGAGAAGCGGCTAAGCGCCGCCCACCGCTATCTTCTGCGTCCCGACAAGCAGGCCCTTCAGCTCTTCGCAGCGCCGCGTGAGCCGTGAAGAGTCGACCTTCTTCGCTAACGCCAACGCTGTGCCGAGTTCCAGCTCCGCGCCGGAACGATCGCCGAGCTGAATGAGCAGCGCCGCGAGCGCAAGCCTCGCATCGGCGACATTGACCGGCGAGCCGACCTCGCTCCAGCGCGAGCATGCGGTCTGCAGCTCCCGAACAGCCTCGGTGAGGCGGCCTTCCCGTATGAAAAGTTCAGCCTTGGCCTCGGCGGTCAGCGCCCGGATGGAGGCCATCGGCCAGCGCTGCGGCTGGCTCTCCAGCTCGGTGATAACTTCTTTTGCGCGCTCGAGACGATTGGTGCGCGCCGCCACCTTGGCGAGAGTGGCAAGGACCATGCCTCGCCGCTGCAGCGTCGGCCAGCCGTTTCCGACCAGGGAGCGCTCGAGAGCGCTGAAGGCGGCCTCGGCCTGGCCTTGCTCCAGCTGCAGCAGCGCCAGGCCGGGCTGCGGATCCCAGCCGGCGGCATGGGACGCCCGATAGGCTGTTTCCGCCTCGGTGAGATCTCCGGCAGCCAGATGAATGTCACCCAAGACACGCAGCGCATCGCCCGTCGCCCAGGGGGCGTCGACGGCGAGCTGGTCGAGCGCGGCACGTACCAGCGCCTCAGCCTCCTTCAGCGTGCCGTGAACGCCGAGCACTTCGGCGCGATGCAGCCGGCAGGAGCCCGACAGATCCTCAAGCCCATGTCCCCTGCACCAGTCCTCATAGCCGAGGGTCCATTGGTTGGCCCTCGCCCAGTCGCCAAAATTCCGGCAGGCCCAAAGTATGTTGCAGTAGAGAATGCCGCCGACGACCGGGTCCACGTCGCTGGAGAGGCCGAGCGCGGCGGCGAAATCCTGGTCCTCCTGGCCGGATTTGGTCTCACCGAGGCAGAGCTTGAAAAAGCCGCGATAGATCAGCCCGAGCGACTCCACGACCGGATCTTCGAGATCCCTGCCAACCGCGAAAGCCTGTTCGGCAAGCGCAAGCGCCTGCTCCGGCTCGGCTTCCGCGCCCATGATGCGCGCTCCCATCCAGCACCACAGGCCGTGCTCCCTGCTGTCGGTTGCGCCATCGATCAGCTGCGCCGCCCGCTTGTGCCAGCCCTTGGCGACGGCAAGTTCCCCTCTCTCCAGATGAACCCTGGCCAAGCCGATTGCCGGGGACGCCGCTCGCAAGCGCTCGCCGGCCACGCCGTAGGCAGTCACCGCGCGCGCCAGAAGCGGGATGGCTTCAGCCGGGCGCCCCATGCACTCCAGCGCAAGTGCCCATTCCTCGAGATCGGCCGTCAGCAGCTCGCCAGCGGCATCCGCTTCGGTGAAGCAGGCCGCGGCCTCGTGCCATTTTCTAACAGCAACAGCTTCGCGTGCCGACAGAACCGGTGAACCGGGGCTCGAAAGCTTGCCGCCCGCGCCGGCCGGCCCGTTCGCCGAAATGGGCGGCTGGTCGAGGCAAATGCGGTAGCCGAAGCGGGGCAGGTTGCGCAGCGCCGTTTCCATGCCGCCCTGGCGAAGAACGCCGCGGGCAAGGCTTGCCACGCGCTGCAACGAAGCTTCCGTCACCGTCACGCCCGGCCATAGCGTTTCAAGCAATTCGTCTTTGCTCATGGCCCGGTCCCGGTGCCGCAGTAGGATGGCGACGAAATCGAAGACCAGGGGCTGCACCTCGATCTCGCTTCCGGCGAGACGGAGGGCGCGAGCGTCCTCGTTAAGCTCGAAGTCGCCGAAGCAATAAGTTCCCATCGGCAGCAATCCTGTAACGGCAGTAGGCAAAGGATCGGAAGAAGATAAGGACGGCGTAAGGACTGTCGGCCGCCTCTTGCGCAATTCTCCGTCTGCCCGGCGAGCCATGCTGCAGTTTAGCTCAGCGGCCCCGGGAATGTCACCGGCATCGAATCTGGTCGAGCGTCCGGAGGCATTTGAACCCAAGATCAAGGAGATTTCGAAATGCAGAAATACATCATCGAACGTGAAATTCCCAAGGTCGGCACATTCGAGCGCGAGCAGCTTCGCGACGCCTCCAAGGCCTCGAACGCCGTTCTCGCCGAGCTCGGCCCGGACATTCAGTGGGTCGAATCCTTCGTCGCGGACGACAAGACCTTTTGCGTCTACCTCGCCAAGGACGAGGCCATCATTCAGCGCCACGCCAAGATGAGCGGCTTCCCGGCCACCAAGATCACGCAGGTGAAGCGCCTGTTCGATCCGACGACGGCATACGCCGCCGCCTGACGGAGGGATCGATCGTGAAGTGCCTTGCAGGCGAGCTGCGAGCACGATCGATCCTGATCTTCTGTCGGCCAAACCTTCGGGAGGGCCAGTCTGGGCCCTCCCGATTTCATCATTCAAACAGAGGAGGATAAACCATGACCATCCTTGGACAGGAGCTTGCGGCCAACCACTCCGCGCTCGGACGGTTCCTCGTTGCGATCTTCGTAATCTGCCGTTCCGGCGGAGGCGTGCTTGCGCGCATCCTGCGAAATCGCAGGGGTCGGGCCACGCTGGACGAATTGCCGGACTATCTGCTGCGCGACATCGGCATCGAACGGGCGGAGATACGTTTAGCTACCCGGTTGGGCCGCCAGGACCGTCATCGCGAGCGAACCTGAACGGCCTAAGGTTCCTGTCAGGCCACATCGACTACGCTGTTCGGCCGTGCCGGTCTGCCCGAAACTGTCGACACGCCCAAAATGCGCTGCTAGAAGCCCGCGCCACAGACAGGATTCCAAAAATTGGCAGAAGACATCGAACAGGCGGTTTCGCGCCGCCGCACTTTCGCGATCATCGCCCACCCCGATGCCGGCAAGACCACGCTCACCGAAAAGCTGCTTCTGTTCGGCGGTGCCATCCAGCTTGCCGGCGAGGTCAAGGCCAAGAAGGATCGCATCCAGACCCGGTCCGACTGGATGAAGATCGAGCGCGAGCGCGGCATCTCGGTCGTCACTTCGGTGATGACCTTCGAATATGACGACAACGTCTTCAACCTGCTCGACACGCCCGGCCACGAGGATTTCGCCGACGACACCTATCGCACGCTCTCTGCGGTGGATTCGGCCGTCATGGTCATCGACGCCGCCAAGGGCATCGAGCCGCGCACGCTGAAACTGTTCGAGGTCTGCCGGCTGCGCGACATCCCGATCATCACCTTCGTCAACAAGATGGACCGCGAGAGCCGCGATCCCTTCGAAATCCTCGACGAGATCGAGCAGAAGCTGGCGCTGGACACGGCACCGGTTACCTGGCCGATCGGCCGCGGCAAGACCTTTTCCGGCACCTATCACCTGGCGCAGAACGCGGTGCGCCGGAGCGATGACGAGAAGGAGCGCACGCCCGTCAACGGCCCGGATTCCAACCGCGTCGCCGGGCTTTTGCCGGAAAACGAGCGCAACGACTTCATCGAGGAGCTGGAGCTCGCGCGGGAAGCGTGCAGACCGCTCGACATCGACGCCTTCCGGGAAGGCCATCTGACGCCGGTCTATTTCGGCTCGGCGCTGCGCAATTACGGTGTGCGCGACCTGATCGAGGCGCTCGGCGCCTACGGGCCGCCGCCGCGGGCCCAGGCAGCCGATGAACGCACGGTCGAGGCGACCGAGGGGAAGATGACCTCCTTTGTCTTCAAGATCCAGGCCAACATGGACCCCAACCATCGCGACCGGATCGCGTTCGTCCGCGTCTGCTCCGGCAAGCTGGAGCGCGGCATGAAGGCCAAGCTGGTGCGCACCGGCAAACCGATGAGCCTCTCGGCGCCGCAATTCTTCTTCGCCCGCACCCGCGTCACCGCCGACGAGGCCTTCGCCGGCGACGTCGTCGGCATTCCCAATCACGGCACGCTACGCATCGGCGACACGCTGACCGAGGGCGAGGAGATCCTGTTCCGCGGCGTGCCGAACTTCGCGCCGGAAATCCTGCGCCGTGTCCGCCTCGGCGATGCGATGAAAGCCAAGAAGCTGAAGGAAGCGCTGTATCAGATGGCCGAGGAGGGCGTCGTGCAACTGTTCTCGCCTGAGGACGGCTCGCCGGCCATCGTCGGCGTTGTCGGCGCGCTGCAGCTCGATGTGCTGAAGGAGCGGCTTAACATCGAATACACGCTGCCGGTGGATTTCGAGATGTCGCGCTTCTCCGTCTGCCGCTGGATCTCGGCCGACGACAGGGCGGATGTCCAGCGCTTTATCGAGGCGCATCGCGGCGACATCGCCCGCGACCTCGACAACGATCCGGTCTTCCTCGCCCAGCACGCCTTCTCGCTCAACTACGAGGCCGAGCGTTGGAAAGCGATCCGCTTCGCCGCGGTCAAGGACTATCAGGTCCGCGACAAGGCGGCGTGATTGTGGTGAATAGTGGATGGTGAATAGTGATAGTGAATAGTGAATAGTGAATAGTGAATAGTGAATAGTGAATAGTGAATAGTGAATAGTGAATAGTAGTCGGGCATCCTCACGATCCACCATCCACCATCCACCATTCACTACTCACGCGTAGTCACCCCTTCGCCGCTTCCTCGATCGTGGCGATGTCGATCTTGCCCATCTGCATCATCGCCGACATCACGCGCCCGGCCTTCGCTCTGTCGGGGTCCTGAAGCAGGCGCGGCAGCTGCTCCGGCACGACCTGCCAGGAAACGCCGAACTTGTCCTTCAGCCAGCTGCAGCGTCCCGGTTCGCCGCCGCCTTCGGTGAGTCTGGCCCAGAAATGATCGACTTCTTCCTGCGTTTTGCAGTCGATCGACAGCGACATCGCCTCGGTGAACTTGTATTGCGGCCCCCCGTTGAGGGCTTGGAACTGCACCCCGTCGAGCTCGAACGAGGCGACCAGAACCTGGCCTTCCTGGGGATGGCCCTTGGGCCAGCGCGTGACGCTAAGCACCTTCGAATTCTTGAAGATGGCGACATAGTGGTTCATGGCCTCCTCGGCCTGGCCGTCGAACCAAAGGAAGGTGGTGATCTTCTGCATATCTTGCTCCTCCGACTTGTTCAGGTTGGCTCATCATCAACGGCGCGCCGGCGATTTGGCGCGGCTTCCGTACCGTCTGCCTCAAGGACGGCTCGGCGCGGCGCGATCCGACAGCATTTTTCAAATTTCCTGAAGAATCGTGGCGCAGCGCAAAATTGTGGCAAGGCCGGACCTTGGCCGCTATAACCGCTGCCGACTGAAATACAGCGCCGCCGCGCCACGTTTGAGCGCGGCCAGCCAGCAAGGAATACCGATGCCCGCCTACCGTTCCCGCACCACCACCCATGGCCGCAACATGGCCGGCGCCCGTGGCCTGTGGCGTGCCACCGGCATGAAGGACAGTGATTTCGGCAAGCCGATCATTGCGGTGGTCAATTCCTTCACCCAGTTCGTGCCGGGCCATGTGCACCTGAAGGATCTCGGCCAGCTCGTCGCGCGCGAGATCGAGAAGGCCGGGGGGGTCGCCAAGGAGTTCAACACCATCGCCGTCGACGACGGCATCGCCATGGGTCACGACGGCATGCTCTATTCGCTGCCGTCGCGCGAGCTGATCGCCGACTCCGTCGAATACATGGTCAATGCGCACTGCGCCGACGCCATGGTCTGCATCTCCAACTGCGACAAGATCACGCCCGGCATGCTGATGGCCTCGCTACGCCTCAACATCCCGACCGTTTTCGTCTCCGGCGGCCCGATGGAAGCCGGCAAGGTGGTGCTGGGCGGCAAGGCGCAGGCGCTCGACCTCGTCGACGCCATGGTGGCCGCGGCCGACGACCGAATTTCAGATGAGGACGTCAAGGTGATCGAGCGCTCGGCCTGCCCGACCTGCGGCTCCTGCTCGGGCATGTTCACGGCGAACTCGATGAACTGCCTGACCGAAGCGTTGGGTCTCTCGCTGCCCGGCAACGGCTCGACTTTGGCCACCCATGCCGATCGCAAGCGGCTGTTCGTCGAGGCGGGCCATCTGATCGTCGATGTTGCGCAGCGCTATTACGAGCAGGAGGACGACAGTGCGCTGCCGCGCAGCATCGCCTCCAAGGGAGCCTTCGAGAATGCCATGGCCCTCGACATCGCCATGGGCGGCTCGACCAACACGGTGCTGCACATCCTGGCTGCCGCGCATGAGGGCGAGGTCGACTTCACCATGGAGGATATCGATCGGCTGTCGCGCAAAGTGCCGGTGCTTTGCAAGGTGGCGCCGGCCAAGTCCGACGTGCACATGGAGGATGTTCACCGCGCCGGCGGCATCATGGCGATCCTCGGCCAACTCGACCAGGCCGGGCTGATCAACCGCGATCTGCCGACAGTCCACACCGCAACGCTGGGCGAAGCGCTCGACCATTGGGACATCGCCCGCACTTCCGCAGAGAATGTGCGCGAGTTCTTCCGCGCCGCGCCCGGCGGCGTGCCGACGCAGGTCGCCTTCAGCCAGGATCGCCGCTGGGAGGATCTCGACACGAACCGCGAGACGGGCGTCATTCGCTCGGCCAAGACGCCGTTCTCGAAGGATGGCGGCCTCGCCGTGTTGAAGGGCAACCTGGCGCTCGACGGCTGCATCGTGAAGACGGCCGGCGTCGACGAGTCGATCCTGAAATTCACCGGTCCGGCCCGCGTCTTCGAAAGCCAGGACGCTTCCGTCAAGGCGATCCTCGGCAACGAGATCAAGGCGGGCGACATCGTCGTCATCCGCTATGAGGGGCCGCGCGGCGGCCCCGGCATGCAGGAGATGCTCTACCCGACCAGCTATCTTAAGTCGAAGGGCCTCGGCAAGGCCTGCGCGCTGATCACCGACGGCCGCTTCTCCGGCGGCACGTCGGGTCTGTCGATCGGCCACGTCTCGCCGGAAGCCGCCGAGGGCGGGCTGATCGGCCTGGTTCAGGAAGGCGACACGATCGAGATCGACATCCCGAACCGCAAGATCCATCTCGCCGTCAGCGAAGCCGAGCTCGACGCCCGCCGCAAGGCTATGGCGGCCAAGGGCGCGGATGCCTGGAAGCCTGAGGAAAAGCGCAAGCGCAAGGTGACGACCGCTTTGCGCGCCTATGCCGCCTTCGCCACCAGCGCCGACAAAGGTGCTGTCAGGAAAGTGCCGGAATAGGGCCGACCGCACCTTCTCCCCTTGTGGGAGAAGGTGGATCGGCGCGCAGCGCCGAGACGGATGAGGGGTGTTCCAGCTTGGCGACACCTTTCGCCAGCCAGAATTTCCAGCGCCTTACTCCGTCCAACACCCCTCATCCGGCCGCTTCGCGGCCACCTTCTCCCGCAAGGGGAGAAGGGGAAGCTGGCCCTACGGCATCAGCTGATATTCATAAAGCTTCTGATAGAGTCCGCCCTGTTTGAGCAGGGACTTGTGCGGGCCGCTTTCCAGCACCTTGCCGTTTTCCAGCACCACGATCGTGTCGGCTTGATGCACCGTTGACAGCCGATGCGCGATGACGATGGTCGTGCGTCCGACCGTGAGTTGCTGCAGCGCGTCGCGGAACAGCGCTTCCGACTCGGCGTCCAGCGCGCTGGTCGCCTCGTCGAGCAGCAGGATCTCGGCATTGCGCAGCATGGCGCGCGCGATCGAGATGCGCTGGCGCTGGCCGCCGGACAGCAACGAGCCGTTCTCGCCCACCTCCGTCTCGTAGCCCTTGGCCATGGCGCTGATGAAGTGATGCGCGTTGGCGGCCTTGGCCGCGGCGATCACCTCCTCGTCGGTCGCGTCCTGACGCCCGAGACGTATGTTGTGCATGATGGTGCCGGCGAACAGGAACGTGTCCTGGCTGACATAGGCAATCTTCTGCCTGAGTGAATCGAGCGTGGCGAAGGAGATGTCCTGGCCGTCGAACATGACCTTGCCGCTTTGCGGGTCGTACATGCGCATGATCAGGTTGAGGATCGTTGACTTGCCGCCGCCGGAAGGTCCGACCAGCGCCGTCATCTTGCCGGCCGCCAGGGTCAGGTTGAGCTGTTCGAAAACCGGCGGGCTCTCGGGATAGGCGAAGCTGACATTGTCGAAGCGGATTTCGCCCGGGCCCGGCTGCAGCGGCTTGGCGCCGGGCTTTTCGGCCAGCGTCAGCGGCCGGTCGGCAAGCTGGAACATCATGCGCACGCCGACAATGCCGGTCTCCAGCGAGATGCGGACGCGCGCCAGCCGCTTGGCCGGCTCATAAGCGAGCAGCAGCGCCCCGATAAAGGCCATGATGTTGCCCGGCATCTGGCCGCCCTGCAGCACCAGGAAGCCGCTGATGAAGACTGCGCCGGCAATCGCCAGACCGGCAAGCGTTTCCATCACCGGGCTGGTGGCTGCCTCGAGCGTCGCGATGTTGTTGGCGCGGTTCTGTACGTCCGACACGGCCTTGTACATGCGCTTGCGCATCGCGCCTTCGAGATTGAAGGATTTGACGACGCGCACGCCGATTGCCGTTTCCTGCATCACATGCACGATCTGGCCGAGCGAGCGGAATTCCATCTTGGCGATCTGGCGCACGCGCTTGAGAATGCTGTTGACGCCGTAGATCGCCACGGGTCCGACGACGAAGCAGATCAGCGACAGCGCCGGCTGCTCCCAGACCATCACTGCGACCAGCACGATCAGCGTCACCAGATCGCGCACATAGGACGTGACGACGAGGTCGAGCACGCTGCGCGCGGCTTGGGCGTTGTTGGTCATGCGGGTGATCAGGTCGGACGACGAGGTCGAATGGTAGAATTCGATGCCTTGCGCCAGGATCCGGTCATAGATCTTGCGCTGCCTATCGGCGATGATGGCATTGCCGACACGGCTCATGAAATAGGCCTGAACGAAGGTCGCCAGGCCCTTGAGGACGAAGATAGCGGCGACCGCGGCCGCGATCAGGTTGACGCGATCCGCTCTCTTGTAGACCACGAATTCGTTGGTGATCTCCTTCAGGATCCATGCGCTTGCCCCCGTCATGGCGGCCACCACCAGCATCGACACAATGGCCGCGCCATAGCCGAATTTATGCTCTCGGAAAGATTCTCGTACCAGCCTCGCGACGAGGCGCTGGTTCTCCGTCGAGCGGAAGAAGCGAAACAAACGGCCGATCCTGTGTCTGGCTTAGCAAATTTCGGATTCGCCACGGGGGCGAGAGGCGGCTTATAGAGCGAGTTGGCGCCGGAGGAAACGCCGGCAGGGAAGAAACGGCTGCGGCGGGCCGCCTTTCCGATCACGATAACGCTGATTCTACCAAAGGGATGACGAGATGGATTTCGACCTCATCGTGCGCGGCGGCACGCTGCCGGACGGCAGGATCGCCGATATCGGCATCGCTGGCGAAACCATCGCCGCGATCGAGCCTCAGTTGCAAGGCGCAGCTCGGAGCGAGGTCGACGCGCGCGGCAATCTTGTCTCGCCGCCCTTCGTCGATCCGCATTTCCATATGGACGCCACGCTCTCCTATGGCATTCCGCGCATCAACGCTTCGGGCACGCTGCTCGAAGGCATTGCGCTCTGGGGCGAGTTGAAGCCGCTCCTGACGCATGAGGCGGTGCGCGACCGCGCGCTCGCCTATTGCGACTGGGCGGTGTCGATGGGCCTGCTTGCCATCCGCACCCATGTCGATGTCTGCGACGACCGGCTGCTTGCCGTGGAAGCTCTGCTGGACGTGAAGAAAACGGTCGCGCCCTATCTCGACCTGCAGTTGGTCGCCTTTCCGCAGGACGGGTTTTATCGCTCGCCGACGGCCCGCGAAAACACGATCCGGGCGCTGGATATGGGCGTCGACATCGTCGGCGGCATCCCGCATTTCGAGCGCAGCATGGCCGATGGCACCCGCTCGGTGACGGAGCTCTGCGAAATCGCGGCGAAGCGCGGCCTGATGGTCGACATGCATTGCGACGAGACCGACGACCCGCTTTCGCGCCACATCGAGCAGCTTGCCTATGAAACGCAGCGCCTCGGCTTGCAGGGCAGGGTGGCGGGCTCGCACCTCACCTCGATGCATTCCATGGACAATTACTACGTCTCGAAGCTGTTGCCGCTGATCGCCGAGGCCGGCGTCTCTGCGATCCCCAATCCGCTGATCAACATCATGCTGCAGGGGCGCCACGATACCTTCCCCAAGCGGCGTGGCCTCGCCCGGGTGAAGGAGATGCAGGCGCTCGGCATCCGCGTCGGCTGGGGCCAGGACTGCGTGCTCGACCCATGGTATTCGCTGGGCACGGCGGACATGCTCGACGTGGCCTTCATGGGCCTGCATGTCGCGCAGATGTCGAGCCCGGCCGACATGGCGCGCTGCTTCGACATGGTCACCAACGTCAACGCCGCCATCATGGGGCTTGATCATCTCGGTCTGACCGTCGGCAAGCGGGCGAGCCTTGTCGTGCTCGATGCCGGCAATCCGATCGAGGCCGTCCGCCTGCGCCCCGAGCGCCTCTATGTCATCGCCAGGGGCAAGGTGGTAGCCGAACGGACCAGGCAGGACACGCGGCTGTCGATCGCCGGTCGGCCGGAGAACGTCAACCGCAGGCACAAATCCGCGTAGCGCCAGCCGATTTCCGCCGCTGGTCTCACGGATCGTCCGAATTTCCCTCCTCAAAGCGACAGATTGCGAGTAGGGAGCCGGGCATGGCCCAGTTCCTCGCCCGCAATCTCACGATCAAGAATGTCCTGCTCGCCGGCATTCTCTTGATGCTGGCCGGCGACTTCATGTTCGCGCTGAACGACGCGATGGGCAAATGGCTGGTCGCTTCCTTCTCGGTCGGTCAGGTGGTGCTGGTTCGCTCCATCGGCGCCTTCTTGGTGCTCGGGCCGATGATCGCCAACCAGGGCGCGGGCAAGCTTTTTCAGGTGGAAAGGCCGGTGCTGCAGGTCCTGCGCGTCGCGGCGACCACGCTTGACACCGGGCTGTTCTATGCCGCGGTCGTCTATCTGCCGCTCGCCGACGTGATGAGCTTCTACATGGCCGGACCGATCTATGTCGCCGCGCTCTCGCATCTCCTGCTCGGCGAGAAGGTCGGCTGGCGGCGCTGGCTGGCGATCCTGGTCGGCTTCTGCGGTGTGCTGATCATCCTGAAGCCATCGTCGGCCGCGTTTTCGCTGTCATCAGCCTATGCGCTGATCGGCAGCATTGCCTTCGGCTTCGCCATCATTCTCGGCCGGCGTTTGCGCGGAACGAGTGACACGACGCTGGTCACCTGGCAGACCATCGGCACGTTGATTGTCGGCGGCGTTCTGACCATCGGCGCCTGGCGTACGCCGTCGGCGCTCGATTTCGGCGCCATGCTTTTGCTCGGCATCGTCTCCTGCGCCGCCCATCTGATGATCACCCGCGCGCTGAAGCTGGCGCCGGCGTCAACGCTGGCGCCGCTGCATTACAGCCTGCTCCTGTGGGCCATTGTCTTCGGCCTGGTCTTCTTCGGCGATGTGCCGAGCCCGCGGATACTCGCCGGCTCGGCCATCGTTGTGCTCGCCGGCATCTTCATCTTCCATCGCCAGAAGGTGGTGGAAACCGTCGTGCCGCCCGAGAACGTGCCGAAAGGCGTCAACTAGGATCCAGGCCTGCGCTCACCCCTCTCGCACAGCAGCGAGGTGGCGTGAAAACTCGGGCGTCTCCATCAGCGCCTTGCAGCGGGCGAAGCGTCCGTCCGCATAGGCGCGGAAATCGTCGACCGGGTTGTTGTTGGCGAGCTGGATCAGCCCCCACAGCGTCCAGAGCAGGTCGCACATGGCCTTGTAAATGACGACGCGGCCGCGCTCGGCCGGCCTTGCTTCGCCGCCGAAATAGGCGCGCATCAGCTCTTCGTCCTGGCCGGCGTCGAACTTGCCTTCGACCGAGAGGTCGCCGAGATCCCACAACGGATCGTTCATGCCGGAGTACTCCCAGTCGACGATCCACATCCGCTCCCCGGTATCGAGAAAGTTTTCGCAGAGCGGATCGCAGTGGCAGGCAGCAAGCTGGATCGGGTGCGTGACCAATGCTTCGCGCACGCTGCCCGCCTCGCGCACCACGTCGTGATAGCCGGGCGGCAGGGCCACATCCTTGGTCGACAGTACGTTCAGATAGTCGTCGATCATCGCAAACAGCTCGAAGCGGAAGGGGAAGACCGCGCCGGACGCATGCAGCTTGCGGAAGGCTGCGCCAGCACGCGCCGGACTGCCCTGTCTGGCCTTGAACTTTTCCGGCGACATGGTCTCGGCGTCGGCGACGAAGCGCGTTGCCATCAAGCCGGATGCGGGATCGTCAAAAAGCACCTCCGGGCTGACGCCGGCCTTGGCCGCCTCGCGCGCCGCCACTGCCTCGTTGGCGCGGTTGATATATTCCTCCGTGCCCTTGCCGGGAATGCGCAGGCAGACCTCGCCGGCCTTGTAGACACGGTTGGTAAGGCCGCCCAACCGCTCCAAAGGACCCTCATAGCCGGCAAGCGCCGGAATGGCGGCTAGCGCCGCGCGCGCCTCTTCCATCGTCACCCCCTTAACCATCACGCCATGTTTATGGCGGAACGGTTCCACAGTTTTTGCCTCTTGGCTACCATGGCCGACACGAATCGGCGGCGGGAGCGGCAATGGTGGACGGCAAGCACAACAGCGCGCTAAGCGCGGCCTATGCCGCAACACGGCCGGACGAAGTGGCCGCAATCTACGATAGCTGGGCCGAAACTTACGACGCCGATATGTCGGCGGCCGGCTATCGCCATCCGACCATCTGCCTGGCCCTGCTGGCCCGCCATCTGCCGCGCGGCGCGGAACCCGTGCTCGACGCCGGCGCCGGCACCGGGCTGATCGGCGAATGGCTCGCCATCACCGGCTATCCTCGTGTCGAGGCGCTCGACATCTCGCAAGGCATGCTGGACAAGGCCGGCGCCAAGGGCGTCTACACGGCGCTGCATCGTCTGGCGCTGGGCGGCGCCTTGCCTTTCGCGGACGGCGCCTATGCCGGCATCGTCTCGGCCGGCGTCTTCACCTCCGGCCATGTCGGCGTCGAGGGGCTGGACGAGCTGATCCGCATCTGCCGTCCAGGCGGCATCATCGTGCTGACGATCAAGAACACGCTTTGGCAGGCCGGCTTTGCCGAGCGGATCGCCGCGCTCGAAGCGGAGGGCGTCATAACCCGGCTTGAAGAAACACGGCCTTACGCCTCGATGCCCGGCGAGGGCGACGCGGTGCCAAGCAGAGGCCTCGTGCTGCGCGTCGGCTGACCGCTTTCCTACTTAAGCCTTTATCTTCTCTCCGGCCGGATCGTACATCGGCTCGAGATGGATCTTTGCCGGCGTGCGCTCCATCGCCACCACCAGTTCATAGGCGCCGGAGGCGAGGAAGTCGTCGCTGACGCCATCGGCGTTGCGCACATAGCCATATCCGATGTTCTTCTCCACCGTATAGCCATAGCCGCCGCTGGTGAGATAGCCGACCGGTTGGCCGTTGCGCAGGATCGTCTCGCGTCCGGCCAGGACGACGTCCGGATCGTCGACCGTGAAGCCGGCAAAACGTTTTGCCAGCGGCTGGCCGGCCGCTTTCTCCAGCGCCCGCCGCCCGATGAAGTCGTTGTTCTTCCTGAGCTTCACCGCCCAGCCGAGGCCCGCTTCCTGCGGCGTGTCGTTCGGCGTGATGTCCGCCCCCCAGGCGCGATAGCCCTTTTCCAGCCGCAGCGATTCCAGCGCCCGGTAGCCGACCGGGCGGATGCCATGCTGTTTCCCGGCTGCCATGAGGGCATCAAAAATCTCGCCCGTCGCGGCGATCGGCACATGCAACTCCCAGCCGAGCTCGCCGACATAGGTCACCCGCAGCGCTCGCACGGTGTGGCCGGCGATGTCGATCTCGCGCGCGTGGCCGAAGGGGAAGGCGGCGTTGGAGACATCCGCACCCGTTACCGCCGACAGCACGTCGCGGGCGCGTGGCCCCATCAGCGACAGCGTGCCGAAATCCTCGGTGACGTCTTTCAGCGCCGCGTCGAGTCCCTGGCCGAGATGGTCGCCGATCCACGAAAAATCATGCGTGCGGAAACCGGTGCCGGTGACGATGTAGAACCTGTCCTCGCCGAGCCGTGCCACCGTGAGGTCTGCTTCGATGCCGCCGCGCGTGTTGAGAAGCTGCGTATAGGTCAGCCGGCCGACCGGCCTGTTGATGTCGTTGGCGCAGATCCAGTCGAGCGCCTTCAGCGCATCGGCCCCGGTCATCTCGTATTTGGCAAAGGAGGATTGGTCGAAGATGCCGACTTTCTCGCGCACATGCCGATGTTCCTCGCCGGCCGCCTCGAACCAGTTCTGCCGCCCCATTGAATAGACGTCTTCCGGCTTGATGCCGTCGGGCGCGAACCAGTTCGGCCGCTCCCAGCCGAGCTTCGAGCCGAACACGGCGCGGTGCTCTCTCAGCCGCTCATAGAGCGGCGAGACGATGCGCGGCCGGCCCGAGAGATATTCCTCATGCGGGAAGCCGATCGTGTAGTGCTTGCCATAGGCTTCCAGCGTGCGGTCGCGGACCCAGCCGCGGTCGCGATGCAGACCGGAGAACCGCCTTATGTCGACCAGCCAAAGGTCGAGCGGCGCCTCGCCGTCGACCACCCATTGCGCCAGCACCCAGCCGGCGCCGCCGCCGGACGCGATGCCGAAGGCGTTGAAACCGGCGCCGACGAACATGTTGGCGCATTCGGGCGCGACACCAAGGATGAAATTGCCGTCCGGCGTGAAGCTTTCCGATCCGTTGATCATTTGCTTGACGCCGACATTGGCCAGCGCCGGCACCCGCTCGATCGCCTGCGCCATATGCTGCTCGAAGTGGTCGTAATCATCATCGAACAGGCGGAACGCCCAGTCGTTGGGCACGTCGCCCCCGGGGAGCTCAGTCGTCCAGGCCTGCGGGTTCGGCTCATAGCCGCCCATCACCAGCCCGCCGACCTCTTCCTTGAAATAGGTGCGGCGGTCGGGGTCGCGGATTGTCGGCGCGTCGTTGGCCAGCCCTTCGATCTTCTCGGTGATGATGTACTGGTGCTTGACCGGCTGCAGCGGCACGTTGATGCCGGCCATCGCACCGACCTGCCTCGCCCATTGCCCGGCGCAGTTCACCACCTTGTCGCAGGCAATGTCGCCCTTTTCGGTCTTCACCGCGGTGATGCGTCCGTCCGTCATCTCGAATCCGGTGACGCGCGCGTCCTCGAACAGTTTGGCGCCATGCATGCGCGCGCCCTTGGCGAGCGATTGGGTGATGTCGGAGGGGTTGGCCCGGCCGTCGGTCGGCAGCCAGGAGGCGCCGACGAGGTCGCCGGTTTCCATCAGCGGCCACATGCGCTTCACCTCGGCGGGCGACAGCAGCTGCATGTCCATGCCGAAGCTTTTTGCCGTCGTCGCCAGTCGCTTGAACTCGGTCCAGCGATCGGCGTTGGTGGCGAGCCTCAGGCACCCGGTCATTTTCCAGCCGGTCGCCAGTCCCGTTTCGGCCTCGAGCCCCTTATAGAGCTCGACGGAATATTTGAGCACGCGGGTGATTGAGGCCGACGAGCGCAGCTGCCCGACCAGTCCGGCCGCGTGCCAGGTCGAGCCCGAGGTCAGCTTGCCTTGCTCCAGCAGCACCACGTCGGCCTTGTGGTCGCGCGCCAAATGATAGGCGGTCGAGCAGCCGATGATGCCGCCGCCGATGACCACGATCCCGGCATGGCTGGGCAAAGTCATGATCTTGTCCCGTATCTCGTCCGGTAGTTTTCCAGTGCAGCGTCGAGCCGCACCAGGTTTTCTTCGGTATAGGCGACGTAGTCGATCCCGGGCGCGTCGAGATAGAGCTCGGAAACCATGCTCCACATTGCCTCGCGCAGCAGTGAGGCGCATTGCATGGCCGCGTGCGAGCGGCGGATCTCGCTGTCCGGCTCCTTCATGAAATAGGCGGTCAGGAAGGCGAAGGATTCCTCGTCGCTCATCCCCGCATTCGAGGCGGCGCCGGCCAGATCGAACATGGCCGTGTTGAAGCCGGCATATTCGAAATCGATCAGCCACAGCCGCTTGCCGTCGTCGAGGATGTTGGCCGGCAAAAGATCATTGTGGCCGAACACGATCGGCAAAAGCTTCTGCGCCCGTTCGAGCTCGTCGGCTAAAGCGAGATAGCGCGGCAGCTCGTCCTTCTTGCGGCTGCCGCCTTCCTCGAGCGTGCGCGCATAGTCGCGGATGACATGAAAGACCCAGAACATGAAACCGGCGCCGGAGACGTGGTTCGGCATCTCGCGGTGAAAGCGCCGCAGCAGCGCCGCCACGCGGCCGAGATCGGCGCGCACATCCTCGGCGAGGAAGGTCCTGGCGCCGAGAAACTGAGTCACCAGAATTCCGGGCTCGGCGTAGTGGACGGCTGGCGCGAAACCGGCCGCATGCGCCGCCCGCGCCGTCATCACCTCGCGCTCGCGAAAGACATGGTGGAACGGGAAGTCCTGGCCGAAGCGCACCACGTGCCGGCCGGCGGCGTCGGTAACGACATAGTTGGCGTTGCTGAGGCCGCCGGGCAGCGGCTTGATCTCGATGCCGCCGCTCCAGCAGCGCAGGGCGCGGATGCGGTCTTCGGTGGTTGCGGCGGCGCTCACGGGTTCGGTCCTGCTTCGGCCGGCTTTCGACAAAGCGCCGGTCTCTCACAAAGCGATGAGAGAAAAAAGAAAGGCCTCGTCGGTGCGGGATGCCGGGATTGATATCCCTCACCACACCGACGAGCCCCTTGGCCAGGCTTAGGATCCCGGCATCCGCCCCCGCGGATTCGAAAAAAGCTCGCGCCAGGCACGTTCCAGAAAATCTGGTCAGTCGATTGCGGCTCTGCCATCACCCTCCTGTGGCAGTTCCGAGCCTGTCACGACAACAATCTCACGCCAGCGTGATGTTGCTGTCAATAAAAAGCTGTGACCTTTTTTGGGTGTTTTGCCCGAAAATATGAGCAATTCCTTTAAAAGCGTTAGGAATGCCGTAGAATCGGTCAAAATCCCGGACATCCACATGATCCACTCGAAACGGCACGGCGAGATCCTGCGGCTCCTCGGTGAGGAGGGCACGATCACCATCGCCAGCCTGGCCGAGCGCCTGGGCGTGTCGCTGGAGACGGTCAGGCGCGACGTGAAACCGCTGACCGATGACGGGGCATTGCTCAAGATGCATGGCGCCGTCAGCCTGCGCTCGATGACAGGCGAGGC
This sequence comes from Mesorhizobium sp. WSM3879, assembly GCF_002294915.1. Classification (NCBI taxonomy): domain Bacteria; kingdom Pseudomonadati; phylum Pseudomonadota; class Alphaproteobacteria; order Hyphomicrobiales; family Phyllobacteriaceae; genus Mesorhizobium; species Mesorhizobium sp. WSM3879. The sequence continues at coordinate 179,341 of NZ_NSFZ01000005.1, read as the reverse complement.
GCCGTTCGAGCGCCGCATGCGCGAGAATGCCGAGGCAAAGCGTCTGATTGCCCGCATGGTCGCGGCCACCATCCGCGACGGCGAGTCGATCATGCTCGACACCGGCACCACCACGTCCTTCCTGGCGCGCGAACTGCTCGGCCATCGCCGCCTGACGGTGGTCACCAATTCGTCCGACATCGCCCGTACGCTGGCGACGGTGAACGGCAACAAGGTCTATATGGCCGGCGGCGAGCTGCGCAGCGATTCAGGCGCTGCCCTCGGCGTCGCGGCGATCGAATTCGTAAGCCGCTTCTCGGTCAGCCATGCGGTGATCTCCATCGGCGCGGTCGACGCCGTCGCCGGCCTGACCGACTACGAGCTGGAGGAGGCGGAATTCGCCCGCATGGTGTTGTCGCGCGGGCAACGCTCGCTGGTCGTCACCGACCATACCAAGTTCGGCCGGCAGGGCCTGGTTCAGGTCTGCGGCTTCGACGGTTTCTCCGAGCTTGCCACCGACCAGCCGCCGCCGCGCGACATCGCCGCCGCTCTCAGCCAGGCCGGCGCGCGTCTCAGCATTGCGATGGCCTAGCGCCGGATGCGCCAACGGCTTTCCTTCCCGGCCGCGCCGGTGTTTAGTCGGGCATGGCCTTCACCATCCGCCAGCTCCAGTTCTTCGTCGCCGTCGCCGAGCAGGGCACGGTCTCGGGCGCCGCGCAGAACCTCTCCATCTCGCAATCCTCGGTCACCGAGGCGATCAAGGAGCTGGAGAGCGATCTCGGAGTCGAGTTGTTCGACCGCCACCCGCGCGGCCTCAACATCACCCATAAGGGGCACCAGTTCCTGCGCCACGCGACGAAAATCCTGGCCGACGTTTCCGATGCGCGCCGCGCTTTCCTCGGCGATCAACTCACAGCAGGCGGGCGGCTGCAGCTCGGGGTCACCTCGCTTGTTGCCGGCTACGTGCTCTCCGATCTGCTGGCTCGCTACCGCCGCGCGTATCCAAGCGTCGAAGTCTCGGCGATCGAGGACAATGGCGACTATCTCGAGCATCTGCTGGTCGGCGGCAAGCTCGACATCGCCGTCATGGTCACGTCGAATTTGCGCGATCGCACCGCGCTGCAGTCGGAAATCCTCGAAGTCTCGGCCTATCGGCTCTGGCTGCCGCTCAGCCACAAGCTCGCCAGCGCCGACATTATCTCGATCGGCGACATCGCTTCCGAACCGCTGATCATGCTGACCGTCGACGAGATCGAGGAGAACACCGGCAAGCTGCTGTCGGCGCTCGGTGCGAGACCGCATGTCGCCTTCCGCACCCGCTCCGTCGAGGCCGTGCGCAGCCTTGTGGCCACCGGCGCCGGCGTGGCGCTGCTGCCCGATCTCGTCTATCGTCCCTGGTCGCTGGAAGGCGACCGCATCGAATCCCGCGATATCTCCGGCTCGCCTCCGGTCGTCCAGGTCGGCATGGTTTGGCGCCGCGGTTCCAGCCTGCCGCAGGCCGCCCGCGACTTTATCGGACTTGCCCAGTCGCAGCGCATGGTCCGGCAGCGGCTCTGATCAGAGCAATTCCAGCAAAGTGTGAACAGTTGGGCTCGGCGACTTCGTCGCAACCTTCCGTCCGGAATGGCGTCGGAAAGAGTATCGGAAAATCCGATATCGGGTTTCTGATAAATGGATTTGCGAAACCGGAATTTTCACAGCACTTTTCGCTCAGGGAACAAAGCCGCTCGTGAGCGCGGCTGCCGGGGTGATGGGAACTCTGGCGTTCAGGTTTGCGCGTGATCCTTGTTGAAAACCGGATCGGTTTCGGGGTCATGGGCCAAAATGGGAGATCGATGATGAATGCATTCCTGAAGTCATGCACGGCGTTGACGGTTGCGCTGACCTTCTCGGGTCAGGCGATCGCCCACGTCAAGGAAGTCGGCAAGGGCGAAGGCGAGCTGAATATCGTCGCCTGGCCGGGCTATATCGAGCGGGGCGAGACCGACAAGAACTACGACTGGGTGACCGCCTTCGAGAAGGAGACCGGCTGCAAGGTCAACGTCAAGACCGCCAATACGTCGGACGAGATGGTCTCGCTGATGAACGAGGGCGGCTTCGACCTGGTGACGGCTTCTGGTGATGCTTCCCTGCGCCTCGTCGCCGGCAAGCGCGTGCAGCCGATCAACACCGACCTCATCAAGAGCTGGAAGACGGTCGACGACCGTCTCAAGGACGCGCCCTGGTTCACCGTCGACAAGGTGCATTACGGCGTGCCCTACCAGTGGGGCCCGAACATCCTGATGTACAACACCACCGTCTTCAAGGAAGCGCCCAAGAGCTGGAACGTCGTTTTCGAGGAGATGAAGCTGCCCGACGGCAAGTCGAACAAGGGGCGTGTCCAGGCCTATGACGGCCCGATCCACATTGCCGATGCCGCCAACTACCTGATGTTCCACAAGCCGGAACTGGGCATCAAGGACCCTTACGAGCTCAGCGAAGACCAGTACAAGGCGGCGCTCGATCTGCTGCGCACCCAGCGCACCCTGGTCGGCCGCTACTGGCATGACGCCGCGATCCAGGTCGACGATTTCCAGAACGAAGGCGTCGTCGCCTCCGGCTCGTGGCCGTATCAGGTGAACACGCTGGTCGCCGCCAAGAAGCCGGTCGCCTCGACCGTGCCGGAGGAGGGCGTCACCGGCTGGGCCGACACCACCATGATGGAAGCCGACGCCGCCCATCCGAACTGCGCCTATATGTGGCTCGAGCACTCGCTCTCGCCCAAGGTCCAGGGCGATGTGTCGTCCTGGTTCGGCTCGCTGCCGGTCGTGCCCGCCGCCTGCAAGGGCAATGAACTGCTTGGCGACGAGGGCTGCAAGACCAACGGTTACGACAATTTCGAGAAGATCAAGTTCTGGAAGACGCCGATATCGAAATGCGCCAGCCAGAATGACAAGTGCGTGCCCTATTACCGCTGGGTGTCGGACTATATCGGCGTCATCGGCGGGCGGTGAGTTCGCCTGGCCTTTAGAAGTTGGCGCTGCCCCTCACCCTTACCCTCTCCCCGCGAAGAACGGGGAGAGGGGGCGCCAGCGCTGGAGTTTGTCCCTTCTCCCCGTCTTTCACGCGGAGAAGGTGCCGGCAGGCGGACGAGGGGCAGCACAGACGCCCGAATTTGAGAGCCTGAACCTTCAGGACAGATCATGACCTCCGCCGTTTCCTTCAAACAAGTCTCGCGCCATTTCGGCAGCGTGCGCGCCGTCGATGCGGTCGATCTCGACATCGCGCCGGGCGAGTTCTTCGCCATGCTCGGGCCGTCCGGCTCCGGCAAGACGACCTGCCTCAGGCTGATCGCCGGCTTCGAGCAGCCGACGGCCGGCTCGATCTCCATCTTCGGCGAGCGGGCCGAAGGCGTTCCGCCCTATCGCCGCAACGTCAACACCGTTTTCCAGGACTACGCGCTGTTCCCACATCTGAACGTGCTCGACAACGTCGCTTACGGGCTGATGGTCAAGGGCGTCGGCAGGGTCGAACGGCTGAAGGCGGCGGAAGAGGCGCTCTCGCTGGTGCGCCTGCCGGGCTATGGGGCCCGGCGCCCCGGCCAGCTCTCCGGCGGCCAACGCCAGCGCGTCGCGCTTGCCCGGGCGCTCGTCAACCAGCCCAAGGTGCTGCTGCTCGACGAGCCGCTCGGCGCGCTCGACCTCAAGCTGCGCGAGAACATGCAGGAGGAACTGAAGTCGCTGCAGAAGGTGCTCGGCATCACCTTCGTCTTCGTCACTCACGACCAGGGCGAAGCGCTTTCCATGGCCGACCGTGTTGCCGTCTTCAACGACGGCAGAATCATGCAAGTCGGCACGCCTGAGGACATTTACCAGCGGCCGAGGACACGCTTCGTCGCCGATTTCGTCGGCTCGTCCAACGTGCTGCCGCCGGATTTCGTGCAGCGCTATTCCGGCCAGCATCGCTGGGGCAGCCTCAGGCCTGAATCCATCCGCGTATCGGGCGCGACGAGCGGCGATGGCGTTGTCGCGCGTCTGGTCGGGACCAACTATCTCGGCGCCACCACAAGGCTGGCGCTGGATGCCGATGGGCTGAGGCTGCATGCCATGGTGCCGGCGGGGACCGCGCTCCCTGCCGAAGGCGAGGCGGTGATGCTCACCTTCAACCGCGAGCACCTGCATCTGATGGACGAGTCGGCATGATTGAGGTTTGTGCAAAGCACCCTCGTCTGTCCTGCCGGACATCTCCCGCGCAAGGGGGGGGATTGGCTCTCGCCGCTCGCTTCGCCGATTTTCGACGTTGCAGAACTGGCGGGGCAGACGAGCTGCTGATCTCCCGCCTTGCGGGGGACATGGCCGGCAGGCCAGAGGGGGGTGTGAAGGATCTCGGCCTTGCCGCCGTTGATTTAATCGTCGGTGCGGCGCGATGACAATCGCCGCTGTTCAATCCAAGCCCGTGCCCGCCATCCTGCCCGGCAACGGCGGCATGCGCGGGGCGCTCTCCGACCTCTTTTGGCGCCGGCCGATACTTCTCTTGCTGCTCATGCTGCTGCCGCCGCTTCTGTGGCTTGGCATCGTCTATATAGGCTCGCTTTTCGCGCTGCTTTTGCAGAGCTTTTTCTCGATCGACGAGTTCTCCGGCCTGATCAACCGCGAGTTCACGCTGAAGACCTATGGCGACCTGTTCCAGGCCGCCAATCTCGACATCATCCTGCGCACGGTGACGATGGCGGCGCTCGTCACGCTCGCCTCCGCGGTCATCGCCTTCCCCATCGCCTATTATGCGGCGCGCTATGCGCGCGGCCGCTGGAAGGCGCTGTTCTATCTCGGCGTCATGCTGCCGCTCTGGTCGAGCTATCTGGTCAAGATCTACGCCTGGAAGCTGATCCTCGCCAAGGAAGGCATTCTCACTTGGCTGTTAGGCAAGCTCGGCCTGCTGTGGCTGCTCGAGGCCTGGCTGTCGTTGCCGATCGTCGGCGGCAACTCGCTGTCGGTCTCCTTCACCGGCACCTTCATCGTCTTCGTCTATGTCTGGCTGCCGTTCATGATCCTGCCTGTGCAAGCGGCGCTGGAGCGCGTCCCCGGCAATCTCGTCGAGGCCTCGTCCGATCTCGGCGCTTCGCCCGGCCAGACCTTCCGCAACGTGCTCTTCCCGCTGGCGCTGCCGGGCATCGTCGCCGGCTCGATCTTCACCTTCTCGCTGACATTGGGCGACTACATCATCCCGCAGATCATCGGCACCTCGCGCCTGTTCATCGGCCAGGCCGTCTATTCGCAGCAAGGCACCGCCGGCAACATTCCTTTAGCCGCCGCCTTCACCGTGGTGCCCATCGTCATCATGGGCTTCTATCTGTGGGGCGCCAAGCGCATGGGAGCTTTCGATGCGCTCTGATCGCGGCCAATCCGCTCCGCTCGGGCTGAAGATCGCCGCCGCCTGCGGCCTGCTCTTCCTGCACCTGCCGATCCTTTTGATCTTCGTCTATGCCTTCACCACCGAAGAGAAGAGTTTTGTGTGGCCGCCACCGGGTTTAACCACGCAATGGTTCGCCGTCACCTGGAACAGGCCGGATGTCTGGGAGGCGCTGTCGCTGTCGATCCGCGTCGCCGCCATTTCGACCGCGATCGCACTGGTTCTTGGCACGCTCTGCGCCGCTGCGGTTTCGCGCACGCGCTTTTTCGGCCGCGAGGCGATTTCATTGCTCGTCATCCTGCCGATCGCGCTGCCCGGCATCATCACCGGCATCGCGCTGCGCTCCGCATTTGCGCTCGCCGACATCCCGTTCTCGTTCTGGACGATCGTGCTCGGCCACGCCACCTTCTGCGTGGTCGTTGTCTACAACAATGCCGTCGCCCGTTTTCGCCGCACCTCAGGCTCGATGATCGAGGCCTCGATGGATCTCGGCGCCGACGGTTTTCAGACGTTTAGGCATGTCGTGCTGCCCAACATTGCAACCGCGCTGCTTGCCGGCGGCATGTTGGCCTTTGCGCTGTCCTTCGACGAGGTCATCGTCACCACCTTCACCGCCGGCCAGCAGCAGACCGTGCCGATCTGGATGCTGGAGGAGCTGATCAGACCGCGGCAGCGTCCGGTCACCAATGTCGTCGCCATGGTCGTCGTGCTGGTGACGCTGCTGCCGATCCTCTTTGCCTATTACCTGACCCGCGACGGCGACCAGATCGCCGGCTCGGGCAAATGAAAACAGCGAATAGGGATTAGCCAATAGCGAATAGGGAAAATCGATCGCGAACCCTGCCCGCCATTCGCAACTCGCTGCACGCAACTCGCTACTCGCTACTGCGAAGGGAGAAACCCCCATGGACACCCAGATGCTGATCGGCTCGAAATTCGACAAGGGCACCGAAATCGAGGAGCCGATCCTCAATCCGAAGACCGGCGCGACCATCCTCAACCTGCCGGAAGCAAGTCCGGCGCAGATCGAGGCGGCTGTCAGTGCCGCCGAACAAGCGTTCGTCAATTGGTCGCGCACCACGCCGGCGCAGCGCTCGGGCTATCTGCTGAAGATCGCCGATCGCATCGAGGCCGAAGCGAATGAGTTCGCCGCGCTCGAGGCGCTGAATTGCGGCAAGCCGATCAACGCCGTGCTCAATGACGAGATCCCGGCGATCGTCGATTGCTACCGCTTCTTCGCCGGCGCGGTGCGCTCGATGCCAGGCCAGGTCGCGGGCGAGTATCTGCCCGGCCACACCTCGATGGTGCGGCGCGATCCGATCGGCATCGTCGCCTCCATCGCGCCCTGGAACTATCCGCTGATGATGATGGCCTGGAAGCTGGCGCCGGCGATCGGCGGCGGCAACACCGTCGTCTTCAAGCCATCGGAGCAGACGCCGCTGACGGCGCTGAAGCTGGCGAGGATCCTGTCGGAGATCCTGCCCGAGGGCGTGGTCAATGTCGTCCTCGGCCGCGGCGACAGCGTCGGCAACACGCTGATCAATCATCCCAAGGTCAACATGATCTCGATCACCGGCGACGTCGCCACCGGGAAGAAAGTGCTGCAGGCGGCCGCCAAGTCGGTCAAGCGCACGCATCTCGAGCTCGGCGGCAAGGCGCCGGTCGTCGTTTTCGACGACGCCGATCTCGGCGCGGTGGTCAACGGTCTGCGCGCCTTCGGCTACTACAATGCCGGCCAGGACTGCACCGCCGCCTGCCGCATCTATGCCGGCAAGAAGATCTACGACAAGCTGGTTGCCGATCTCTCCTCGGCGGCGTCGACCATCAAATACAATCTGCCTGACGACACCGAGAATGAGATCGGGCCGCTGATCTCGCGCCGCCAGCGCGACCGCGTGTCAAGCTTCGTCGAGCGCGCTTCGGAATTGAAGCACATCGAGATCACCACCGGCGGCAAGCCGGGCGCGGGCTCCGGCTTCTACTACCAGCCGACGGTCGTCGCCGGAGCGTTGCAGGAAGACGAGATCGTGCGCCGCGAGGTGTTCGGCCCGGTCGTCTCGGTCACCCGCTTCTCCGAGGTCGACGAGGCGGTGAACTGGGCGAATGACAGCGACTACGGCCTCGCATCGTCGGTGTGGACCAGGGACGTCTCGCGCGCAATGACGACCGCCGCCCGGCTGCAATATGGCTGCACCTGGATCAACACCCACTTCATGCTCACCAACGAGATGCCGCATGGCGGCCTGAAGCAGTCCGGTTACGGCAAGGACATGTCGCTCTACGCGCTGGAGGACTACACCGCCGTCCGCCATGTGATGGTGGCGCACGGGTAAGCCCTCTATCTCTCCCACAACGGGTGAGGTCGGCCACGCAGGCCGCTACTCGACGATGCGGTAGATGTTCCACAGGCTGGTGCCCGACACCACATAGGGCTCCAGCTCCTTGCCCCATTTGGCGTGCGCCTCGATCTTGGCGATCTTGGCGAAGAACTCCTCCAACTGGGCCAGGCTCTCGACCTGGTGGTGGGTCTCGATCGTCGCTTCGCGTGCGCCGACTGAACCGGTCATGAGCTGGAATTTCAGGTCGGCGAGCCCAACCTGCGAGCCGATCTCGCGCTCCCATTTCCGCATCAGCTCGAGCGCGGTCTGCTTGTGACCGAACTTGGCGTCGATCTGCCATCTGGCGCTGAACATCTTGGTTCTCCTCCCTGTCTTGCAGATGAATCCGTTCTTGAGCTACTCGTCCCAGGCCTGCACGACCGTCTGCCGCGCGATGCGGCCGTTCTTCAATTCGAGCATCGCGGCGCAGAACACCTTGGTGCCGTCGGGATAGGCGCAGGCCTGGGTGAAGGCGAGATTGTCGCCCTCGGCGATCGTGGCGTCGACCTTGTGGGTCATCGCCCGGCTGCAGATGTCGTCCCAGAAGGTGCTGATCGCCGCGCGGCCGCGGATTTCGCGCGGCTTGCTCGGCGGGTTGTTGCGGTCGATCACCCGCACCAGCGCATCGTCATTGTAGAAGCTCGCCAGCATCTTGCCGTCGCGGCTCTCGATCGCTTTCTTGATCGCCGCGCCGTCCACTGTCTTGGTCAGCATTTCATCCTCCATGTGCCCATCGTCTTGGGTGGTAGATGTCCGAAGCGCTGCCCGACGATTACTGCCGGGCAGGGACTTCTCACTGCGAACTGGCCATGGCGGCTGCGAACAGGTCGTCGGTCTGCTTCTTGACGAGTCCACCTGACGCTTGGCCTGCATGGGACGAATTCATAGTCCTAGAGACACCCCTTTCGCTTCGCCCGAAAGCGCCATGGCACTCATGGCCCGTCCGGGCCAGTGTGCCTTGCCGAGAAGGCCGCCGCAGCAGCGCGCGACGGCAGGTCCAGCTTGAGCAATATGTTGGCGACGTGCCGCTTGACCGTATGCTCGCTGAGCCTCAGCTCGGCGGCGATCGCCGCATTGCTCATGCCGTCGGCAATCAGGTTCACCACCTCGCTTTCCCGCGCCGTCAGTGTAGCTGGCTGCAGGGCCCTGGGCCTGGGGCGGCAGGCCGGTTCCAGATGTTGTTCAGACGTGGCGTGGACCACCGGCAGCGGCTCGCTCAGCTCGTCGAGACTGACAAGTCCGGCGTCGATGAAACGCAGGCCGGAGCCTATCGCCAGTTCGGCGACCAGCCGCGAAGCGAGGATGTCGCCGGGTCCGGCATGGGTGGCGAGCTGCATGGTCACCCGCGCCGTGAGGCCGACCGGCTGGCCGCGCATTTCGATCTCGCCGACATGCACGCCTTGCCCACTTGCCACGCCGATCTGCTGCGCCGCATCGCGCAGCGCCGCTGCGCAGCGTATGGCGCGCGCCGGCCCGTCGAAACGAGAGATCATCAATTCGCCATGCGTGCCGGCAATCCGCCCACCATGGCGGCCCACCAGCAGCCGCCATGCTTCCTGGAAGCGCTGGCTGCGCTCGCTCCACATGCGGTCGCCGAGCTTGGCGGTGTCGAAGATGCGCGTCACCAGCAGCGCGGCAAGCACCCGCTCGGTGTCGGCCACCGCCGGCTGGCCGGTCAGGCACTCCTCGATCAGGTCGGCCACCCGGTCGACGTCCCCGGTCCAGATCGGATGGTCGCGCCCGGGTATCTCAACAAGCCGGGCGCCGCGAATCTTCTTGGCAAGGAAGCGGCTGGCCTCCGGATCGACGCGCGCGTCATTGCGGCGATGGATCAGCAGCGTCGGCGCGCTGATCGCGGACAGAATGCCGCGCACGTCGATGTCTGCATTCATGCGGGCAAGGGCTGCCGCGGCCGTCGGGCCGGCCGACAGCCGTTCGAACCGTGCCCACCACCGGGCAAAATGCGTGTCATCCACGCGGCCTGGCGCGAAATTGGGCAAGGTCGCGCCGGTGCCCCAGCAAGTCTCGGCAACCTCGATGAAGGCTTCCAGGCGCTCCGGCGGCATTACCCATTTGTGGAAATGCGCATAACCGCCATAGAGCACGAGTGCCCGCGTCCGCTCCGGATAGGTCGCGGCAAACAGCATCGCCATCGGTGCGCCTTCCGAAGCGCCGAGGATCGCCGCGCGGCCGCTGCCGGTGGCGTCCATCACCGCGCGCACGTCATCCATGCGGGTTTCCAGGCCGGGCAGGTGATGGTTGTCCACTCGGTCCGAAAGCCCGGTGCCGCGTTTGTCGAACAGAATCAGCCGTGAGAAAGTCGAAAGCCGCTTCAGCAGGCGGCTGTAGCCCTCGTCTTCCCATTGGAGGTCGAGATTGGAGATGAAGCCGGGGACGAAGATGAGATCGAACGAGCCTTGGCCGACCACCTGATAGGCGATCCGCACATCCCCGCTACGGGCATATCTGGTCTCGATCGGCTTCACGCAACTACCCCGCCCGGCCAGACGATCTCCTGTCGTCAACCATAGCAGAGGCAGCCGGCTTGCGGCAGCGAAACTTTAGAGAGCGGAAATATAAGACCTTTGCGCCGATGCGGCCCGAAGGCCCTACTTGTGCGGAATGGCGCCCTCAGCCTCCGCAGGCTTGCTGTAACCGAGGCTCTTGTCGGCCTGCTCCGCCGTCAGCGGACGCTTGATCTTGGCGGAGGCGGCGATCACCAACTCGTCGAAATCTTCCGGGTCGCCGTCCAGCAGCTCGAAGAACTGCCGCCGCATCCTGGGCTCCCAGAATTTGTTGATGTGCTCGGCAACGCCGGCAATGCCTTCCTCGTGCGGCTTCGAATGGAAGAAGGTGGCGATCTGATTGGCCATGCGCACCAGCTTTTCCTTGGTGCTGGCGATGTGGTCTTCGTCATGCGACATGCTTGGCAACTCCGCAAGCCACCCGGTCGGGGTGGGTGAAAATATCGAAATCGTCGCCGCGCACCAGCGCCACCAGCGTCATCCCGGCGGACTCGGCGGTACGGATGGCAAGCGCGGTCGGCGCCGAAACCGCCATGATGATCGGGGCACCGATGGCGGCGGTTTTCTGCACCATCTCCACCGACACGCGCGAGGTGACCACGACGGCGCCGCTCGCGCCGTCGATGCCGGCTTTGGCCAGCGCGCCGGCGAGCTTGTCCAGCGCATTGTGGCGGCCGACATCCTCGCGCGCCATCACGATACCTTTGCCGGGAACGTAGAAGCCGGCAGCATGCACCGCCCCGGTCTCGGTGTGCAGCGGCTGCTGCTTCGACAGCAGCTTGACCGAACGCGTGACGTCTTCGGCGTCGAGCGTAAGCTTCGACGAACCGACCGCGTCGATCGACCGCATCGCTTCCTCGATGGATTCGATGCCGCACAGGCCGCAGCCGACCGGCCCGGCAAGCCGGCGCCGTCGCGCCTGGAAGCGCGTGTTGGCCCGGTCCTTCAGCTTGATCTGGATGTCGATGCCGGCGCCGAGATCCTCGACTTCGATCGCCTCGATCTCTGCCGGGTCGGCAACGATGCCTTCGGTGAGCGAGAAGCCGAGCGCGAAATCCTCGAAATCGGCCGGGCTCGCCATCATCACCGCATGGGTGGTGCCGGCATAGGAGAACGCGACCGGCGTCTCCTCCGGCACCATGCGGTTCGCAGCCGCCGTGCCGCCGGCACGACGCGCCAGCCGCGAGATTTGCGTCGTGGCTTTGCGGCGCGCGGCCAAGACTACTCCGCCGCTTCCAGCGGGGCGATGCGGCGGCTCTGCTTGGCCTGCTCGTTATAGTCCCTCTGCCACTCGGTCGGGCCGTTGGATGGCGCCACCTGCACGGCGGTGACCTTGTATTCCGGACAATTGGTCGCCCAGTCCGAGAAGTCGGTCGTGATCACATTGGCTTGCGTGTCCGGGTGGTGGAAGGTCGTGTAGACGACGCCGGGCGACACGCGGTCGGTGATCAGCGCGCGCAGGGTGGTCTCGCCCGAACGGCTCGCCAGCCGCACCCAGTCGCCCTCGCGGATGCCGCGGTTCTCGGCGTCGTGCGGATGGATCTCCAGCCGATCTTCGGCATGCCAGGCGACGTTTTCGGTACGCCTGGTCTGCGCACCGACATTGTACTGCGACAGGATACGCCCGGTGGTGAGCAGCAGCGGGTAGCGCGGGCCGGTCCGTTCGTCCGTCGCGACATATTCGGTGCGGATAAACTTGCCCTTGCCGCGCACGAAGCCGTCGACATGCATGATCGGCGTGCCGAGCGGTGCCTTCTCGTTGCAGGGCCACTGCACCGATCCGACACGGTCGAGCAGCTCGAAGGAGACGCCGGCGAAGCTCGGCGTAGTCTTGGCGATCTCGTCCATGATCTCAGACGGGTGCGTGTAGTTCCAGTCGAGCCCAATGGCGCGGGCGAGCTCCTGCGTCGCCTCCCAGTCGGCGTAGCGGGCCTTCGGCTCCAGCACCTTGCGCACCATGTTGATGCGGCGCTCGGCATTGGTGAAGGTGCCGTCCTTCTCCAGGAAGGTCGAGCCCGGCAGGAAGACATGGGCGTAGTTCGCCGTCTCGTTGAGGAAGAGGTCGTGCACGACGACGCACTCCATCGCGGCCAGCCCTGCGGCGACATGTTTGGTGTCGGGGTCGGACTGCAAGATGTCCTCGCCCTGGATGTAGATGCCCTTGAATGAGCCGTCGACGGCGGCATCCAGCATGTTGGGGATGCGCAGGCCGGGCTCCTCGTCCAGCTTCACGCCCCACAGGCTCTCATAGATGTCGCGCACGGCTTCGCCGGAGATATGGCGATAGCCCGGCAGCTCATGCGGGAAGGAACCCATGTCGCAGGAGCCCTGGACATTGTTCTGGCCGCGCAGCGGGTTCACGCCGACGCCCGGACGGCCGATATTGCCGGTGGCCATGGCGAGGTTGGCGATCGCCATCACCGTAGTCGAGCCTTGGCTGTGCTCGGTGACGCCGAGGCCGTAATAGATCGCGCCGTTGCCGCCCTTGGCGTAAAGGCGCGCGGCACCCCGGATCGCTTCAGGATCGACGCCGGACAGCTTGCCGACCGTCTCGGGGCTGTTTTCCGGCAGGGCGACGAAGGACGCCCAGTCCTGGAACTCGGCCCAGTCGCAGCGCTCGCGGATAAAGGCTTCGTCGAACAGGCCCTCGGTGACGATGACATGGGCAAGCGCCGTCAGCACCGCGACGTTGGTGCCGGGCTTCAGCGGCAGATGGTAGTCGGCCTCGACATGCGCCGACTTCACCATCTCGGTGCGGCGCGGGTCGAGCACGATCAGCTTGGCGCCCTCACGCAGCCGCTTCTTCAGCCGCGAGGCGAACACCGGATGCGCCGTAGCGGGATTGGCACCGATGATGACGGCAACGTCGGTGTATTCGACCGAGTCGAAGTCCTGCGTGCCGGCCGAGGTGCCGTAGGTCTGGCCGAGGCCGTAGCCGGTCGGCGAATGGCAGACGCGCGCGCAGGTGTCGACATTGTTGTTGCGGAAGCCCTGCCGCACCAGTTTCTGGACGAGATAGGTCTCCTCGTTCGTGCAGCGCGAGGAGGTGATGCCGCCGATCGAGCCGCGTCCGTACTGGTACTGGATGCGGCGGAATTCCTTTGCCGTATGGGCGATCGCCTCTTCCCAGCTCACCTCGCGCCACGGATGGGTGATCTTCTCCCGGATCATCGGCGACAGGATCCGATCCTTGTGGGTGGCATAGCCATAGGCAAAACGGCCTTTGACGCAGGAATGGCCGTGGTTCGCCTTGCCGTCCTTGTAGGGCATCATGCGGATGACTTCGTCACCCCTCACTTCCGCCTTGAACGAGCAGCCGACGCCGCAATAGGCGCAGGTCGTGACGGCCGAGCGCTCCGGCATGCCCTTCTCGAGCACGGTCTTCTCGCGCAATGCGTCGGTCGGGCAGGCCTGCACGCAGGCGCCGCAGGACACGCATTCGGAAGCGATGAAATCCTCATGCATGCCGGCGACCATGCGGGACTCGAAGCCGCGGCCCTCGATGGTCAGCGCGAAGGTGCCCTGCACCTCTTCGCAGGCGCGCACGCAGCGTGAGCAGACGATGCACTGCGCCGGATCATAGGTGAAGTAGGGGTTGGACTCATCGCGGGCGATGTAGTCGACCGCCAGCGAGCCATGGCCGGGCGCCACGCCGCCTTCTTCCTTGACGTGGTTGCGGCCTTCGACGCCGTAGCGGTTCTCGGTCAGACCGACCGACTCCGCAACCGCGTCGAACTCGCTGGCGCCGGTTCCGGCCTTCTCGTTCCAGCCGGTCGGATGGTCGGAGACGTAGAGTTCCATGACGCCACGGCGGATGGCATCGAGCCGCTCGGACTGCGTGCGCACCACCATGCCCTCGCCGACCGGCGTCGTGCAGGATGCGGGCGTGCCGCCGCGGCCGTCGATCTCGACCAGGCAGACGCGGCACGAGCCGAAAGAGTCCAGCATGTCGGTGGCGCAGAGCTTCGGGATCTCGACCCCGCCTTCCATCGCCGCGCGCATGATCGAGGTGCCTTCCGGCACGGTGATGCTTTGCCCGTCGACGGTCAGCGTCACCTGCTTCGCCGCTTTCGACTCCGGCGTTCCGTAGTCGATCTCTTCGATGAGTGTCGGGAAGTCGGCTTTGATGTTCATCTGCCAGCTCCTATTCGGCAGCCACGCGCGTCGGCGCCGGCTTAAAATCCTCGGGGAAATGCGTGATCGAGCTCATCACCGGGTAGGGCGTGAAGCCGCCCAGGGCGCAGAGCGATCCGAACTTCATCGTGTTGCAGAGGTCGGTGACCAGAGCGAGGTTCTTCTCCGCCTCGATGCCCGCGGCGACCTTGTCCAGAACCTCCATGCCGCGCGTCGAGCCGATGCGGCAGGGCGTGCACTTGCCGCAGCTTTCGATGGCGCAGAACTCCATGGCAAAGCGCGCCTGCTTCAGCATGTCGGCGCTGTCGTCGAACACGGTTATGCCGGCATGGCCGATCAGCCCGTCCTTGGCAGCAAAAGCCTCGTAGTCGAACGGCGTGTCGAAAAGCGCGCGCGGGAAATAGGCGCCGAGTGGGCCGCCGACCTGCACCGCCTTCACCGGCCGCCCCGAGGCCGTGCCGCCGCCGATCTCGTCGACGATTTCGCCCAGCGTCAGGCCGAAGGCCGTCTCGAACAGGCCGCCATGCTTGACGTTGCCGGCGATCTGGATCGGGATCGTGCCGCGCGAACGGCCCATGCCGAAATCCTTGTAGTAGGCGGCGCCCTTGTCCATGATGATCGGCACGGAGGCCAGGCTGATCACGTTGTTGATCACCGTCGGCTTGCCGAACAATCCTTGGATCGCCGGCAGCGGCGGCTTGGCGCGCACCACGCCGCGCTTGCCTTCCAAGCTGTTGAGCAACGAGGTTTCCTCGCCGCAGACATAGGCGCCGGCGCCGACGCGGATTTCCATGTCGAAGGCGTTGGGCGAGCCCAGCACATTGACGCCGAGCACGCCCGCCTTGCGGGCGATCGCGACCGCCTTGTTCATCGTCGCCACCGCATGCGGATATTCCGAGCGGATATAGACGAAGCCCTTGGTCGCGCCGGTGGCGATGCCGGCGATCGCCATGCCTTCGATCAGCACGAAGGGATCGCCCTCCATGATCATGCGGTCGGCGAAGGTGGCGCTGTCGCCCTCGTCGGCGTTGCAGACGATATATTTGCGTTCGGAATTCGTATCGAGAACCGTCTTCCACTTGATGCCGGTCGGGAAGCCGGCGCCGCCGCGGCCGCGCAGGCCGGACTCGGTCACCTGTTTCACGATCTCGGCCGGCGCCATGGCGACCGCGTTCTGCAGGCCTCTCAGACCGCCATGCGACTTATAGCTGTCGAGCGACAGCGGGTCGATGACGCCACAGCGCGCGAAGGTCAGCCGCGTCTGCTTGGCGAGGAAGGGGATCTTGTCTGGCGCGCCCAGCCAGCGCTTGTGATGGCCACCCTTGAGGAAACCGCTGTCGAACAGGCTTTTCACGTCAGACGGCTTGACCGGCCCGTAGGCGACGCGGCCCTCGGCGGTCGCAACCTCGACCATCGGCTCCAGGAAATAGGCGCCGCGCGAGCCGTTGCGCACGATCTTGGCCTCGACGCCGCGCTCCTTGAGCTCCTTCTCGATCGCCCTGGCGACCTTTTCGGCGCCGAGCGCCAGAGCACCGGAATCGGCAGGGATGTAGATGCGCGGGATCATGAACGCACCTCCGCGACGATCTCTTCGATCTTCTCGTCGTCGAGCCGGCCGATCCCTTCGCCGTCGAGCATCGCCGACGGCGAGCAGGCGCAAAGCCCGAGGCAATAGACCGGCTCCAGTGTAACCGATCCGTCGCGTGCGGTCTCGTGAAAATCGATGCCGAGCAGTTGCTTGACCTTGGTGGCGACGGCTTCCGAACCCATCGACTGGCAGGCTTCCGCCTGGCAGAGCTTCAGCACATGCCGGCCGGCCGGCTTGGCGCGGAAATCGTGATAGAAGGTGACGACGCCATGCACCTCCGCTCTTGAGAGGTTCAGCCCGTCGGCGATGGCCGGAAGCGCCACCTGCGGCACATGGCCGAATTCTTCCTGGATGCCGTGGAGAATCGGCAGCAGCGGACCTTCGAGGTCCTTCAATTCCTCGATGATCGCCGCTATGCGCGACGCGATCTCGGTACTTGCAGGCTGCATCGGCATGCAGCGCCCTCCCTGGCCGTGGCGCCAACACATATGTCACCCCAAAATATAGAGCCGTTTTGGGGCAACGACATGCACAGGGCGCAATATCGCTAAGTCCTTATGAAATCAGAGGAAACCTCCGAGATCAATAAAGCAGTCTCGTCGCTTGATAGAAATTATCTATCAAAAACGCTGAGCCCGCATTGTCTAGCCTAGCGGTGGGCGCGGAAATCGTCTGCGAGCGCCATTGCCTCGTCCAGCAGCGCCTGCACCAGCGGCGTGTGCGGCTCGCGCGGCGCCGCCACCAGCCCGACCGTGTGGCTGGCATCCGGATCGACGATCGGAATGGCCCGGATCGGTTCGGAAAAGCCGAATGTTTCCGCAAGGTTGAGCGGCATGATCGATGACCACTTGCCGGTCCGGATATGCGAGAACAGCACGATCATCGAGTTGGATTCCAGCGTCGGCCGCACCTGCACGCCGGCTTCCGCCAGATGCTGGTCGATGATGCGGCGGTTCTGCATGTCCGGCGTCAGCAGGCAGAGCGGCAGCTGGCTGATCTCTGCCCACGTCACTTTGTCGCGGTCGGAATAGGGGTTGCCGACTGCCGTGATCAGCTGGTAGCGCTCGTCATAGAGCGGCACGCTGGTTACCCGCCCCAGCGGCTCGTTGTCGAGATAGGTGATGCCGGCATCGACATCGAGATTGCCGAGCAGCGTCAGCACCTCGATCGAGGTCCGTGACAGCACCGAAAAGGTGACGCCGGGATGCTTGTCGCGGAATGGCGTCGTCAGCCGCGCCACCATGGCGAGCGCCGTCGGAACGGCGGCGATGCGGATGCGGCCGGACAGGCCGTGGCGCGCCGCCCGCATCTCCTCGCGCATGGTCCTTGAATCGCCGACGATGCGGCGCGCCCAAACCAGCACCTGCTTGCCTTCCGGCGTCAGACCCTGGAAACGCGAGCCGCGCAGCACCAGCATGACGCCGAGCTGCTCCTCGAGCTGCTTGATGCCGGCCGACAGCGTCGGCTGGGTGACGCCGCACACCTCGGCGGCGCGGCCGAAATGCTCTTCCCTGGCTAAAGCGATGAAGAATTCCAGCTTGTCGATCATGTCATCCGATCCACGGTCTGCCCAAGGTCGGGGAAATCGCTTTGCTTCGCAAGGCGGATGAACGATAGGATCTCATCCACATTTTTGAGCCGGCTTATCTGTTTTCCCGCGCCGCGCATGGCGCTATGTGAGGTAGGCGGAAGCAGGGAGGAGCAGATGCTGGGTTGGTTTCGCAGACTGTTGCCGCGCGAGGATCGCTTCTTCGAACTGTTCGAACGGCATTCGCGCACGGTGGTCGGCGGCGCCGAGGCGCTTGAGCAGCTTCTCCAGGGCCGGGACATCGACCGCTGGTGCCAGACGATCGTCGATCTGGAGGACGAAGCGGACGGGATCACCGCGGAGGTGCTGCTTGCCGTCAGGCGCTCCTTCATCACGCCCTTCGACCGCGGCGACATCAAGGATCTGATCCAGTCGATGGATGATGCCATCGATACGATGCACAAGGCCGTCAAGACGGTGAAATTGTTCGAGATGAGGGAATTCGATCCGCTGATGCGGGAAATGGGCAGCGTCATCGTCGAGGCCGCCCGGCTGGTAGCAGAGGCCATCCCACTGCTCGGCAAGGTTGGCGCCAACGCCGCGCGGCTGAACGCCATCGCCGAAGAAGTCATGCGCGTTGAGGGCCGCGCCGACGACCTGCACGAGCAGGGCCTGAAGGACCTGTTCAAGCGGCACGGTCGCAGCGACCCTATGGCCTACCTGATTGGCTCGGAGATTTACGGCCAGCTGGAAAAGGTGGTCGACCGTTTCGAGGACGTCGCTAACGAGATCAGCGGCATCGCCATCGAGAACGTCTAACAGATGAACGCTGCGATCGCCTTTCCCCTGCTGGTCGGCCTCGTCGCCGTGGCGCTGTTCTTCGATTTCCTCAACGGCCTGCACGATGCCGCCAACTCGATCGCGACTATCGTCTCCACCCGCGTGCTGAGGCCGCACTATGCCGTGTTCTGGGCGGCTTTCTTCAATTTCATCGCCTTCCTGTTCTTCGGTCTGCATGTCGCCGAGACGGTGGGAAAGGGCATCGTCGACGCCGAGATCGTGACCCCCGCAGTGATCTTCGCCGCGCTCATCGGAGCCATCGTCTGGAACATCGTCACTTGGATCGCCGGCATTCCGTCGAGCAGCTCGCATGCGCTGATCGGCGGGTTGGTCGGCGCCGGCGTCGCCAAGGCCGGCCCGGGGGCCATCGTCTGGTCCGGGCTCGGCAAGACGGCTGCGGCGATCGTGCTCTCGCCGGCGACCGGATTCGTGCTGGCGCTTGTCCTTATCCTCATCGTCTCATGGCTGTTCGTTCGGCAGACGCCGTTCGCGGTCGATAACAGCTTTCGCGTCCTGCAGTTCTTCTCGGCTTCGCTCTATTCGCTGGGGCACGGCGGCAATGACGCGCAGAAGACCATGGGCATCATCGCCGTGCTGCTCTATTCGCAAGGCATGCTCGGCCAGAGCTTCCACGTGCCGTTCTGGGTGGTCATCACCTGCCAGTCCGCACTGGCGCTGGGCACGCTCTTCGGCGGCTGGCGCATCGTGCACACGATGGGATCGAAGATCACTCGGCTGAACCCGATGCAGGGTTTTTGCGCCGAGACCGGCGGGGCGATAACGTTGTTCGCCGCCACCTGGCTCGGTGTCCCGGTCTCGACCACGCATACAATCACCGGCGCCATCATCGGCGTGGGTGCTGCCCGCCGCATCTCGGCTGTACGCTGGGGCATTGCCGGCAACATTGTCGTGGCGTGGGTGATCACCCTGCCGGCGACTGCGGCGATTTCGGCGTTGACCTATTTTGTCACGCGCCTGGCGGTCTGAGGCTGAAATCTACTCGCCCGCAAGACAAAGTATGTTGCCGTCCGGGTCCTTGAACCAGGCGACCTTCATGCCGTAGCCGACATGGACATCGCCCTCAAGCGTCAGCCCGGGCATCTCATAGCGCTCGAAGGTGACGCCCTTCGACTTCAGCGCCTGGACAATGGCGCCGATCTGGTCGCCGACCGTCCAGGTCAACGCCGTCGCCTTGTTGGTACCGGCGAATTCTGAACGATAGACATTGATGACCGTGTCGCCACTTTTGTAGACGATCAGTTCTCCGGCCATGTCGTCGACAGGCTTGAGGCCCAGCGTTCCTTCGTAAAAGCCCTTTGCTCTCGAAAGGTCTTTCACCGCCACATTGGCGGCTGCGTTGCTGTTTGCGAGCATGACAGTCTCCTTTTCCGGTTGCCGTCGCTCATGGCAACCGAGATAGGGCCCCTGGATCGATTGGCCATGGCAATCGGCGGATCGGGACGCGCTAGGCAAATCCGACACCACCGGTCGTTTTGCGGAGCACGCCGGACGAGCCATTGCGCCACGGCTTGGTTCTGCCGGGAAACTGCACTATCTGGAACGCCAAACTCCGAGGAAAGATCATGGCTGTAACCAAGGAAACCGTCATCGAGCGCCTGAGGACGGTCAATGGACCGGACTTCACCGGCAACATCGTCGACCTCGGCCTGGTATCTGAGATTTTCATCGCCGATTCCAAGGTGTTTTTCTCGATTACCGTTCCCGCCGCCCGCGCCCAGGAGATGGAGCCGCTGCGCGCCGCCGCCGAGCGTGTCGTCAAGGCGATCCCCGGCGTCGCCAACGCCGTCGTCGCGCTGACGGCGGAGAAGAAAGGCGGCGGCATGGAGGCGCCGGTTCGGCCGGCTTCGCAAGCAGCGTCGCCACGCCCTGCTCCCCAGGCAGCGCCGCAGCGTCCTGGCCCGCAAGCGCCGGCTTCTCACAGTCACGGCAAACGCGGCGTGCCCGGCATCGATGCGATCATCGCGGTGGCGTCCGGCAAGGGCGGCGTCGGCAAATCGACCACCGCCGTCAACCTGGCGCTCGGCCTTGCCGCCAATGGGCTGAGCGTCGGCGTGCTCGATGCCGATATCTACGGGCCGTCGATGCCGAGGCTGCTCAACATTCACGGCCGGCCGCAGACGGTCGACGGCAAGATCCTGAAGCCGATGCAGAATTACGGCCTCAAGGTGATGTCGATGGGCTTCCTTGTCGACGAGGAGACGCCGATGATCTGGCGCGGCCCGATGGTGATGTCGGCGCTCACCCAGATGCTGCGCGAGGTCGAATGGGGACCGCTCGACGTGCTGGTCGTCGATATGCCGCCCGGCACCGGCGATGCCCAACTCACCATGGCCCAGCAGGTGCCGCTGGCCGGCGCCGTCATCGTCTCGACGCCGCAGGACCTTGCGCTCATCGATGCCCGCAAGGGCCTCAACATGTTCAAGAAGGTCGACGTGCCGCTGCTCGGCATCGTCGAGAACATGAGCTATTTCCTCGCGCCCGACACCGGCAAGCGCTACGACATCTTCGGCCATGGCGGCGCGCGGCGCGAGGCCGAACGGCTCGGCGTCACCTTCCTTGGCGAGGTGCCGCTGGAGATGGGCATCCGCGAAAGCTCGGACGCCGGCGCCCCGGTGGTCGCATCCAAGCCGGACGGCGCCGAGGCGAAGATCTATCGCGATATCGCCGCGAGGGTATGGGACAGGGTCCAAGAGGAACGCGGCGCCGCCGAGGCGGCAGTGCCCAGCATCGTGTTCGAGTAATTCGCCGGGCCGCCGCCGGGTGTCCGATTTCCTTTCCAGGCTCCGGCAGCCGGGAATTGCCTCCTTCAGGATTTCCCTGTCGTTGAGGGCTTCCCACACTTTCTCGACAGGTGCGGCGATCCGCTCCTCGCCCTCGATCACCAAAGCCATCAAGACCTCCCGGAATGCTGATGTCGATTGGTCCTGGCGCGCGGCCCTTTCCATGTCTATCGCACCAAAGTGCGGGTCTGCGGCGTGTCTGCCTCTTGCCTGCATGAGCGCGTTGTCATATCGATTTGTCATACAAATACGGAGACCACGATGGCAGGCGCCCCCACCAAGAAGAAGAAATTTCGCTCGCAGGAGTGGTTCGACAATCCCGACAACCCGGGCATGACGGCGCTCTATCTCGAGCGCTACCTCAATTACGGGCTGACCCGCGCCGAGCTGATGTCGGGCAAGCCGCTGATCGGCATCGCGCAGACGGGTTCCGATCTCTCGCCCTGCAACCGGCACCATCTCGAGCTCGCCAAGCGCGTGCGCGAAGGCATCGTCTCGATGGGCGGCATCCCCTTCGAGTTCCCGTGCCACCCGATCCAGGAGACCGGCAAGCGGCCGACGGCGGCGCTCGACCGCAACCTCGCCTATCTCGGCCTCGTCGAGGTGCTCTACGGCTATCCGCTCGACGGCGTCGTGCTGACCATCGGCTGCGACAAGACTACGCCCGCGCTCTTGATGGCAGCGGCGACCGTCAACATTCCGGCGATCGCGCTTTCGGTCGGCCCGATGCTCAATGGCTGGCATAAGGGCAAGCGCACCGGCTCCGGCACCATTGTCTGGGAATCGCGCCAGCGGCTGTCGGCCGGCGAGATCAATTATGACGAGTTCATGGACATCGTCGCCTCCTCGGCGCCGTCGACCGGCTATTGCAACACCATGGGTACCGCCACCACCATGAACTCGCTGGCCGAGGCGCTCGGCATGCAGCTGCCGGGCTCGGCCGCGATCCCCGCGCCCTATCGCGAGCGCGGCCAGATCGCCTACGAGACCGGCAAGCGCATCGTCGATATGGTGCATGAGGACCTGAAGCCGTCGGACATCATGACCCGCCAGGCGTTCGAGAATGCCATCGTCGTCAATTCGGCCATCGGCGGCTCGACCAACGCGCCGATCCACCTCAATGCCATCGCCCGCCATCTCGGCGTGCCGCTCGACAATGACGACTGGCAGAACATCGGCCTTAACGTGCCGCTGATCGTCAACCTGCAGCCGACGGGCGAGTATCTCGGCGAGGATTATCACCATGCCGGCGGCGTGCCGGCCGTCGTGGCGGAGATGCTGAAGGCAGGGCTATTGCCGCACCCCGACGCGATCACCGCCAACGGGAAGTCGATCGGCGACAATTGCCGCGGCGCGGTCAACGAGAATCATGATGTCATCCGCGGCGTCGACAAGCCGCTCAAGAGCAATGCCGGCTTCATCAACCTCAAGGGCAATCTGTTCGATTCCGCCATCATGAAGACCAGCGGCATCTCGCCCGAATTCCGCGAGCGCTATCTCTCGAACCCGAACGATCCGGAGGCTTTCGAAGGCAACGCCATGGTCTTCGACGGCCCGGAGGATTACCACGCCCGCATCGACGATCCGGCGCAGGGCATCGACGAGCACACGATCCTGTTCATGCGCGGCGCCGGCCCGGTCGGCTATCCGGGCGGCGCCGAGGTGGTCAACATGCAGCCGCCGGCCCATCTCATCAAGAAGGGCATCCATTCGCTGGCCTGCATCGGCGACGGTCGCCAGTCCGGCACGTCGGGTTCGCCATCGATCCTCAACGCCTCGCCGGAGGCAGCGGTCGGCGGCGGGCTGGCGCTGCTCAAGACCGGCGACCGCGTCCGCATCGACCTGAGGAAGGGCACCGCCAATATCCTTGTCGGCGACGAGGAGATCGCCAGGCGGCGGGCAGCGCTGCAGGGCAATGGCGGCTATGACTATCCCGAGCACCAGACGCCCTGGCAGGAGATCCAGCGCGGCATGGTCGACCAGTTCTCCGCCGGCATGGTGCTGAAGCCGGCGGTGAAGTATCAGGATGTCGCGCACACCAGGGGCGTCCCGCGCGACAACCACTGAATTCAGAGCACGGCGACAATCGAAGGGCGGTCCGCTTTCCGGCGGACCGCCCTTTCTCATGGCCCTTGTTTCGGCCGCGGGGCATCTACAGATTAGCCCGATCTCGGCGGTTCTACGAAGGGAGGCTATATATGGCGAAACGGCGCTCTTCCCTCGGCTTCCTCGGCATGTTCGGCCGTTCGGGCGACTTGCGCCAGCTCGACGACGCCTTGCGCAAGGCCGACTTGCATCCGGCACTGGTTCCTGAGGGCGTCAAGCTCACCATCGTCAACCTGATGAAGGATCATTGGCCCGAGGAGCCGCCGCCTCAGGCTTATCAATCAGTGGCGCAACTCTGCGGCTATTGCGTCGCCGGACCGGAAACCTTCGAGCGGGCCAATGGCAGGGAGCACACTTTGGAAGCCGAGCGCCGCATCGAGGCCGCGCTCGAAGCCGGCGACAACCTCGATGCGCAGATCGTGCTGTTGACGCTGCATGCGAAGCTGATCAACGCCGAAGTCGTCGAGCGCTATGGGCTGCGTGCGGAGTGATCTGCAGATCAGCCGCCCATCTTGTTGCGCGGCAGCTTGATCATCTCGCCGAAGCGCGCGCGCAGCTTGTCGTCGACGAGCCGCGACACATGGCGCGGAAAGCGCTCGGCCAGCACGCGCTTCTTCTCGGCGATAGCCCGCTGCAAAATGTCGGGCCGGCCCTTCTCGTTCCATTCCTTGGGCGAGAAGCGATCGCCGACTGCCGGATAAAAATATTCGGTCTGCATCAGCTTCAAAGTCTGCTCGTTGCCGAGATAGTGACCGGGGCCCTTGAGGCAGACGTCGGCGATCGTGTCGATCGACAGCGCCTCGTCCGTCACCTCGATGCCGCGCACGCATCGCAGGCAGTGGCCGAGCATGTCGTTGTCGATGATCAGGCTTTCGAGACAGAAGCCGAGCAGCGAGGCATGCATGCCGGCCGATTCATAGACGAGGTTGAGGCCGGCAAGACCGGCCATCACATCGGTGATGCCTTTTTCATAGCCGGATTGGATGTCGGGCAGCTTCGAATCCGTCATGCCTGCGGCCGAGCCACCCGGCAGGTCGTAATATTGCGCCATCTGCGCGCAGGCCGCGGTCAACACGGCCTGCTCGGCCGAACCGCCGGACATGGCGCCGGTCCGGAGATCGGAGACGAACGGCCAGGTGCCGAAGATCGCCGGATGGCCGGGCTTGATGGCGTTGACATAGACGAGGCCCATCAGCACTTCGGCCACCGCCTGCACGACGGCGCCGGCAATCGCGGCGGGAGCTGTGGCGCCGGCTTGGCCGGCCGACAAGAGCAGGATCGGAATGCCGCCCTCGACGCAGGCTTCGAGCACGCCGCAGGCGTCCTCGGCGAATTTCATCGGCGGCACCACGAAGCAGTTCGAGTTCGACACGAAAGGGCGCGCCCGGAAATTCTCCTCGCCGCCGGCGATCGCATAGAGCATTTCCAGCGCCGGCTTGACGTTCTCTCGCACGGTGAACGAGGTGCCGACATGCTTGGATGTCCCCAGTACGCAGGCATAGAGCGTGTTGAAGTCCATCTCGAGCGGATCGGGAATATCGCGCGGCACCATGGTGCGCTGGAAGAAATGGATGTTGTCGAGCCCGTCGACGAGACGGGCGGCGTCATAGATGTCCTGCAGCTGCGATTCGCGATATTCGCGCTTCTCGACATCGACCAGATGCACCGCCGCGCCGGCCGTGCCGTAGTGGACGCGTTTGCCCTGGATCACCATGTCGTGCTTGGGATCCTGGCCGTGGAGCGTGAAGTGGCGCGCCGCCTTCTTGATCGTGTCGAGCACCAGCGCGCGCGGCAGGCGGATGCGGCCGTCGTCGCCGTAGCTCGCCCCGACCCGGGTCAGCGCCTCGATACAGGAGGGGATGGCGTTGGCGAAGCCCACCGTCTCCAGAAGCGTCAGCACCGCTTCATGGATGCGTTCTTTGTCGTTCTGGCTCAATGGCCCGTAGCTGCCGCCTTCGAGGCCGGCTCGCACCGGACGGATATCGTCTGCGAGCGGTGCTGCCCGCATCGCGCGGCGCGCTTCGCGCCCGCCGGACCGCCGCGAACGCTGGTCCGACGTCGTTTCCTGCTTCTCAAGAGCAATTGACATGGAAAGCACTCCACCTTTGCTTTTTCAGGGGCAGGATGCGCGGCGGTTGGTCCACCATCGGCCTGCCTCGTCCCCTTTGTGCCTCGACTATGCCGTCGGCATTGGCACAGCCTATGAGCCAGTCAATCCCGTCGAATATGCCAGGATGCTAAAGCCTCGAGGCGAGCCAAAATAAAAGAGCCGGCAAAAACGCCGGCTCTTGATGTGGCAGTCCGTGGTGATCAGGCGGCAGCGGGCCTGCGGCCAGCGGCTGTGGCGAGCTCCCGAATCCCGGGCTCGATGTGCTGCAGCGAGATCGAGGAGATGCCCAAACGCATGAAACGCGAGGGCTTTTCGCTGCGGTCGAAGAACCGGTCGCCGGGTTCGATGATGACGCTGCGGGAAGCGGCCGCTTCGGCGAGCCCTCGTGAATCGGTACCGCGCGGGCCCTCCAGCCACAACGATGTGCCTCCCGCCGAGTCGGTCGAGCGCCATTCTGGCAGGAAAGCGGAAATCGCATGGACCAGACGCTTGCGCCGCTCGTCGAAGGCGGCGGAGAGCCTGCGCACCAGCGCCTCGTGATGGCCGAGCGACAAAAACAGCGCAACGGCGCGCTGGTTGTTTGCCGGCGGATGCCTGAGCATGAAGCGACGCAACGCGCGAAGCTCGGCAATCAGTCCTGCCGAAGCGACGATGTAGCCGAGCCTCAGACCCGGAGCCAGCGTCTTCGACATCGAGCCGACATAGATGACGCGGCCCGAGCGATCGAGGCTCTTCAGCGCCTGCTGCGGCGCCTCGTCGAGAAGCTGGCTGTCATAGCCGTCCTCGATGATGATCTGGTTGTTGCGGTTGGCTCGCGCCAGCAAATCCTGCCGCCGCTCGGCGGACAACGGCACCATCGTCGGGCAATGGTGGCTTGGGGTGACGAAGACGAAGCCGGAATCGCTTGGGATCGCCGAGGTCACGATGCCCGACTGGTCGACAGGGACCGGCTGGATATCGGCGCCGGCGAGCCGGAAGATCGAGCGGGCATCCGGATAGCCGGGGTCTTCCATTGCCACCTTCGAGCCCTTGGTCATCAACAGCGAGGCGAGCATATAGAGCGCGTTCTGCGCGCCCAACGTCACGATGATCTCGTCCGGATTGGCGAAGATGCCGCGGCGCGGCAAAAGCCGGGCCTGGATCTGCTCGATGAGCAGCGGATCGTCCCGGTCGACCATGTCCGATGCCCAGTTGCGGATCTCCAGCACCGCGAGCGCCATGCGGTTGCACTCGCGCCATTCCGCGGTCGGAAACAGCGCCGGATCGAACTGGCCGTAGACGAACGGATAGGAGGACTTGATCCAGTTGTCGTGCTTGGCCGGCGGCGGCATATCGCTGGCGGCGATCTGCCGACGCGCCTTCCAGTCGATCTCATTCTGCTGGTCGGGCGCCTTCTGGTGCGGCTTGGCGGGGGTGGCCAGCACTTCAGGGTTGACGAAGTGGCCGCGCCTCTCGCGCGCCACAAGAAAACCTTGGTCGACCAGCTGCTGGAAGGCAAGCACCACCGTGCCGCGGGCAACGCCCAGTTTTTCCGCCAGAATCCGGCAGGATGGCAGCGGCATCGAAGCGGCGATCTGCCGGTCGAGGATGGCTGCGACGATCGCCTGGCGGATCTGTGCCTGGAGAGTTTGTCCGGATTCGGCCGAAATCCGGAACAGGCCGGACCATATGGCCGTGTCATTGCGCTGTGGCATGGGAGATCATCCTCGGATGGCCAGCTGTTTTCACTTGGCTGGACCAGTCGAGTGTAGGGGTGGCACAAGGGGTTGCGCCAATCAATTTTTCTGATCGCTGGGATTTATGCCAGTGATCCATTGGTCACGAAAGGGGCGCGTCCGCCAGGGAAGCGGATGTTGCGGGGCATCATAAAAGCGTGATGCAGTGCGTCACTGCCGCGCTTGAACGAAACGGAAATCCGGCTCAATACAATGTCGCGACGACACGCGCCGGAAACATCGGGCCTGTTAAAATGGTCTAAAAACCCGCCAGGAGCCACCATTGGATCAGTCAGCCTTCGACAAGCAGGTCACCGCCCTGCGTGAGCAGCGCGCGGCAGCCAAGGGCACGATGCGCGAAGCCTTCGCCGCCGATCCCAGGCGCTTCGAGAAATTCTCCGCCACAGATGGCGATCTTCTGCTCGACTGGTCGAAATGCGCGGTCGACGCCGACACGATGGCAATGCTGGAGACGCTCTCCGGCGCCGCCGACCTCGAAGGCCGACGCGCCGCGATGTTCGAAGGCAAGAAGATCAACATCACCGAAAACCGCGCCGTGCTGCACACGGCGCTGCGCAATCTGACCGGCAAGAGTGTCGTGGTCGATGGCCAGGACACCAAGGCCGATGTGATCGCCGTGCTCGACGCGATGGGCGCCTTCGCTGATGCGATTCGCTCCGGCGAGGCGGCCGGCGCCACCGGCAAGAAGATCACCGACATCGTCAATATCGGCATTGGCGGCTCTGATCTTGGCCCGGCGATGGTGACGCTGGCGCTCGCGCCCTACCACGACGGCCCGCGTCCGCATTATGTCTCCAACGTCGACGGCGCCCACATCCACGACACGCTGAAAGGCCTGTCTCCCGAGACGACTTTGTTCATCATCGCCTCCAAGACTTTCACCACTGTCGAGACGATGACCAATGCCGAGACGGCGCGCAGATGGGTGGAAAAGGCGCTGGGCAAGCAAGCGATCGGCAAGCATTTCGCCGCCGTCTCGACCGCGCTCGACCTGGTGGCCAAGTTCGGCATCGCCTCCGACCGCGTCTTCGGTTTCTGGGACTGGGTCGGCGGCCGCTACTCGGTCTGGAGCGCCATCGGCCTGCCGGTGATGATCGCCATCGGCCCGCGCAATTTCCGCGCCTTCCTCGACGGCGGGCATGAGATGGACGAGCATTTCCGCTCGGCCCCCCTGCAAAAGAACCTGCCTGTTTTGCTGGGGCTGATCGGCTGGTGGCACCGCGTCGTCTGCAAATACCCGGCCCGTGCCGTCATTCCATACGATCAGCGCCTGTCGCGCCTGCCGGCCTATCTGCAGCAGCTCGATATGGAATCGAACGGCAAGAGCGTGACACTGGACGGCGGCCCGGTGACGACGCCGACCGGCCCGCTGGTCTGGGGCGAGCCCGGTACCAACGGCCAGCACGCCTTTTTCCAGCTTTTGCACCAGGGCAGCGATTTCATCCCGGTCGAGTTTCTTGCCGCAGCCGTCAGCCACGAGCCCGAGCTGAGGACCCACCACGATCTCTTGCTTGCCAATTGCCTGGCGCAGTCGGAAGCCTTCATGAAGGGCCGCACGCTGGAAGAGGCGCGCGCGCAGATGCTGGCCAAGGGCATGAAGCCCGCCGATGTCGATCGCATCGCGCCGCATCGCGTCTTTTCGGGCAACCGTCCGTCGCTCACCATCCTCTACCGGAAGCTTGATCCGCGCACGCTCGGTCGCCTGATCGCGCTCTATGAGCATCGCGTCTTCGTCGAGGGCACGCTGTTCAACATCAATTCGTTCGACCAGTGGGGTGTCGAGCTCGGCAAGGAACTGGCGACAGGCCTGCTGCCTGTCGTGGAAGGCAAGGAGACTGCCGCAAAACGCGACGCCTCGACTGCCGGATTGGTGGCTCATGTCCACCAATTGCGTGGCGCGGAGTAAACGGATTGGCGGATATCAAGGGAATTCTGTTCGACAAGGACGGGACGCTTGTCGACTTCAACGCTACCTGGCTCGGCATTGCCGATTTCATGGCCATGGACGCCGCCGAAGGCGATCGCTGGAAAGCCGACAGGTTGCTCGCCGCCGCCGGCTTCGATTTCGTCAGCAAGCGCTTCAAGCCGGATTCGATCTTTGCCTCGGGCTCGAACATGGACGTCGTCGAGCTCTGGTTCCCGCGCCTGTCGGAGGAGGACCAGATGCTGGCCGTCGCCCGCTTCAACGAGATCACCTCGGTTCAGGGCTCGTCGATGGCTGTCGCGCTGCCCGGTATCGTCGAATCGCTGCGGGCGCTGCACAAGCGATCCTTCCGGCTGGGCGTCGCCACCAACGATTCCACCAGCGGCGCCGAGAAGACGCTCGCCACGCTCGGTGTCGCGCAGCTCTTCGACGCCGCCTTCGGCTATGATGCGGTCGCGAACCCGAAGCCCGCGCCCGACACGGTCATCGCGTTCTGCGATCTGACGGGACTGAAGCCCGGCGAGATCGCCATGGTCGGCGACAATCGCCACGATCTCGAAATGGCGCGCGCCGGCGGCTGCGGCCTGGCGATCGGCGTGCTTTCCGGCACAGGCACGCGTGACTCGCTGTCGCCGATGGCCGACGTCATCCTGGATTCGGTCGCCGACCTGCCGGATTTTCTCGCCGCGCGGATGAGTGTGCCGGCGGGCTGATCAGGGCTCGCTGGGAAGGAACGCAAATATCCCGCTCGGTTTCGGCGCGCTACCGCCGTTTCCGCCGACATCAGGCACCTGATACTCGCCAAGCAGGCGAAGCCGCCGCCTGGGCAGCCAGGCTCGGCCCGGGTCGCCGACCAGCACTTCGATGCCCGCGGCAAGGCAGCGGTCGAGGAAGGGGACGATCCGCCGCGCGACCGCTTGCCCATAGAAAACGTCGCCGGCGAGCACAATGTCGACCGACGGCGGCGGACCGCCGCTGATGTCCTCGCCGATTATGATGATGGCGACGCCGTTGGCCTCCGCGTTGAGGCAGAGCGCGACGATGCCGTTGCGGTCGATCTCCGCCGCGGTCACTTCCCTGGCCCCGGCTCGCGCCGCGGCGATACCGACAAGGCCGGAACCGGCGCCGAGGTCGAGCACGCGCCGGCCGGCAACGGTTGACGGCCGGTCGAGAACATAGCGCGCCAGCACTGCGCCGCCCGCCCAGGCATAGGCCCAGTAGGGCGGTTGCGGCTCGGCCGCTTGCTCATGCGAGCCGTCCTCCGGTTCCAGCAGCCGCCTCAGCCCGCTGCCGGGATGGGCCGTATAGAGCCGGATTTCAGGCAGCGACGGCACCGACTGAAGCCGCATGTTCGCCTTGATGAATTCGGCGGGATCGAGGCCGGCGCGATCTGTTGGCGCCAGGCCGGCAACATTTTCGTTCAAATCTGCTCCCGCAAGGCGCGCCGCAGGATCTTGCCGACCGGCGTCTTCGGCAGTTCGGCGCGGAATTCGATGTATCTCGGCCGCTTGTAGCCGGTCAGGTTCTCGCGGCAAAAGACAGTCAGCGTCTCGATGGTGAGCGCTGGATCCTTCCTGACCACGAACAGCTTCGGCACCTCGCCGGAGTGCTCGTCCGGCACGCCGATCGCCGCCACTTCGAGCACGCCCGGGTGCTGCGCCACGACTTCTTCCAGCTCGTTCGGATAGACGTTGAAACCGGAGACCAGGATCATGTCCTTCTTGCGGTCGACGATCTTGGTGTAGCCGCGCTCATCCATGAAGCCCATGTCGCCCGACTTGAAGAACCCGTCCTTGGTCATCACCTTGGCGGTCTCGTCCGGCCGGTTCCAGTAGCCGGCCATAACCTGCGGACCCCGGATGCAGATCTCTCCGACTTCGCCGAGCGGCACGTTGTTGCCGTCGTCGTCGCGGATGGCGATCTCGGTCGATGGCAGCGGCAGGCCGATCGTGCCGGTAAAGTCGCTGGAGCTGAACTTGTTGGCGGTCGCCACCGGCGAGGTTTCGGAAAGTCCGTAGCCTTCGCTCACCGGACAGCCCGTCAGCGCCTTCCAGCGCTCGGCCACGCCTTTCTGCACCGCCATGCCGCCGCCGAGAGTGAGGATCAGCGGCTTGAAGTCGAGCTTGCGGAAATCCTCATTGTTGAGCAGCGCGTTGAACAGCGTATTGAGGCCGGGAAAGATGTGGACCGGGTATTTCTGCAGTTCTTTCACGAAGCCCGGAATGTCGCGCGGGTTCGGAATGAGCACGTTCTGCGCGCCTTGCTGCATGCCCATCAGCGCGTTCACCGTCAGCGCGAAGATGTGGTAGAGCGGCAGCGCGCAGACGAAGTTGAGATGCGCCGGCTTCGGCTTGACCGTATAGGCGTCCTCCACCCAGAGCGAATTCTGCGCCACGTTGGACAAGACGTTGCGGTGCAGCAGCGTCGCGCCTTTCGACACGCCGGTCGTGCCGCCGGTATATTGCAGGAAGGCGATATCGTCGCCCGACACTGCCGCCGGCTTGAAGGCGCTTGCCGAGCCCGCCTTGAGCGCGGCGTTGAATTTGACGTGGCCGGGCAGCGACCAGGCGGGAACCATCTTCTTCACCCGCCGCACGACGAGATTGACGATCGCGCCTTTCAGCCCGCCCAACATGTCGCCCATCGCCGCGACCACGACATGCTTGACCGGCGTCCTGGCGATCACCGCCTGCAGCGTGTTGGCGAAGTTCTCCAGAATGACGATGGCCTGCGCGCCGGAATCCTTGAGCTGATGCTCCAGCTCGCGCGGCGTGTAGAGCGGGTTGACGTTCACCACCGTGAAGCCGGCGCGAAGCACGGCCATCATCGCTACCGGGTATTGCAAAACGTTCGGCATCATCAGCGCCACGCGCGCGCCCTTCTCCAGTCCCTTCGACTGCAGATAGGCGCCGAAGGCCGCCGAAAGCCGCTCGAGCTCGGCATAGGAGATCGACTTGCCCATGCACACGAACGCCGGCCGGCTGGCGAACTGCTTGCAGGCGCCGACAAGGAAGTCGCCAATGGAATCGTAAGGCAGCGGACCGATCTCCGCCGGCATGTTCTTCGGGTAGTTTTTCAGCCAAGGCTTTTCCGGCAACCCTGCCGCGAGTTCCGTGATCGCCTTGGGCAGCCGCCTGGCCGATCCCGAGGCTGCCTTTGCCGCAGGCCTGGCGGTCTTTGCGGTTGCAGCCTTGGCGGCGGATGTGGGGTTCGTCTTCTTTGCAGCGGCAGCCGGTTTCGCAGTGGTCTTCGGCTTGGAGCCGGCCTTTGCAGGTGACGGCGTTTTGGCTGGCGAAGCGGTCTTGGAAGATGAAGCCTTGGGCGCGCCCGCATCGACGGGCGCGGCCTTGGCTCTTGCCTTCGCCGGGGGCGTTGTCTTTGCTGCTTTTGCCACCAAATCCCTCCCTGGTGTCCTGGTTTTGCTTCTGCGCCGCATCTCTTTCCGATTTCGGAAGCGTTCCTCCCGCTGCGGCCGATTGCGGATTCCAAGAAATCCGGCCTGGCATCTATGTATTGCCTCTATCGGCGGCCGTGCAAGTCTTGCCCCAGCGGCAGCGGCGGAAAGATTTGCCGCCGAAATCCTGTCCCTCGACGCCTCCCGCAGGCGTGTCCCAACGAGGACCTGGGATCGCAGGCAGGAGCTCCTTGTTTCATTTCGGCAGAGCCTCAATCAATAAAAAAATGCGGTTGTTAACATTAGCGTGAGCGAAAAATTCTGCTCATTTTTTCTGCTATTTGAGGAAAATGCGGATTCTTTTCCTGCTTACCGTGGGGTACGCAAACGGGGTGTTCCAAAGCCCCAAAAACGGTGCTTATATGCGCGCTTCGCGAGCCTGATAGAGGGGCTTGGAAGAACATCAGGGAGTGCTCAATGAAAAAGACAATGACTTTTGCAGCCGCGTTGCTGGCTGCAAGCGTCCTCGGCGGGATGGCCAATGCAAAGACGCTTGTTTATTGCTCGGAAGCGTCGCCGGCCAATTTCGATCCGGGTACGACGACGGGCGGCAACGACTTCGACGCTTCGTCGCGCACGGTCTATTCGCGCCTGGTCGAGTTCAAGCATGGCGGCACCGAGATCGAGCCCGGCCTCGCCGACAAATGGGAAATCTCCGACGACGGCCTGGTCTATACTTTCCACCTGCACCCTGGCGTGAAGTTCCAGACCACCGACTATTTCAAGCCGACCCGCGACCTCAACGCCGATGACGTCGTCTTCTCGTTCGACCGTCAGTTCAACAAGCAGAATCCGTGGAACGGCGAGAAGTATCTGCCGAACCTGACCTGGGACTACTACACCGGCATGGACATGCCGAAATACGTCGCCAAGTGGGAAAAGGTCGACGACCTCACCGTCAAGCTGACGCTGACCGAGCCGAACGCGCCGATGCTGGCCAATCTCGGCATGGACTTCGCCTCGATCGTGTCGAAGGAATATGCCGACCAGCTCGAGAAGCAAGGCAAGATGGCCGACTTCTCGACCAAGCCGATCGGCACCGGGCCGTTCCAGTTCGTCGACTATCAGCTCGACTCGGTCATCCGCTATGCGGCGAACCCCGACTACTTCAAGGGCAAGGAGAAGATCGACGATTTGGTCTTCGCCATCACGCCTGACGCGACCGCCCGCATCCAGAAGGTGCTGGCCGGCGAATGCGATGTCGCTCCCTATCCGAACCCGGCCGACATCGCCACCATCAAGGCCAACAAGGACGTGACCCTGATGGACCAGGCCGGCCTCAACATCGGCTACATGAGCTACAACACCACGATCCCGCCGCTCGACAAGCCGGAGGTTCGTCACGCGCTCAACCAGGCGATCGACCGGGAAGCGCTGATCAAGTCGCTGTTCCAGGACGCTGGCGCGACGCCGGCGCAGAACCTGATTCCGCCGACCATGTGGTCGTGGGACAAGGATGTGAAGTTCGATTCCTATGACCCGGAAGCGGCCAAGAAGGTGCTGGCCGACGCCGGGCTGAAGGAAATCCAGCTCTGGGCTTCCGACCGCGTTCGTCCTTACAACCCGAACTTCCAGCGCGCGGCTGAGCTGATCCAGGCCGACTGGGCCAAGGTCGGCGTCAAGGCCGAGATCGTCAACTACGAGTGGACCAAGTATCGCGAGGAAGGCAAGAAGAAGGAGCGTCCCGGCGCCTTCCAGATCGGCTGGACCGGCGACAATGGCGATCCGGACAATTTCTTCGCCACCCTCTTCGCGTGCTCGGCCATCGGCGTCTCGAACTATTCCAGCTGGTGCGACAAGGACTTCGAGGACCTGATCCAGAAGGCCAAGAAGACCAGCGACCAGGGCGAGCGCACCAAGCTCTATGAGCAGGCCCAGGAAATCTTCGCCAAGCAGGCGCCGGCCTTCCTGCTGGCTCACAGCCAGGTCTATGCCGTTGTCCGCAACAACGTCAGCGGCTTCAAGATGGACCCGCTCGGCATTCATCGCTTCGACGGCGTTGACAAGGCCGAGTAATATTTGCGAACGGGGCGGCGCGAATTGTCGCCGCCCCATTCCATTTCACGATGCTCAGATATCTCCTCAACAAAATCGCACTTCTGATCCCGACGCTCGTCGGCATCACCATCTGCGCCTTCGCCTTTGTCCGGCTGCTGCCCGGCGATCCGATCCTGGCCATGGCCGGCGAGCACGGCGTCACCCCCGCCCGCTACGAAGAGCTCAAGGAACAGTTCGGCTACAATTTGCCGGTCTGGGAGCAGTATGCGCGCTATGTCGGCGAGGTCGCGACCGGCGATTTCGGCGTCTCGATTTCCTCCAAGCGCCCGGTGCTCCAGGAGTTCAAGACGCTCTTCCCGGCGACGCTGGAATTGTCCTTCTTCGCCATGATCTTCGCCATGGCGATCGGCATCCCGGCCGGCATATTCGCGGCCGTCAAACGCGGCTCATGGTTCGATCAGTCGTTGATGGGCACCGCGCTGGTCGGCTATTCCATGCCGATCTTCTGGTGGGGCCTGCTGCTCATCATCTTCTTTTCCGGCTATCTCGGCTGGACGCCGGTGTCGGGCCGCATGGGCCTGCAGTTCTTCCTGAAGCCGATCACCGGTTTCATGACCATCGACAGCATTCTCTACGGCAAATGGGACGCGCTGCGCTCGGCGCTCAGCCATCTCATCCTGCCGGCGATCGTGCTCGGCACGATTCCGCTGGCGGTGATCGCGCGCCAGACCCGTTCGGCCATGCTCGAGGTGCTCGGTGAAGACTATGTCCGCACCGCCCGCGCCAAAGGTCTTTCCGCCGCCCGCGTCATCGGTGCGCACGCACTTCGCAACGCCCTGATCCCGGTCGTCACCACGATCGGCCTGCAGGTCGGCACGCTGCTTGCCGGCGCTATCCTCACCGAAACCATCTTCGCCTGGCCGGGCATCGGCAAGTGGATGGTCGATTCCATCTTCAAGCGCGACTATGTCGTCGTGCAGTCAGGTCTGCTTTTGATCGCACTCATCGTCATGGCCGTTAACCTCATCGTCGACGTGCTTTATGCCGTCATCAACCCGCGCATCAGGGCGGCGTGATGAGCCAGTCGACCGAAATCGCCCCGATGGCCGCAGGCAGCCCGGACCGGCTGACCGGCTTCAAGACCTTCTGGCACTATTTCTCGGTGAACCGCGGCGCCGTCATCGGCCTGGTCGTCTTCATCCTGCTGGTGCTGGCGGCGCTCTTTGCGCCGTTGCTCGCGCCCTATGCACCCGACGTGCAGGACAAGACCGCCTTCCTCAGGCCGCCGGCCTGGCAGGCGGGCGGCAGCTCGCAATATATCCTCGGCACCGATCCGGTCGGCCGCGACATCCTCTCGCGCCTGCTCTATGGCGCGCGTTTCTCGCTGCTCATCGGCGCCGTCGTCGTCACGCTGGCCCTCGTCGGCGGCATCACGCTCGGCTTGCTGGCAGGCTATTTCCGCGGCTGGGTCGACGTCGCAATCATGCGCGTCATGGACCTGATCCTGGCCTTCCCGTCGCTGCTTCTGGCGCTGGTGCTGGTCACCATTCTCGGACCCGGGCTGTTCAATGCGATGCTGGCGATCTCGCTTGTCCTGCAGCCGCATTTCGCCCGCCTGGTGCGCGCTGCGGTGATGGCCGAGAAGAGCCGCGAATATGTAGTGGCTGCCAAGGTCGCCGGCGCCGGGCACCTGAGGCTGATGCTCAGGACCATCCTGCCGAACTGCCTGGCGCCACTGATCGTCCAGGGCACGCTGTCCTTCTCGAACGCCATCCTCGAAGCCGCAGCGCTTGGCTTCCTTGGACTCGGCGCGCAGCCGCCGACGCCTGAATGGGGCACCATGCTGGCCTCGGCGCGCGAATTCATCCTGCGCGCCTGGTGGGTGGTGACTTTCCCCGGCCTTGCCATACTTATCACGGTGCTCGCCATCAACCTGATCGGCGACGGCCTGCGCGACGCGCTCGATCCGAAGCTCAGGAGGTCGTGATGGCATTGCTCGACATCCAGAACCTCATCGTCGAGTTCCAGACCGCCTCCGGCCCATTCCGCGCCGTCGACGGCGTCTCGCTCCGTGTCGACGAGCGCGAGGTGCTCGCCATCGTCGGCGAATCCGGCTCCGGCAAGTCGGTGTCGATGCTGGCGGTTATGGGCCTGTTGCCCTGGACGGCCGCTGTCACCGCCGACCGCATGACGTTTGGCGGCCGCGATCTCCTCAAGATGGGTCCGGCCGAGCGCCGCAAGATCATCGGCAAGGACATTGCCATGATCTTCCAGGAGCCGATCGCCAGTCTCAATCCTTGCTTCACCGTCGGCTTTCAGATCGAGGAAGTGCTGCGCTTCCATCTCGGCATGGATCGCGCACAGCGCCGGGCGCGCGCCATCGAGTTGTTGAAGCAGGTCGGCATTCCGGAGCCGGCCGAGCGGCTCAACTCCTTCCCGCACCAGATGTCGGGCGGCCAATGCCAGCGCGTCATGATCGCCATGGCCATTGCCTGCAATCCGAAGCTGCTGATCGCCGACGAGCCGACCACCGCGCTCGACGTCACCATCCAGAAGCAGATTCTCGATCTGCTTGTGTCGCTGCAGGCCAAATACGGCATGGGGCTGATCATGATCACCCACAATATGGGCGTGGTCGCCGAGACCGCCGATCGCGTCATCGTCCAATACAAGGGCCGCAAGATGGAAGAGGCCG
This sequence comes from Mesorhizobium sp. WSM3879, assembly GCF_002294915.1. Taxonomy (NCBI): domain Bacteria; kingdom Pseudomonadati; phylum Pseudomonadota; class Alphaproteobacteria; order Hyphomicrobiales; family Phyllobacteriaceae; genus Mesorhizobium; species Mesorhizobium sp. WSM3879. Next base: position 142,157 of record NZ_NSFZ01000005.1, on the reverse strand, counting down.
ACGTGCTGTCGCTGTTCGAGAACCCCAAGAGCAACTATACGCGCGCGCTGCTGTCGGCGCTGCCGGAGAACGCCATCGGCGACCGGCTGCCGACCGTCTCCGACATGCTGTTCGAGCCGGCGCCCCCAGAAGCCAGTGCATGACCGGAGCCGGCGCATGACCAAGGTTGTCGAAGGCAAGAACATCAAGCGCGACTACCATGTCGGCGGCGGCCTGTTCCGCCCCGCGCGCACGGTGCATGCGGTGAAGGGCGTCTCCTTCAGCGTCGAGAAGGGCAAGACGCTCGCCATCGTCGGTGAAAGCGGCTGCGGCAAGTCCACGCTCGCCCGCATCATCACGCTGATCGATCCCGCGACCGCCGGCGATTTGTTCATCGACGGCAACAAGGTCGACATCGCCAAGGACGGGTTGACCAAGGAAATGCGCCGCAAGGTGCAGATCGTCTTCCAGAATCCCTACGGGTCGCTCAACCCGCGTCAAAAGATCGGCGACGTGCTCGGCGAGCCGCTGCTGATCAATACCGATAAGCCGGCCGAGGAACGCCGCGACCTGGCGATGAAGATGCTGAAGAAGGTCGGTCTCGGCCCCGAGCACTACAACCGCTATCCGCATATGTTCTCCGGCGGTCAGCGCCAGCGCATCGCCATTGCCCGCGCACTGATGCTGAACCCGAGCCTGCTGGTGCTGGACGAGCCGGTCTCGGCGCTCGATCTTTCGGTGCAGGCGCAGGTGCTCAACCTGCTCGCCGACCTGCAGGACGAGTTCAAGCTGACCTATGTCTTCATCAGCCACGATCTGTCGGTGGTGCGCTACATCGCCGACGACGTGATGGTGATGTATTTCGGCGAGGCGGTCGAATACGGCTCGCGCGACGAGGTCTTCTCGGACCCCAAGCACAGCTACACCAAGACGCTTTTCGCCGCGACGCCGCGCGCCGACGTGGCAAGCATCAAGGCGAGGCTGGCGAAGAAGGCGGCGTAGGCTCGAACCAGACGTCCGGGCGTCACGACAGCTTCGCAATGATTGCCCGCAGCGCTTCGCCGAAACGGTGCACTTCCTCGACCGTGTTGTAGTGCACCAGCGAGGCGCGGATCGCGCCGCTGTCCATCGACAGGTGGAGCCGCTTCATCAGCCGCGGCGCGTACATATGACCGTCGCGGATGCCGATCTGCAAGGCCGCCATCTCCTCGACGATCCTCTGCGGCGACAGTGTGCCGATGTTGAAGCAGAAGGTCGGCACGCGCTCATGGATGCGCGCCTCGTCGGCGACGCCGTAAATTGTCGCGCCGCAGGCCTTCAGCACCTTCATCATCTCGCGCGCCAGCGTCAGCTCGTACTCGCGGATGGCGTTCATGCCGGCGACGATGTTGTCGCGGCGCGAGCGGTTGTTCTCGGCCAAGAAATTGCGGCCGATCGACTCCAGGTAGCGCACCGCTGCGTCCATGCCGGAGACATTCTCGTAGATGAAGGTGCCGGCCTCGACCTTGTAGGGCGGCTCATCCGGGATGAAGTCCTCGCGAAAGGTCGGCAGCCGCTTCAGCGTTTCGAAGCGGCCCCAGAGAAAACCCATATGCGGCGAGAAATTCTTGTAGCCTGAGCAGACGAGATAGTCGCAGTCCCAGGCCTGCACGTCGATCAGCCCGTGCGGCCCGTAATGCACGCAGTCGAGGAACACTTCCGCGCCTGCCGCATGCGCGATCTTGGCGACCGAAGCGACATCGACAATCGAGCCGATCGAGTGCGCGGTTACCGTGCAGGCGACGAGCCGGGTGCGGTCCGACATCAGCGGCTTGAGGTCGTCGACATGCAGATTGCCGTCCTCGCGCATGCGCCACCATTTGAACCTGGCGCCGGCCTGCTCCAGCGCCAGCCATGTCGCGATGTTGGCGTCATGATCCATGTCGGTGACGACGATCTCGTCGCGTTCCGAAAGCATCTGGCCGATGCCGAGGCTGACCAGGCGGATGAACGAGGTGGCGTTCATGCCGAAGCAGATTTCGGACGGGCTGTAGGCGTTGATCAAAACCGCCACGCTTTCACGCGCTTCGGCGACGGACTGGTCGACGGTGACGCTGCGGCCGTAGCGGCCGCCGCGCTGCACGTTGTGCGCCACCAGATGGCTGGTCACCGCGTCGAGCACGCTTTGCGGGATCTGCGCACCGGCGGCGTTGTCCATGAAGATGAAGTCGCCGGCCTGCCGGAGCGCCGGGAACATGGCGCGGATCTTCTCGACCGGGAACGAAGCGGCGCTCTCCTGCGCTTTCGAAACATGGTGTCGGTTCACGGGAGTCTCCTTCAGCTAATCGAGGTCATCCTAAGGGGATCAGTGCGCGGACCGAGCTTTACCGCGCTCTTCGAGGTAGCCGACCAACCGCACCAGCGGCCACAGGAAGGCGAGATAGATGATCGCCGCGCCGATCAGCGGCGTCGGATTGGCCATCAGCGCCTGCGCGTCGGTCGCCTGCTTCAAGAGGTCCGGCATCGCCACCACCGAGGCGAGCGCGGTGTCCTTGAACACCGAGACGCAGTTGCTGGTGAGCGGCGGAATGACGACACGGATCGCCTGCGGCAGGATCACCTTGCGCATCGCGACCCAAAAAGGCAGGCCGAGCGCCGAGGCCGCCTCGAACTGGCCCTTCGGAATGTTCTCGATGCCGGCGCGGCAGACTTCCGCCGTGAAGGCCGCCAACACCAGCGACAGCGCAAGTGCTGCCGAGACGAAGGACGACAGGCGGATGCCGATGAAGGGCAGGGCGTAGTAGATCAGGATCAGCACCACCAGGATCGGAAGCGCGCGGAACATGTCGATATAGAGCGTCGCCAGCCGCCTGAGCGGCTTCGGCGCGTAGAGCCGCACCAGGCAGATCGCCAGCCCGCCGATCGTGCCGAAGACGATCGCCGCGCAGCCGAGCAGAATGGTATTGCCAAGACCGCGGATCAGGATCGGAAACGATCGGACCAGGATGCCCCAGTTGAAGAAGGTGTCGATCAGTTCCATCGGCGCTCACCGTGAGACAAGGTTCGCCGTGTTTGGCGAGACCCAAATGGTCGAAGCGAGAGCGCCAACTCTTGCTGCCGCTCCCGTCTAAATTTCTGATCAGCCGGCTTATTGCGGGATCGGGCCAGGCGTCACCGTGCTGGTGCCGGCTTCCGGATCGACGCCGAACCACTTTTTGTGGATCGCGGCCATGGTGCCATCCTTCTTCATTTCGCTGATGGCGTCGTTGACCTTTTCAAGCAGCGGATGGCCCTTCTTGGTCATCATGGCGAAGCGCTCGCCGGTCGGGATGCGCACCAGGATCTTTAGCGCTGGCATCTGCTTGATGGCGAACAGGAAGCCGGCGAGCTCGCCCGCGCCGCCGTCGATGCGGCCGTTCTGCACGTCGAGCAGAAGGTCCTGCTGGGCGTTGTAGCTCTTGGTTTCTGCAACGCCGAGCTTGGCGGCGTTCTCCTTCATGTAGGCTTCGCCTGTCGAGCCGGCGATGACCCCGATGGTCTTGCCCTTCAGATCGTCGAGCGATTTGATGGCGGAATCCGCCTTGCCGACGATGGTACCGTCGCTGTCGTAATAGGCTTGCGTGAAGCCCTGGTTCTGCAGCCGCTCCTTGGTGACCGAGATCGAGGACACGGCAAAGTCGATGCGGCCCGAAGCGGTCGCTGCGAACAGCGCCTGGAAGCCGAGATCCTGGAACTCGACCTCTGCGCCGATGCGCTTGGCGACATCATTGGCGACGTCGATCTCAAATCCCTCGAAGGCGCCCGAATCGGTCTTGTATTCCCATGGCGGGTTGGCCGGATAGGCGCCCACCATGATCTTGTCGGCGAAGGCGGGCGCCGCAAAGGCGAGGCCGGCAGCGACGGCCATCCCAATCAGTCCTAGACGTTTCAACATCTTGCTTCCCTCTGGTTCGGTTCCTGATCCGCCCCTTTCCGGCGCCAAACTCCCGGGCGCCGCAGGCGAGGCGGTACCTGAATTCACGACGCGCGGCGTCGCCGCGAACCGATATGCTCCGTGAGCTGCGCGATCAGCGCATCGACCGCCGTCTCTGTGGTGACCATGCCGGGAGACAGCCGCAGCGTCGTGCCGCGCGCATCGCAGTAAAGCCGCTCGTCGCGAAGCGCAGCTATGATCTTCGCCGGCTCGGTACCTTGCGGCAGGCCGAGCATCACGCTGCCGCCACGTTCACTGGCATCGAGCGGCGAGCGGACCTCCCAGCCATTTTCCAATGCGGCACCGATGATACGCTCGACGAGCCCGGCATTCTGCGCGCGGATGACGTCGATTCCGGTCTGTTCCACCCACTCCAGTCCGGGCAGCGAGGCGACGCTTCCCAGGATCGCCGGCGTGCCATGATCGAAGCGGCGCGCATCGTCGGCGTAAGTGAAAGCGTTAAGATCCCAGGAGAACGGGTTCGGCTGGCTGAACCAGCCCCGCAACTCCGGCCGGCAGGACGCCAAAAGGTCCGGCGCGACATGCAAAATGCCGGCGCCGGAGGATCCGCACAGCCATTTTAGCGAGGTCGAGACGACGAAATCGACCGGCGTTGCCGCAACCGAAAACGGCGCCACGCCGATACCCTGTGTGACATCAACGCCGACTATGCTGCCCATGGCGCGGCCATGCGCGGCGAGGCGGCCGACATCGCAGCGGTGCGAGGCCGTCGAGGTGACGAAGGTAATGAGCGCGAGCCCGACATCCGCCTGCCAGCGGTCGATGAAATCCTGGTCGCGAACCCAGGTCTCGCCAGGCCGCAATGGAACGGTGTCGAGGGTGAAGCCGAAACGCTCTCCCAAGCCCGCCAGCAGGAAATGCAGGCTAGGAAAACAGTCGGCGGCGACCAGCAGCCGCTTTCCCGCCAGCCGCTCCGTCGGCAAGCCACCGATCAGGCTATAGAGCGCGGCGGTGACATTCTCGGCCGTGGTCAGCGTGCCTTGCGGCGCCTCGATCAGCCGCCTCCAGGCATCGATGAAGCGTTGCCGCGCCGCAAGCGCGGCAGGCCACTGACCGTCGTCTTCCGCCGACCAGATGTTCGAGAAATCCGTCAGCGAGGCGGCCATTCGCTCGGCCTTGCCGGGGAAGGTGCCGATCGAATGATAGAGAAAATAGCCGGACATTCGCTGTCTCGCTCCCTGTGATCATGTGATCACAAATACGGACAGGGATCAATGCGCCGCGGCTGAAGAAATGCGGGTCGGCGCCTCAAAATCCGGCTGTTCTCTTGGTCCAGGAGCTTGGCCCAGGCGGCTTCAAAGCCACTCTGCGGCGGCCGCCTATCAAGGCGCCCTTCCGAAAGCGGCAAAATCGACCGGTCTGGGCTCCGGCACGTCAGGACAGATCGCCCGCAAAGTCGCTTGTGTCGCCGTGATATCGGCCACCACCTCGTCGCGCGCGCGGGTGAAATCCTTGTCCTTAATGGCCGCTATGATCGCGGCGTGCCGGCCCGAAGGCTCCATGGTGCCGGCGCGCATCAGCGGCGCGACATGGTTGGACAACAGCCGCATGTACGGACCGAAGCGCAGCCACAGCGTCTCGATCAGCTGAAACAGCACGTCGGAGCCCGAGGCGCGGTATATGGTGAAGTGGAACTGCTGGTTCTTGGCGATCAGCTCGTAGATGCTGCCGTCGCGGCCGATCGCCCGCTGGTCGTCGGTAACCCTTTGCAGCAAGCCGATCTCGGCTGCGGTCAGGCGCGGCGCGCCAAGCTCGGCGGCCAGCCCCTCGACGGCGAGCCGGGCCCGGCAGAGGTCGTCGAGCCGCGCCCGCGTCACCACCGGCACGCAGGCTGAGCCGTTCTGCGAGATTTCCAGCGCGTTCTCTGCCGCCAGCCGCCGCAACGCCTCGCGCACCGGCATGTTTGAGGTGCCGAAAGCCTCCGCCAGCGAGGCGATGGTCAGCACCTGCCCGGGATCGAAGCTGCCGACCATGAGGGCATGGCGAAGCTGCTGGTAGACGCCATCCTGGACGGTGATGCGTCCCGATACTGGTTCGAAGCCCAGAGCCACGCTTTTGCTTTCCTTTGGGTGCCGGCAAAGTTTATCGTGCGAATATCCGCCGACGCGGGTATGATCATCTGATCACAGATTGTGGCGGCAGCCAAGCGGCCGTTGCCGTACTGTCACGGCAATGCTGACGGACGGAGGCAGATACAATCCCTCGAGCGTCAGCGCCGAGTTGGCGTAGCCGCCTTCGCGGCTTCAGGCCATTGCGAAATAGAAGCCAGTAGCGCCTCCGGCTCACTCCGGAATAATTGCGATTGCCTGTATCTCCACCTTCGCCCGGTCCTCGACCAGCGCCACCACCTGCATGGCGGCCATCGCCGGAAAATGCCGGCCGATGACGGCGCGGTAGGCTTCGCCGATCCCTTTGAGGTTGGCGAGGTACTCGGCCTTGTCGGTAAAATACCAGGTCATCGAGGTGATGTGTTGCGGCTCCCCGCCGGCCTCGGCGAGAACGGCGACGACATTGGTGAGGGTCTGGCGCACCTGATCGACGAAATCGTCGGTCTCGAACCGGCACTCGGCATTCCAGCCGACCTGGCCGCCGATGAAGACCAGCCGGCCACGCGCGGCAACGCCGTTGGCATAGCCGATCGGTTTGGCCCAGCCTTCCGGCTGCAGGATCGTGTGCATGTCTAGCCTCCCTTAAGTGAAATGCGGTCCGCAAGCATGATCTCACGCCGCTCCCATCACTTGCCTGGCGATCACCACTTTCTGCACGTCGGAAGCGCCCTCATAGATGCGCAGCGCGCGTATCTCGCGATAGAGGCTCTCGACGATGTGGCCCTTGCGCACGCCGTCGCCGCCATGCAGTTGCACCGCCTTGTCGATCACTTCCTGCGCCTTGTCCGTGGCGAACAGCTTGGCCATTGCCGCCTCGCGAGTGACGCGGGCGGCGCCCATATCCTTGGTCCAGGCGGCGCGATAGACGAGCAGGGCGGCGGCGTCGACATTCAGCGCCATGTCGGCGATGTGGCCCTGCACCATCTGCAGTTCGGCCATCGGCGCGCCGAACAGTTTTCGCTCGGACACCCTTTTGATGCTTTCGTCCAACGCTCTTCGAGCAAAGCCGAGCGCCGCGGCGCCCACCGTCGAGCGGAAGACGTCGAGCACCGACATGGCGATCCGAAAACCGTCGCCGGGTTTGCCGATCAGGGCGGAAGCCGGAACGCGCACATTGTCGAAGGAGAGCCGCGCGAGTGGATGCGGGGCGATAACTTCCAATCGTTCGGCGATGCCAAGGCTTTTGGTGTCCGCAGGCACGATCAAAGCGGAAATTCCCTTGGCGCCGGGCGCCTCGCCGGTGCGGGCGAAGACGATATAGACGTCGGCAATGCCGCCATTGGAGATCCAGGTCTTCTCGCCCGAAAGCACATAGAAGTCGCCGTCGCGGACAGCCGCCATCTCCATGTTGGCGACATCCGATCCCGACCGCGGCTCCGACAGCGCAAAGGCTGCGATCGCCTGGCCCGCCCGCGTCTTTTCCAGCCAGCGCTGCTGCTCCGGCGTGCCGAACAGCGAGATCGCGCCGGTGCCAAGGCCCTGCATGGCGAAGGCGAAGTCGGCGAGCCCGTCATGGCGGGCGAGTGTCTCGCGCGTGATGCAGAGCGTGCGCACGTCGAGCGGCCCCGGCTTGTCGGGATCGAGCGCCGTCGGCTTCAGCCAGCCGTCGCGGCCGAGCACGGAGACGAGGTTGCGGCAGGCCGCGTCGATATCGTGGTGATCGACGGGCAGGTTCTTGGTGCACCAGGCGTCGAGATTTTCGGCAAGTTCGCGATGGCGGTTTTCAAAGAAGGGCCAGTTGAGGAAGGAACGGTCAGGCATCGGTGCCTCCGCACTTCTGCGAGGTTTGCACTTTACGGCGCCCCCCTCTGTCCTGCCGGACATCTCCCCCACTTGGGAGGAGATTGGCAGTTTTGGCGCCCCGCTCATTCTTGCGGCCTTGGCGATTGGCGAAGGCAGAGATGACAGCTGATCTCCCCCCTTGTGGGGGAGATGTCCGGCAGGACAGAGGGGGGCGCTGTCCTGCCAACGTATCCAGCATCGCGCTCATCTCAATTCCCCTCGAACACCGGCTTTTCCTTGGCCACGAACGCCTTGTAGGCGCGCTCGAAATCGCCGGTCTGCATGCAGATCGCCTGTGCCTGCGCTTCCGCCTCGATCGCCTGGTCGAGACCCATCGACCATTCCTGGTTCAACTGCGTCTTGGTGATGCCATGCGCGAAGGTCGGGCCGGAGACGATGCGAGCTGCCATCTCGAGCGCGTCGGCCTCGAGCGCAGCCGCATCGACCAGCCGATTGTAGAACCCCCAACGCTCGCCTTCGGCCGCGCTCATCGTGCGGCCGGTGTAAAGCAGTTCGGCGGCGCGGCCCTGGCCGATGATGCGGGGCAAGATCGCGCAGGCGCCCATGTCGCACCCGGCAAGGCCGACGCGGGTGAACAGGAAGGCGGTCTTTGCTTCCGGCGTCGCGATGCGGATGTCGGAGGCCATGGCGATGATCGCGCCGGCGCCGACGGCGACGCCATCCACCGCCGCGATGATCGGCTTGCCGCAATTCAGCATGGCCTTGACGAAGTCGCCGGTCATGCGCGTGAAGGAGAGCAGCGCCTTCATGTCCATCTTGACCAAGGGTCCGATGATGTCGTGGACATCGCCTCCCGAGCAGAAATTGCCGCCATTGGGCAGGAACGCCACGGCATCGACATCATCGGCGTAAGCGACATCGCGAAAAGTGTCGCGCAGCTCCGCATAACTGTCGAAGGTCAGCGGGTTCTTGCGCTCCGGCCGGTCGAGCCGGACCTTCGCGACCCTGCCTTCCACCTCCCAGAGGAAGTGCTTCGGCTTGAGCTTGGCCATGGCGCTCATTCGCGTCCCTCCCAATTGCTGCGGAACGATTTCAGCATGCCGGTCAGCCGGCGCGCTTCGTCCTCGCTGACAGTGCCGAGCAGCTCGCCGACCCAGTTCTCATGCGCCGCGGCGATTGCCGCGAAAGACTTCGAACCTTCTTCGGTCAGCCGCACCATCGAGGTGCGGCGGTCGCCGTTGCGGCGCGCGCGCGTCACCAGCCCTTCGGAGACCAGCCGGTCGACGATGCCGGTGATATTGCCGTTCGACACCAGCAGGAATCGCGACAGGTCGCTCATCAGCATGCCTTCCGGCGACCGGTAGAGCGCCGCCATGACGTCGAAGCGCGGCAGCGTGGTGTCGAACTGCTTCTTCAGCCGCTCGCGCAGCTCGGCCTCGATCGTGCGCGAAGCACGCAGCAGGCGGATCCACAGCCGCAGCCTGTCCTTGCCCGGCCCGATAGACGTCGGTCCCGCTACCATGTCTCGCCTCCCGAGACCGAGATCGCCTGTCCGGTGATCGACCGCGCCGCATCGCCGCAGAGCCAGAGCACTGTCGCGGCGACCTCTTCCGGCTGGATGAAACGCGCCTGCGGGTTCGCAGCCGAAAGGCTCGCGCGTGCCTCATCGGCGGAACGGCCGGTCTTCTCGATGATGCGCTGGATGGATTCCTCCAGCATGTCGGTTTCGACGAAGCCCGGGCAGATGGCGTTGACGGTGATGCCGGACTTGGCGGTCTCGGCTGCGAGGGCCCGCATCAGCCCGACGACGCCATGCTTGGCCGCCACATAGGGCGCGACATACGCGTAGCCCTTCAGTCCGGCGGTCGAGGCAATGAAAACGATACGGCCTGTGTTTCGCGCCAGCATGCCGGCAAGCGCTGGCTTCACGGTCAGGAAAGCGCCGGTGAGGTTGACGTCGAGCGTGCGCCGCCAGTCGGCGAGCGAGGTCTTGTAAGCCGGCGCACTGGCAGCCATCCCGGCATTGGCGACGACGATTTCGAAGGGACCGCGCGCCGCTTCGGCCTTCTCGTACAGCGCCGTCATGTCGGCTTCGTCGGTGACATCGGCGCCGATGCCGAAGATGCGGTCGTTTGCCTTCGCGACTTCATTCAGCGCGGCCTTGCGGCGGCCGCAGATGGTGACGGCGACGCCGGCTTCCGCCAGCGACAGTGCGATCGCACGGCCGACGCCGGAGCCGCCGCCGGTGACCAGCGCATGCTTGCCGGTGATCATGCGCCAGTCCTCCAGGCAAGGCGCTGCCGCTCACCCTTACCCTCTCCCCGTGAAGGACGGGGAGAGGGGGCCGCCAGCGTTTGAGCTTGTGCCTTCTCCCCGTCCTTCACGGGGAGAAGGTGCCGGCAGGCGGATGAGGGGCAGCGCCGACGTGAAAACATAAATGCGCTCATACCTTCAGCCCTGCCGCCGCTTCGCGTTCGGCCAGCCGGTAGATCTGGTCGCGTCCGCGTAGATAAGGATCCGGCCATTTGACGCCGCGATCGCCGAGGGTGACGGCCGCATGCAGCGTCCAATAGGGATCGCTGAGATGCGGCCTGGCCAGCGCCACCAGATCGGCGCGTCCGGCCATCAGGATCGAGTTGGCGTGGTCCGGCTCGTAGATGTTGCCGACCGCCATCGTCGCCATGCCGACCTCGTTGCGGATGCGGTCGGAGAACGGCGTCTGGAACATGCGGCCATAGACCGGCTTGGCGGCGATCGTGGTCTGGCCCGCCGAGACGTCGCAGAGATCGACGCCGGTTTGATGCAGAAGCTTGGCGATCTCGACCGCATCGGCCGGCGTGACGCCTTCGATCCCTACCCAGTCATTGGCCGAGATGCGCACCGAGATAGGCTTTTCGGCCGGCCACACGGCGCGCACCGCGTGGAAGATCTCCAGCGGATAGCGCATGCGGTTCTCCAGCGAGCCGCCATAGTCGTCGGTGCGCCTGTTGGTCAGCGGCGTGATGAAGGCGGAGAGCAGATAGCCATGCGCGGCATGGATCTCCAGCATGTCGAAGCCGCAGCGCTCGGCCATCTCCGCCGAGGCGACGAACTGGTCGCGCACAACGTCCATGTCGGCGCGGTTCATCGCCTTCGGCACCTGATTCTGCGGCGACCACGGCACGGCTGAAGGCGCCATAACCGGCCAGTTGCCGGACGGCAGCGGCTCGTCCGTTCCTTCCCAGCCGAGGCGGGTCGAGCCCTTCGGGCCTGAATGGCCGATCTGGGCGCAGATCTTGGCTTCGGTCTCGGCGTGGACGAAATCGACCAGCCGCTTCCAGGCGACCTCATGCTCGGGCTGGTAGAAGCCGGTGCAGCCGGGGGTGATGCGTCCCTCCGGGCTGACGCAAGTCATCTCGATATAAACGAGCCCGGCCCCGCCCTTGGCGCGCTCGGCATAGTGGGCGAAATGCCAGTCGGTCGGGCAGCCGTCGACCGCCTTGTACTGGGCCATCGGCGAGACGACGATGCGGTTCGTGAGCGCCATCTCGCGCAGTCTGAATGGCGCGAACATCGGCGCGCGGCGCAGCATGTTGCCGCCGGCGCCGGCCTTGCGCTGGAACCATTCCTCCGCGCCCGCCAGCCATTCGGCATCGCGCAGACGAAGGTTCTCGTGGCTGATGCGCTGCGAGCGGGTGAGCAGCGAATAGTTGAATTGAACTGGATCCAACCCGAGATAACGTTCGACTTCCTCGAACCATTCGAGCGAGTTGCGCGCCGCCGATTGCAGTTTCAGCACCTCGGTGCGGCGAGCATCTTCGTATTTGCGGAAGGCCGCTTCGAGGTCGGACTCGGACTCGACATAGTCGGCGAGCGCGACGGCGCTCTCCAGGGCCAGCTTCGTGCCGGATCCGATCGAGAAATGCGCCGATGCCGCCGCGTCGCCCATCAGCGCCAGATTCTTGTAAGACCAGCGCTCGCAAAGCACGCGCGGGAAGTTGATCCAGGCCGAACCTCTGATGTGATTGGCATTGGTCATCAGCGAATGGCCGCCCAGATGCTTTTCGAAAATGCGCTCGCAGACAGCGATCGATTCCTGTTGCGTCATCGCGCCGAAACCGAAGGCAGCCCAGGTCTGTTCGCTGCATTCGACGATGAAGGTCGCGGTCTCGCTGTCGAACTGGTAGGCATGCGCCCACACCCAGCCATGCTGCGTCCTTTCGAAGATGAAGGTGAACGCGTCGTCGAATTTCTGCGTGGTGCCGAGCCACACGAACTTGCATTTGCGCGTGTCGATGTCGGGCTTGAAAACGTTGGCGAAGGTGGCGCGCGACTTCGAGTTCAATCCGTCGGCCGCAACGACAAGGTCGTGCGTTTCCATGAACGGCCTGGGATCGGAAATCTCGGTCTCGAACATCATCTTGATGCCGAGCTCGCGCGCACGGCGCTGGAGCAGAATTAAAAGCCGCTTGCGGCCGATGCCGCAGAAGCCGTGGCCGGTCGACACCGTGCGCACGCCGTCATGAATGACGGCGATGTCGTCCCAGTAGGCAAAATGCTTCCTGATCCAGACCGCGCTGACAGGGTCGTTCCTGGTCAGGTTCTCCAGCGTTTCGGCCGACAGCACCACACCCCAGCCGAACGTATCGTCGGGGCGGTTGCGCTCGTAGACCGTCACGTCATGCGCGGCGTCGCGCAGCTTCAGCGAGATGGCAAAATAGAGGCCGGCCGGTCCGCCGCCGAGAACCGCAACCTTCATGTCTTGCGATCTCCTCTAGAGCAATTCCAGGGAAAGTGCGTAGCGGTTTCCCGTCCGGAATTGCGTCAAACGCTCAATGGGCATCAGGGACCGCCGAGGGGCCGGCGGTTCCAACATCAGTATCGCGCCTGCCGGCAATTATTTCAATCTTAAAGTTTCATAATTGAACAATTGCGGCGCGATCAGCTCACTTGGCTGGATCTTTGGGACTCCACAGCACCGTCTCGGCGCCTTTCTCGTAAGCCATGCCGTCGGGATAGCTGATCGCTTCCAGCTGCAGTCCCCAGGGCGCCTGGAAGTAGAGGATGGTTTGACCGGCGGCCGGTCCTTCTTTGACCGGCAGAGGACCCATCCTGGTCTTCACGCCCTTGGCGTCGAGATAGGCCTTCGCGGCGGCGACATCGTCGACATAGAAGGCGATATGGAAGCCGCCGATGTCGCTGTTCTTCGGCGTCAGGTCCTTCTGGTCGGGCGCGGTGTATTTGAACAATTCGATGTTCGATCCATAGCCGCAGCGCACCAGGGTGATCTCCTCGATTACCGCTTTTGGATCGACGCCGAGCAGGTCCTGCATGAAGGTGCCCTTGTCGTCGGCGAACGGGCCGAAGGACATCGCCTTCTTGCAACCGACCACATTGGTGAAGAAGTCGACGGCCTGCTTCATGTCGGGCACGGTGACGCCGGTATGGTCGTGGCCGCGCATGCCGGGGATCGAGTCGGCCGAAGCCATTCCCATTGAGCCGAACAGGATTGCGCCGACCATTGCGCCGCTTGTGGCGTATTTCATGTCACCCTCCTTTGGCGGGCTGACTTTGCTCCCATGCACATCCGAGGCCCGCTGTTCGGTGTGCGGACAAGGTTTGCCTTTCTCATGCCGGTGCCTTTGCAGGCGGCTGCAGCCAATCCGCATCGATCTCAGGCAGCGGGATGGCAGCGAGCAGGTCGCGCGTGTAAGTCTCCTTCGGATTGTCGAAGAGCGCGTCGGTTGCGCTGGCTTCGACGATCCCTCCCTCGCGCATGACGATGACTTGCCGGCAGAGCCGCCGGATCACCGACAGATCATGGCTGATGAAGGCGACCGTCAGCCCCATCTCGGCCGCGAGCTTTTCCAGCAGCGTCAGGATCTGTGCCTGCGTCGAGACGTCGAGGCCGGAGACGATCTCGTCGGCCAAAACGAATTTCGGCGACAGCGCCAGCGCCCGTGCGATGCCGACGCGCTGGCGTTGCCCGCCGGACAGCTCGTGGCGGTAGCGGCCGGCAAAACTCTGCGGCAGGCCCACACGCTGCAGGGCTTCCGCCACGCGCTCTTTCAGCCGGTCGCCAAGCCCGTTCTGCCTCAAGGGTGCCGCGATGATGCTGAAGATGGTGTGCCGCGGGTTGAGCGACGACATCGGGTCCTGGAAGATCATCTGCAGGTCGCGACGCAGCGGTCTGAGCTCCGCTTCCGAAAGATGGCCGATGTCTCGCCCTTCGAAGCTGATCGAGCCGGCGCTCGGCTCGATCAGCCGCACCAGCGCGCGGCCGAGCGTCGACTTGCCGGAACCGGATTCGCCGACGATGCCGGTCACCGATCCCTTGGGCAGGTCGAAGTCCAGTCCTTTGAGGATCTCGGCCAGTGGCGCCCGGCCGATCAGCGGCTTGCGCGTCATGTCGGGCAGCGCCACCTTCAGCCCGCGGACGGAAAACAGCGGCTCAGCCATGGCTTGGCCTCCACGCCCTGTCGGCGCCCGCGATCTCGTCCGCGAGCCCAGCCAGCACGGTTTCGTTCACCGGCATCAGCGATGCGTAGGGATCGGTATAGCGCGGCGTCGCCGCGATCAGCGCCCGCGTGTAGGGGTGCTGCGGCGATGCGAAGAGGTCGGCGGTCGTGGCTTCTTCGACCACCTTGCCGGCATAGAGCACCGACACTTTCTGGCTGATCTTGGCGACGACACCGAGATCGTGCGTGACGAACAGAAGCGCCGTGCCGTGGTTGCGCTGCAATTGCGCGATGAGGCGCAGGATCTGCTTCTGCACGGTCACGTCCAGCGCCGTCGTCGGCTCGTCGGCGACGATCAGCCTGGGCTCGGCGGCGAAGGCGGCCGCGATCAGCACGCGCTGGCGCATGCCGCCCGAGAGCTCGTGCGGATAGCATTTCAGAACACGTTCGGGCTCGCGGATCTGCACCTCTTGGAGCAACTGCCGGATACGCTCGTCTCCCTTCTCACCGCTCCAGCCGAGGATGCGCACCAGCCGGTCGGTCGTCTGCGGGCCGATGCGGCGCGACGGGTTGAGTGCGGTGAGCGGGTCCTGTGGGATCAGCGCGGTACGCGCGCCGATCAGCGTCCGCCGCGCCTTCGCATCGAGGCGGCCGAGACTCTCGCCCTCGATCAGCATCTCGCCTTCGACGATGCGCACGCTTTTCGGCAGCACGCCGAGCACCGCCTTGCCGATCATCGTCTTGCCGGCGCCGCTCTCGCCGACCAGCGCGCGGACTTCGCCCGGCTGCACGGTGAGCGATACCGAGCGCAGCACGCGCTGGCCGTTGGGCAGCACTGCGCTCAAGGAGCGGATTTCGAGGCATGGTTCCATATTGGCGCTCATCGCAGCACCGGATCGAAACGCGCCTTCAATCCTTCGCCGAACTGGCTGAAGGACAGCACGGTGAAGATCAATGTGATCAGCGGGAACACCAGCACCCACCAGGCCTGGTGGATCGACAGCCGGCCCTCGGCAATGATGCCGCCCCAGGTCGGATCGTCGGTCGAGATCGACAGATTGACGAAGGAGAGGATCGCCTCGACGATGACGGCGATGCCCATCTCAAGCGACAAGAGCGCCACCACCGACGGCAGCACATTGGGCAGCACTTCGCGCAGCATGATGCCGATGCGGCCATAGCCGGCGATGCGCGCGCTCTCGACATAGTCCATGCGCGCCTGACTCATCGCCTCGGCCCGGATCACGCGGCAGAAGCGCGTCCAGTCGATGACGGCGATGGCGATGATGACGGAGCTCAAGCCTGTGCCCAACACCGCGACTAAAAGGATCGCGAACAGCACCGGCGGGAAGGCCATCCAGACATCGACGATGCGCGAGATGACGCGGTCGGCCCAACCGCCGAAATAGCCGGCAATGAGCCCGAGCGCCGAGCCGATGAGGCAGGCGGACGCCGCCGCGGCGAAGGCGACGATGAAGGCGATGCGGCCGCCGAAGATCAGCCGTGACAGGAGATCCCGGCCCAGGCTGTCGGTGCCCAGCCAATAGCCGGGCTCGGCGCCGTCAAGCCAGAAGGGCGGCAGACGCTCGAGCATCAGGTCCTGTGCCAGCGGATCCTGCGGTGCGATCAGCGGCGCGAAGATGGCCGCAAGCAGCGCCAGCAGAAGCCAGCCGCCGGCCAGCCATAGCCGCGGGCTGAGGCCCCGATGCAAAATGCGCGCCTCATCCATGACGCAGCCTCGGATTGAGCAGCGCATACATCATGTCGACGCCAAGGTTGATCAGCACGAAGAGCAGCGCGAAGACCAGCACGATGCCCTGGATCAGCGGCAGGTCGCGGTTGATGACGGCATCGATCGCCATATTGCCGAGACCCTCATAGGAGAACAGCCGCTCGACGATAACCGTGCCGCCGATCAGGAAGGTGAACTGCACGCCCACCAGCGTCAGCGTCGGCAGCGCCGCGTTCTTCAACGCCTCGCGCAGGATAACCTGCGTTTCGGAAAAGCCTTTGACCCGCGCGAGCACGACATAGTCGAGGTCGAGCACTTCCTTCAGCGACTGTTTCAGGAGTTGCGCGATGATCGCCGCCAGCGGCAACGCCAGCGCGATCGCCGGCATCAGCATGTGCTTGAGCAGATCCCAGGTGAGATCGAAGCGGAGCCTGAGAATGCTCTCGGCGAGATAGAACTGGGTGACGAAGGGCAGGTCGAGTTGCGGTGACACTCGACCGGAAATGTCGAACACCGGGATGAGCACGCCGAACAGCAGGATCAGCACCAGGCCCCACAGGAAATCGGGGATGGAGAGCGTCGCGCCGCTGGCGATGTCGATGCCGGCTTCGACGGCCGTGCCACGCGAACGCGCACCGAGGATCGCAGCGGAGACGCCGATCGCCACCGCCATCAACAGCGCGACGATGGCCAATTCCAACGTCGCCGGCAGCCGGTTGAAGACGAGGCCGAGCACATCCTGGCGCAGCGAGATCGAAGTGCCGAAATGGCCATGCAGCACGCCGGCGAGCCAGATGAAGAACTGCTGCGCAATACTCTTGTCCAGCCCATAGAGCGCGCGCAGACGCGCTATGTCGTCATTGCTGGCGCCGGGTGGCAGCATCATCGCGATCGGGTCGCCGGGCGCCACGCGGATGACGACGAAGACGACGACGGCGACGCCGAACAGTGTGACCAGCATCGTCATCAGACGAACAAGAAATCTCTGCAGCAGCATGCTCGCTGAGCCTAATGCATTCGGCCCCTCACCGGCCGAATGAGGGGGCCTGCGCGTCGTTGGAGAAGGTGCGCTGCGCCAGCGCAGCTTCCCAGATGTCATCAGGCCGGGGTCATCAGCGCCAGCAGCAGCGCGCCCGATACATGCTGCACGACATTGACCTTCTTCGAGTGCACGATCGGCTGAGCATACTGCATCAGCGGCAGCACATAGGCCTGCTCGGCGATGTATTTGTCGACGGCCTTCCAGCCGGCGATGCGCTTGGCCTCGTCCTTCTCGCCCCACAGCGGATTGATCATGTCGATCAGGTCCTGGCTGTCCCACACCGAATGCGGGCTAGGTCCATACATGGCAAAGCCGGTCGAGGTGGTCGGATCGCCGATCGCATTGCCCCAGTTGTAGAAGGCGGCCGGCGCCAGCTTGTCGGCGGCTCGCAGCTCGTAATGCTTGGCGATCTCGTAGACTTCGATACTGGCCTCGATGCCGACCTTGCGCCACATGCCGACGATCGCCTGGATCATCTCATAATCCTTGGGCTTGAAGCCCTTGGTCGTTTGGATGGTGAACTTGACCGGCTTCTTGGGCGAATAGCCTGAAGCGGCGAGCAGTTCCTTGGCCTTTTCCGGATTGTGCTCGACTTTGATCGACGCGTCGAAGGCCGTGTATTCCGGCGTCTCCAGCGTGGCGATCGGCTGGCCGTAGCCGCGCAGCAGCCGCTTGACCAAGAGCTCCTTGTCCACTGCCATCACAGCCGCCTGGCGGACGTTCTTGTCGAGCATCGCCTCGATGTCGTTGAAGAAGATCATGCCGATGTCGGAGACATTCTTGATCGAGCCGGCGAGTCCGTCCTTGGCGATCAGCCGGTCATATTCTTCATAGGGGATTTCGAGCGTCACCTGCGAGGAGCCGGACTCGACCTCGGCGACGCGGCTTGCCGCGTCGGTGACGAACTTGATCGTCACATTCTCGAAGGCTGGCTTGGCACCCCAGTAATTCAGATTGGCCTTCAGCCGCAGGAAGGCGTTGCGCTCGAATTTGTCGACCATATAGGGCCCGGTGCCGATCGGCGCCTTCTCGAAGCCTTCCGCGCCCACCTTCTCGTAATAGGCCTTCGGCATGATGTAGCCGGTCAGGAACGACATCCATTTGAAATAGACCGGATCGAACTGCACGACGTCGCCGGTGATCTTGTTTCCGTCGATCTTGAAGTTGTTGACGTTCTTCCAGACGAACTGGATCGGGTTGCCGGCCTTCTCGTCGCCCGCCCGCTGCAGCGACCAGACAACGTCCTCGGCGGTGAAGGGCGAGCCGTCATGCCATTTCACGCCGTCGCGGACCGTCATCGTCACCTTGCTGCGATCGTCGTTCCAACCCCATTCGGTGAGCAGGCCGGGTGTGAAGGAGAGGTCCGGCTTCTGCGGGATGAACTGGTCGAACACGGACTGGTAGAGGCCTTGGATGGTCGGGTTCACCGCCGAAGGCCCGGTCGTCGGGTCCCAGGATGGCAGGTTGACGTTGTAGGCAATGGTGAGCTCGTCCGCCGCCTTGGCTGCCTTCGGCAGTCCGAGTGTCGCCGCGCCAAGCGCTGCCGCGCCAAATCCAAGCAAATCGCGTCTGTTGATGGTCATGGTCGTTCCCCTTGTTGGTTGTCGGTTTTTGACTCATTGTTCGCGCGGCGTTGTTCATTCGGAAGGTCTGGTGGGCAACCGCGCCTTGTCCATCCTGGAATTCTGCTGCTAGTGCCCTCCCAGTTGCTGCGCCAACATGAAGCCGGATCCGGCACCGGTGCCGGCGCCGGGCCATGTCGCGGCGCCGGTGAGGTAGAGGTTTGACACCGGCGTGTTCCAGCGCGCGAAGCCGCGCGCCGGACGGAAGAGAAAATTCTGCGCCAAATGGTGGCTGCCGCAAATCTGGTCGCCGCCGACGAGGTTCGGATTCTCGCGCTCGAGGTCGAGCGGCGAGAAGATCGCGCGCCCGAGGATCTTCTGGCGCAAACCAGGCGCGTAGCTCTCGATGATGTCGAGCACGCGCTCGGCATAGGCGTCCTTGACCGCGTCCCAGGAACCGGGCGCGATCTTGCCGGCGGCATCGCCAAGGATTTCCGCCGGCAGCATGCGCACCTGGACCCAGAGCACGTGCTTGCCTTCTGGCGCCCGCGAGGGATCGACGGCGGTCGGCTGTCCGACGACGAGCACCGGCTGATCGGGCAGCACGCCGGCAATCGCCTGCTGATAGGTGCGCGACATGGCATCGAGCGACGGCGCCAGATGCACATAGGCGAAGTGGCGAAGCTCGGCGCCAGCGCTCCAGTCCGGCAGATCGTCCAGTGCCAGATGAATCATCATCGTGCCCGGCGCATGGCGGAACTTTTTCATCGCCGCGTCAAAGCCGGCATCGCCGGATCCGTTCGGCAACAGCTTGCCAGTCAGCGCCTTGGGCGCGACGCCGGCAATGACGGCCTTGCTGGCGACATGGAAATCGCCGGAGGCGAGCCGCACGCCGGTCGCGCGGCCGCCGGCGACGGTGATCTCCGCCACCTCCGCGCCGGCCATGATCTTGCCGCCGGCCGCTTTGACCATGCCGACAAGCGCGCGGATGATGGTGTCGGCGCCGCCCTTGCCGAGCACCATGCCAAAACTCTGGTTGGCCATTGATTCCAGATAAGGGAACACGGCGCCGCCGGCGATGTCGGGCGCGAAGTCGAGATGCATGCCCCAGGCGGCGAGCGTGGTTTGCACATGCGGCGTCTCGAAATTGTCCTCGAGCCACGCGCGGGGGGAAGACAGCAACAAGCGGCCGGTATCGAGCGCGCCGCCAATGCCTTTCTTGCGCCAAAGATACCAGGCCGTGCCGGCGAGCGCGCGCGGGTTCATCGGCGATCCGAGCAGCGGGAACAGATGCTCCGCCTCGCCTGGAAAGGCCTCGACCAGCCGGCGCCATGTAGCGGCATCGGCCGCGGAGAAGGTGGCGAGCCGCGATGTCGTCTTCTCGAGATCGTTGCTGACGCCAAACCATCTTCCATCCGGGAAAGCGCTGGCGAAACAATCGGCGACGGGCGCGAATTCCAGCCCATGGCTTTTCAATTCATTTGCATATTTCCGATGGAAGGGAGAGCCAGCGAACAGGCTCAGGTTCATCGCGCCGAAGTCGTGCCTGAAACCGGGAAGCGTGTATTCCGCGGTCCGGACCGCGCCGCCGATAGTTGCGTTGCGCTCGAAAACCGCGGTTTTCCAGCCTTTGAGCGACAGATGCGCGGCGCAGGCCAGACTGTTGTGGCCCGCACCGACAAAGATGGCGTCGAACTCGCTCACGCCCTGCCCCAAAATGCTTTATGCTTAAAGATAATTGCAGATGCATATGTTTTCGTCTAGTAGGATATTAAGGGCCGCAACGAGCCTTGATGAGCACGAACAAGAGGGAACGAAGACAATGGACACGCAGAAACTCCTCGGCGAGGTCGCCGGCCAGCTGCTTTCGGGCGCCATCAAGGTGGTCGACCTGTCGGCGCCGCTCGGGCCCAACACGCCGCTGATCAAGCTGCCGCCGGAGCTTGCCGTCGACACGCCGAAGGTCGAGATCCACCCCATTTCAAAGTATGACAAGAACGGTCCGTGGTGGGCCTGGAACTGGCTGAAGCTCGGCGAGCATTCGGGCACGCATTTCGACGCGCCGCAGCACTGGATCACCGGCAAGGACTATCCGGACGGCGCCACCGACACCATTCCGGCGCAGAATTTCGTCGGTCCGGTCAATGTCATCGACTGCTCAGTGGAAGCCGCCGCCGATCACGATTTCCTTCTCACCGTCGAGCATATCAAGGCTTGGGAGGCCAAGCACGGCGCCATCAATGCCGGCGAATGGGTGGTGATGCGCACCGACTGGTACAAGCGCAACGGTTCGGAAGCCGAGTTCCTCAATGCCAACGAGACCGGCCCGCACACGCCCGGCCCGACGGCGGAAGCCATCCAGTTCCTGATCAGCAAGGACATCAAGGGCTGGGGCTCAGAGACGATAGGCACCGATGCCGGCAAGGCCGGCGGCATGGAGCCGCCTTTCCCGGCGCACACGCTGATGCACAAAGCCAACCGCTATGGGCTGGCCAGCCTCTGCAACCTCGACCAACTGCCGCCGAAAGGCGCGATCCTGATCGTCGCCCCGCTCAAGATCGAGCACGGCACCGGCAGCCCGATCCGCGCCCTGGCGCTGGTGCCGGGCCAATAGGCGAGGTGGCGGTCTTCGGGAGAAGATCATGCTCGCGCGCAATGGAGTAGTGGAGAGGTGGGATCGGAGCGACGCTGGCGCTCTACGGCGCCCCCCTCTGTCCTGCCGGACATCTCCCCCACAAGGGGGGAGATTGCACGTCACCTCCGCTTTCGCCAATCTCCGACGTCGTAGGATTGAGCAGGGCGCCGAAACTGCCGATCTCCCCCCTCGTGGGGGAGATGTCCGGCAGGGCAGAGGGGGGCGCGAAGGAACCCTGACCCGCGCAATTGAAACCGATCTCCCGAAAGCAGGGAGCTCCCCTCAATGACCGCTGCCGATCACATCATCGTCGGCAGCGGCATCAACGCCCTGGTCTGCGCGGCGATGCTTGGCGCCAAGGGCGCCAAGGTGCTCGTGCTCGAACGCAACGACCGCATCGGGGGCTGCATGCGCACCGATGAGATCACGGCGCCCGGCTTCGTCCATGACGTGATGGCGACGACCTTCGTCCTCTTCATCACCTCGCCGGCCTATGCCGCGCTCGGCAAGGATCTTGCGCGGCACGGGCTGGAATTCTGTCACACGACCACACCCACCGGCGTGCTTCGGCCCGATGGCAGCCATGCCGTGCTCACCACCGACCGGGCCGCCAATATCGCGGCGCTGAACGCATTTGCCTCCGGCGATGGCGACCGTCATGGCGGCGATGTCGGCGACATCGAACGCAATGCCGGACTGCTCTTCGGCCTGCTCGGTGGCGCGCTCTGGTCCTATCCGACGACGAAGCTCATGGCCGGCGAGGCGTGGCGGCGCGGTCCGCGCGAGCTTGCCGCCGTCCTGGGCGAGGCGCTGGTGCCGGCGCGGGGCTGGCTGGAGACCGCGTACAAGTCCGATACCGTCCGCGCGCTCTGGGCGCCCTGGGTGCTGCATGCCGGGCTTGGGCCGGAAGACGCCTTCTCCGGCCAGATCGCCAAGGTCATCGCCTTCGCGCTGGAGGCGGCCGGCGCACCGATCGTCAAGGGAGGGGCGAAGAACCTGCTCGCCGCCTTCGAGGCGTTGATCAAGGAGCGCGGCGGCGAAATCCGCGTCAACGCCGACGTCGCCTCGATCGTCCAGACCGGCGGCCGTGCCACCGGGGTGCGGCTCGCCTCCGGCGAGACGCTGACGGCGGCAAAGGGCATCATCTGCTCGGTCACGCCGACGCAGCTCTATGGCCGCCTGCTCGGCAACGATGCGCCCGACGCAGCGACCAAGGCCACGCAGTCCTACCGCTACGGTAAGGGCAACTTCCAGCTCCACTACGCGCTGAACAAGCCGCCGGCCTGGCGCGGCGAGGGCCTCGACAAGGTGGCCCTGCTGCATCTGACGCCGGGATTGGATGGTGTGTCGAAAGCCTGCAACGAAGCGGTGCGCGGCCTGTTGCCGGAAGTGCCGACGATCTGCGTCGGCCAGCCGCATGCGCTCGATCCGTCGCGCTGTCCGCCGGGCAAGGCAATCCTGTGGCTGCAGCTTCCGGAAGCGCCGCGCCATATCAAGGGCGATGCCGCCGGCAAGCTCGAGGCCCCAGCCGAGGGCCGCTGGAGCGAGGCGCTGCGCGAGGCCTACGCCGACCGCGTCGAGGCGATCCTCGCTCATCACATCGATGGTTTTCGCGACGCCATCATCGCGCGCCGCGCCTATTCGCCTGCCGATCTGGAAGCGATGAACATCAATCTGGTCGGCGGCGATCCCTATGGCGGCTCGTCCACCATCGACCAGTCCTTCCTGTGGCGGCCGTTTAAGGCCAGCCGCAATCACGAGACCGGCATTAAAGGCCTCTACCATATCGGCGCCTCGACGCATCCGGGCGCGGGGCTCGGCGGCGGCTCCGGCTTTCTGCTGGCGGGGAGGCTCTGATGGAACAGAAGCTTCCGGAAAAGCGCCAGCGCATCTCGACCCTCGGCCAGATCGGCCTGCAGCAATTCGCGCCCTATTTGATGAACCGCATCATGGGCCGCTACAACGCCACCCTGCGAGAAGACTTTCGCAAGCAGGGCCTGACCATTCCGCAGGTGCGCACGCTGGCCGTGCTCTCGGTCACCGACGGCATCACCGTCAACGACCTCTCGGTCTATACGGTGATCGAGCAATCGACCTTGAGTCGCACGCTCGACGCGCTGGAAGGCCAGGGCCTCGTGCGGCGCGAGCAGGGCGTCGCCGACAGCCGCTTCCGCCATGTGTTCCTGACCGATGACGGCCGGGCGCTTTTCACCCGCGCCTGGCCGGCCATGCATGATGCCTTCGAAGCGATGTTCGACGGCGTCGACGATGCAGAATATGCCGCGCTGATCGCGATTCTGCAGAAGATGCTGAAGAACATCCGCAAGCACGACATTTGAGTTTGACGTACGCGCCGCCGTCCAAACGGCGGTAACGGAAGGAGGCAGAGATGGCCGAACGGTCTTTTGCCAAGGAAGTTGAAAAGCTGAGGCTTGGCGCCGGCCAGGAATTCGCGGGCGAGGGCATCCTCGCCATCACCAAGGCGCTGCTGCAATGCGGCGTCGGCTATGTCGGCGGCTACCAGGGCGCGCCGATCAGCCATCTGATGGATGTGCTCGCCGACGCGCAGGACATTCTGGGCGAGCTCGGCGTGCACTTCGAGGCGAGCGCCTCGGAAGCAACCGCCACCGCCATGCTTGCCGCATCCGTGCACTACCCGATCCGCGGTGCCGCCACCTTCAAGTCGACAGTGGGCACCAATGTCGCCTCGGACGCTTTGGCGAACCTCGCCTCGGGCGGCGTCACCGGCGGCGCGCTGATCATCGTCGGCGAGGACTATGGCGAGGGCTCCTCCATCATGCAGGAGCGCAGCCACGCCTTCGCCATGAAGAGCCAGGTCTGGCTGCTCGATCCGCGCCCGAACCTGCCCTCGATCGTCAAGGCGGTCGAGGATGGCTTCGAGCTGTCGGAAGCCTCCAACACGCCAGTCATGCTGCAGGTGCGCATCCGCTGCTGCCACGTCCACGGCCATTTTGTCGCCAAGGACAACAAGCGGCCGCCAATGTCGGTGGCCGATGCGCTGTCGGCCCCGCGCCGCGACACCGGCCGCATCGTGCTGCCGCCTGCCTCCTTCCTGCACGAGAAGGAGAAGGTCGCAAAGCGCTGGCCGGCGGCGGTCGATTTCATCAAAAGCCGCAAGATCAACGAGGTCTTTGGGCCGGGCAATGGCTCGATCGGCATCGTCATGCAGGGCGGCATGTACAATTCGGTCGTCCGCGCGCTGCAGCGGCTCGGCCTTGCCGACACCTATGGCGACACCGACGTGCCGCTTTATGTGCTGAACGCCGTCTATCCGCTCGTCGATGACGAGTTCCTTTCCTTCTGCGAGGGCAAACAGGCGGTGCTGGTCGTCGAAGAAGGCCAGCCCAACTACATCGAGCAGGCCTTTGCCGCGATGCTGCACAAGGCAGGGCGCGGCACCAAGCTGGTCGGCAAGGAGCATCTGCCGATGGCCGGCGAATATACCGGGCAGGTGATGCTGGACGGCATTGGCTCCTTCCTGCGCGCCTATGCTCCGCATCTGCTGCCCGGCGAGGTTCGTGCGCCGAACAAGCTGGGCGAGGGCGTCGACACGGCCGATCTCATCAATGTCGTTCCCGGCCGTCCGCCGGGCTTCTGCATCGGCTGTCCGGAGCGGCCGATCTTCGCTGCGACCAAGCTGGTCGAGCAGGAGCTTGGCAAGCACCACATCGCTTCCGACATCGGCTGCCACCTGTTCTCGATCATGCCGCCCTTCGAGCTCGGCGCCACCACCATGGGCTACGGCCTCGGGCCGGCCTCGGCTTCCGCCTTCAATTCGCCGGAAGCGAAACGCCGGTCGATCTCCTTCGTCGGCGACGGCGGCTTCTGGCATAACGGTCTCACCTCCTCGATCGGCAACGCCGTCTTCAACAAGAATGACGGCGTCATCGTCATCGTCGACAATTTTTACTCGGCCGCCACCGGCGGCCAGGACATCCTGTCCTCGCGCGCCTCGAACCGCACCAAGTCCACAAAACATCCGATCACCGAAGCGGTGAAAGGCATGGGCGTCAAATGGCTGCGCCACATCGACCGCACCTATGACGTCGGCAAGATGCGCGACACGCTGCGCGAGGCGCTAACCACCGAGGAGAAGGGGCCGAAGGTCATCGTCGCCTCGTCCGAATGCATGCTGAACCGCCAGCGCCGCGAGAGGCCGCTGGTCGAGAAGGCGGTCAAGGGCGGCGAGCGGGTCGTGAAGCCGAAATTCGGGGTCGACGAGGACGTCTGCACCGGAGACCACGCCTGCATGCGGCTCTCCGGCTGCCCGTCGCTCTCGGTGAAGTCGCTCGACGATCCGCTGCGCGACGATCCGGTCGCTTCGATCGACCAGAACTGTGTCGGCTGCGGCAATTGCGGCGAGGTGGCGGATGCGGCCGTGCTCTGTCCCTCCTTCTACCGCGCCGATGTCGTGCACAATCCGAGCCGCTGGGACCGTTTCCTGGAAAGCGCGCGCCGCGCCGTGATCGGCCGGTTGCAGCGCCGCCGCGAGAGTCGCCGTTTGATGTTCGCCGATGCTTGAGCAGGCTTCACCGCTGCGCCCGAAGCCGGGCGCCTCTGATGATGAGCGGGTGATAAAACTTGCCGTGCTT
Source organism: Mesorhizobium sp. WSM3879 (assembly GCF_002294915.1). NCBI lineage: Bacteria > Pseudomonadati > Pseudomonadota > Alphaproteobacteria > Hyphomicrobiales > Phyllobacteriaceae > Mesorhizobium > Mesorhizobium sp. WSM3879. Next base: position 116,333 of record NZ_NSFZ01000005.1, on the reverse strand, counting down.
GCCGTCGGCGGCCAGGGCGGCGGCGTGCTCGCCGATTGGATCACCGACGTCGCCGAGCGCAGCGGCTACATTGCGCAGTCAACGTCGGTGGCGGGCGTCGCCCAGCGCACGGGGGCGACGATCTATTACATCGAGATGGCGCGCGACACCGGCCGGCTGCCGGTCTTCGCGCTCTCGCCCTCGCAGGGCGACGTCGACATCTTGATCGCCGCCGAGCTGATGGAGGCTGGCCGCGCCATCATCCGCGGTTTCGTCACGCCCGAGCGCACGACGCTGATCGCCTCCTCGCACCGCATCGCCGCCGTCTCGGAAAAGATCGAGCCGGGCGACGGCCGCGCCTCGTCGGAAAAGGTGCATGCGACGGCCGAGGTGGCCGCCAAGCGCTTCATCGCCTTCGATATGGAAAAGATCGCCGCCGAGCATGGCACGATGATCTCGGCCAGCCTGCTCGGCGCGCTGGCCGGTTCAGACGCGCTGCCCTTCCCGCGCGAAAACTACGAGCAGGCGATCGGCGCCGGCGGCCGCGGCGTCAAGGCCAGCCTTGCCGCTTTCGGCGCCGCCTATGACCGGGCGCGCGGCATCGCGGTCGCGACAGCCGGGAATAAGGCAAGCGGGAAGCCTGCCGCTCCCGACACCACATCAACGGCCAAGGTCAGTGGTCCCGAAACCCTGCTGAAGGGCTGGCAGGAACTCGCCGCCCGTGTCGCCGCGCTACCGGAACCGCTGCGCGACATGGCTGAACGCGGCCTGAAGAAGGTCGTCGATTACCAGGACATCGCCTATGGCGGCGAATATCTCGGCCGGCTGGACAAGGCCATCGCGCTGGACAGTGCGGCGCGTGGCCATGCGCTGTCGGTCGCGGCGGCGAAACATCTGGCCAACGCCATGTGCTATGACGACATGATCCGCGTCGCCGACCTCAAGACGCGTTCGACCCGCGACAGGCGCGTGCGCAAGGAAGTCGGTGTCAGGGAAGGCTTGGTCCTGCAGGTCACCGAATATTTCCATCCGCGCATCGAGGAATTCTGCGGCACGCTGCCGGTAGCGATCGGCAGTTACATCGAGAGCCGCCCGAAGCTCGCCGCCTTCCTTGACCGCCGCATCAATCGCGGCCGCCATATCCGCACCGACAGTTTCACCGGCTTCGCCATGCTCTGGTTCATCGGCGGCCTGCGCCGCTGGCGCCGCCGCCTGCTGCGCCACAAGGTCGAGGTCGAGCATCTGGAGCGCTGGTACGAACTGGCGCTTGCCCATGCGCGCGAAAACTATGCGCTTGGGCTGGAGATCCTGAACTGCCGACGGCTGATCAAAGGCTACAGCGACACCCACGCCCGTGCCCAGTCGAAATTCGACCGCGTGCTCTCAGCGCTTGCCATGCTCAAGGGCCGTGAAGACGCAGCCGACTGGGTCCGCCGCCTGCGCGAAGCGGCGCTGAAGGACGAAAAGGGCGACATGCTCGACGGCGCGTTGAAGACCGTGGCGACGCTCGACGACGCCGCCCGATAACGAGGATGTGATCCATCCTCCTCCGACGGATTTCGACCCTGTCGTCCGTTTCACGGCGGTAGGGATGAATCACGGAGACGAACTTTATGCTCACCAAATATTTGCTGCCGTTCGCATTGGCCGCCGGCACTTTGATGCTCTCCGCCGGCGCGCAGGCCATGCCGATGGCAAAGCCCAGCGCTGCGCCGCTGCCGATCGAGACGGTCGGCTGGCGCTGCGGTCCTGGTTGGCACGTGAATCACTGGGGCAGATGCGTGCCGAACGGTCGCCGGTTCATCCGGCCCGTGCGCCACTGGCATCCGGGCTTCCGGTATCACCACCGCTGGCATCCCGGCTATTGGAGCAGGTGATCCGTCGAGGGATCGACGCCCGCGCTGGAAACGGCGCGGGCGCTTCCCGCGCGAGGGTTCAGACAGGCAAGGGCGGAGATCAGACATCACGCCGGCTTTCGTCAATCGCCAGTGTCGTACCATGTTCCACAGCGCGGAGTGGTCGCGGCGCCGAAGCTGCCGATCTCCCCCCAAGAAGTGGGGGAGATGTCCGGCAGGACAGAGGGGGGCGCGAAGGATCTCGACCGATCTCACCTCGTGCCGCCGCCTTCCTGCCTCGCGGTTGATGGACAAAGTCGAAGCTCTCACACAATCAAATCCCGCATCGGCTTCACCCCTCCCGACTCCGGAAACACCTTGTCGCCGAGCACCGCGGCGGAGAGCCCGAACTGCTCGGCAAGCAACCCCTTCAGCACCGCGCGCACATCGCTGGTCGGCGCGAGGTCGCGGCCTTGGTAGAGCTGAGCCGGCTTCAGCCCCGGCCAGTCGGCGATGACGCGGCCACCTTTGATCGCGCCGCCGGCGAGCAGCACCACCGTGCCGGTGCCGTGGTCCGTGCCGACGGTGCCGTTGACGCGGGCGGTGCGACCGAATTCGGTGATGGCGACGATCGCCGTGTCCTTCCAGCGCTCGCCGAGCCCTTTCTCGAATTCCTCGAAGGCGCCATCGAGGCCGCCGAGCAGGTTGGCGAGCCGCCCGGTGGCGCCGCCCTCGTTGACATGCGTGTCCCAGCCGTCGAAGGCCAGCGCCGCAATGCGCGGCCCGTCGTCGGCGGCCATCAGTTTCGCCGCGCCTTGCGCGGACTGGCGCATGCCGGCGGCGTTGGCGAGGCCGCCGCGGGGTTTTATCGTGCTGTCATCGAGCTGGTCGCTCATCGCCATGCGGTCGGCGTCGACGCCCTTCTGCAGCACCGCTGCCAGCACCGGGTCGCGATGGTTGTAGAGGTCGAGCACACGCTCCGCCAGCGCATCGCTGGGCGTCGGCAGCGCCTGCGGCGCCCAGCCGAGCACGGGTGCTGCGCCACGGATCACCAGCGGGGTCGATGGCCCGACCGCCAGCCCGCCGAGCTTGGCCACTCTTTCACCTGCCGGCAGGCTGCTATCGCGCGGTTCAGCCAACCGGTTGTGGCGTTGCCAGGGCCCGGCAGGCCGCTCTCCAGCACATCCTGGCCGTCGAAATGCGAGCGCTCGCGGTAGCCGGTCGCGGCCGCGTGCACCGCAGCCGCCTGACCTGCCTTGAACAGCCGCGCGAACACCGGCATCGCGGGATTGATCGCGAAGAAGCTGTCGAGCGGCAGCGCCGCATTGGCGCCGGAGAGCGACAGCGCGATGTCGCCATGCAGGCCGGCATAGTCGGGGTCACCGAGCGGGCCGATCGTCGACAGCCCATCCAGCGCGCCGCGCAATATGATGACGATCAGGCGCGGATCGCGATGGTCGGCGGCGCGGGCGAAGCGTGGCAGATAGGCCCAGGCAAACAGCGCGCCGCCTGTCATCAGCAAGGCGCGCCGAGATGGATTCGGCGTTTCACTAAGAAGACTCATGCCGCTTCTCCATTGTTCACCGGCGTTGAAATTCCGGCGCCATCAGCAGCAGCGCCAGGCCTTGCTGCTTGGATTCGGCGCGCGCGATCGCTTGGCGCGTCTCGGCCGAGGCGGAGGCGCCGATCACGGTGGAAAGCATGTCATCGGGATCGCCGATGTCGCTCGCCTGACGAGCCGCTTGCCAGGCGATGTCGAGGCGCGTCTTGAGGCCTTCGGCGGACGCCCAGCTATCCGTCCGGTCGGAAAAGCCGTTCGGCCCGGGCGGTTGCCAGAGCGGCTCGCCCAGCGCCCTTAGCCAGCGCAGCGTTCGTTGCGGCTCTTTCCCGGTGGTGGAGCCGATCGCCCGCCGGACCGCTACGGCATAGTCCAACGGCGAGCGCAATTTTGTCAGCGGCAGCGACCAGGCTTCAGGCAGATCGATCAGGGCCAGCGCCAGCGCGCGCAGGTCGCCGTCCGTCTTGGTGAAGATCTCGGCAAGGCGGTCGACTACAGCCGCCGGCGGATCGTCGGCAATGAAATGGCGGGCGAGCTTGGTAGCGATGTGGCGCGCGGTCGCCGGCTGGCGGGCGATGTCGTTGAGCGCGGCCTCGGCCTGGCCCATGCCGCCGGCCGGGTAGGTCTTGCCGAGCAGCACCGTCTCGCCAGGCTGATGCGCATTGGCGTCGAACACAAATGTGCCGGGCTCGCCCAGGCGGCCCTTCCGTCCGGCCATCGTCCAGCCGGTGAGCGCTCCCGCGAAACTCGTGACATCCGCCTGGCTATAGCCGCCGTCGACGCCCAGTGTGTGCAATTCCAGGATCTCGCGGGCGAGGTTCTCGTTGAGGCCGCGGCCGCGTCTTTTTCCGGCGCGCGAATCCGGTCCGGTCGATTGTCGGTTGTCGAGGTAGAACAGCATCGCCGGGTGATGCTCGACGGCCAGCAGCATGTCGGCGAAGCGGCCGAGCACGAAGGGGCGGACGGCCTCGCGCTCGAAAGCGCCGGCGCAGGCCCGCACGAGCTGGCCCTTGGCGGTCGAGACGCAGAAATGGTTCGACCAGAAACCGACCAGTCTTTCGACAAAGCCGGGTGCGGCACCGAGCGCCTTGTCGAAACGGGCTTGCGCTTCATCCCGATAGATGTCGGCCTCGACCGGCGGCACGCCTGACTTGCGTTTTGCCTCGGCTGAGCCGTCCGAAGTGTCTGCCGTAGGCTGCATGGCGGGCGCTGGCTTCTCCCGCGCTGCCTTGCGCTCCGCGGCGGCGGCCATGCTGGCCTGGATCGCGGCGGTGCTGTCCAACAAGCCGGCATTTTTTGAATCGTCGGCCGAGACAAGCGCGACATCCAACAGCTCGAGCTCGGCCTTCAGATAACCGCGCGCATCGGCCGCAATCTTGCCGAGATCGTCACCGGGTTTCGCGCCAAGCCCGAAGCGGTTGAGCGCGACCAAGGCTGGATCGGGCGGAACGGCATTTGGAACGGATAGAGCCAACAGAGCCTCCGTCGCGGACCGACGCAGGTCGCGTCGGCGGCAATATCCACGGTCGAAAGGCCTTATGACGCCGGAGTCGGCATGATGAGGCCGGCAGGGGCTTACCAGCGGCGCCAGTAACGATCGCCGTGCCACGGACGCCAGGCCGGGCCGATATAGACACTTGGGCCACCCCAGTAATAATAGCCCGGATAGATCACGCGGCGGTTGGGCACGCAGCGACCCCACCGGTTGGGGTGCCAGCCGGGGCCGCAGCCCCAGGCCACATGCTCGACAATCGCAGGCGCCGCAACCGGCGCGATCGGCATTGCCGAGGCTGCACTTGCCGCGGCAGTCCCGCCGATGGCAAGCGCAGCCGCAACAGAATATTTCGTCAGACCATTCATGGGATACTCCGAAGTTTCTCGAGGTTGAACCGGCCACGTCGCGTTCGCGTGGCGGCAGGCGTGTCCCTCTTTTTCTTTGAACGGAGACGGCCGGCGCTTTCCGTCGCTCTTATGGCGTATTTTTTGCCGGGATCGGCCGCTGCCTGCCGACATGGCGCAGCAGGGCGTCGGCCAGCAGCTTACGGTCATCTAGCGGGCTCGACGCGGCGAATTCGACGATACGCTGTTCCAGCCGGCTGCGGATGGTGGCGTCGGCATTGCGCGCCCGCTCCAGGGCAGCGGCCAGAGCGTTGGCGTCGAGCGTCGGCTGCTGCAAGAGGTTGGCCGCCTCACGCCGCGCCTGCTGTCCGTCGAGGATGACCGCGCGCGACTCGCGCCGAACCTCGCGCAGGGCCTGGCGGAATACCTTGCGATCGCTGGCGGGAAGCTGACCGCCGGCCGATTCCAGCGAATAGCCGCCTCCGGAACGGCCGATCAGCCAGCCTGCACCGCCGGCGACGGCACCGATCAGGAAGACGTTCAGCACCAGCGATGCCGCGAAAAGACGAGCGCTCATAGGTCCTCCGTGTCGGCGTCGGGACCGGCATCGCCGAACGACGTTGCGTTGGCATCCATCACATAATGGTCGGACGTGGCATCTGGCGTGACGACGGTGACCAGCGCCAGCCCGACCACGGCGCCGGCAAGGCCGACGCCGGCAAGCCCAAAGCCCAGCCACCAAAACCGGCGGCGGCGCCCCTGGCTGAGCTGCGTGGTGGCCCTTGCGACAATCTCGCCATGCAGCGTCCGGCTTGGGGCTTCGACGTGATGGCGGTCGAGGATGACATCGAGCCTGCCGGCGGTCGCCAAGATGGCGCGACCCTCTTCGCTCTCCGCAAACAGCGTGGCGGCAGCCTGCTCGGCCCGAGGCCAGCGATGCAGGGCGCTGCCATAGGCGTCCGCAAGTGCAGCGAAGCGTTGGGCATTCATCGGCCCGTCAGCAGCCTTTCTTTCGTCAGCCATCTGGTTTCCCCTTCCACGGGTTTGACGTGGCCACCCAAGTCCCAACCGCCGCCAGCTGCTCAGTCATCGCCATCCCCGATGAGCATGGCTTGCAGCGAGCGCCGGCCCCGCGCGAGCAGGCTTTCCAGCGCATCGACGCTGACCTGCATGGCGCCGGCGGCCTCGATGTTGGACATCTCCTGATAATAGACGAGCACGATCGCCTCGCGCTGACGCGGCGCGATGCGCAGCAGCGCCTGCTGGACGCGCCGGCCTTCGTCTCCGGCGTCGGGAAGCGGTACCTCATCCGCCGCCTCCGGCAGTTCGTCCGTCACCCATTCGCGGCGCCGCCGCAGCCGGTCGTAGCAGAGGTTGAGCGCCACCCGGTGGATCCAGGTGTCGAAACGCGCGTGACCCTGGCGCCAGCCCGAGGCATGACGCCAGATGCGCACGAAGGTCTCCTGGGCGACGTCCTCGGCCTCGGCGGCATCGCCGAGCATGCGGGTGGCGAGCGAAAGCAGGCGCGGCAGCTTGCGCGCCACCATCGCCTGCACGGCGGCTTGATCGCCGGCACCGATGCGCCGTACCAGTTCCTCGTCCGGATCGGCGCCCATCAAGCGGGGCGCTCCCAATGATCATCGTGCTGCATGACCTCTCGGTCATTGCTCCTGATTGGGAGCGGTTTTGTGGCCCGGCCGTTCCTCGGCGCTCATCACGCCATCGCCGTTCTTGTCGAGCCTGGCGAAGCGCTTGGCCAAGAAGGCGTCGAGCTCGGATTTGTCGACGAAGCCGTCCTTGTTGGCGTCCATCCGCGCGAAGGATTTGGCCGGATCGCCCTTGGCCTTGCGCTGGGTCTGGAACGCCGTCCACTCGGCGAGGCTGACCTTGCCGTCGCCGTCGGTGTCCGCCCGCATGAAAGTCTTTTCCCGGCGCGCCTCGAACTTTTCCAGCGTGATGCCGGGCCTGGCGGAGGCGGACGCGATTGGCGCCGGCTGCGCCGGCGCGGTGGCAGGCGTCGCTGTCTGGGCGGCCGCGGCGGCGGCCTGCAGGCCAAGGGCAACGACAAATATCGAACGGCGGATCATGCTCTCGTCTCCGGTTGCGCATGGCCATTGGCGGCCACGCTTCAGCCGTTAAACGCGGCAACAGGGAAAATCCGTCGGTCGTTTCTGACGAGACAATTAGCAAGAGTCCGGCAAGAAGCCGGGCCGGAGCCGATCGGGAACGAGGGTGAGCGAAACTATTTCCGTTCGTCGACCACCATCAGCTGATCCGGCTTGAAGCCGGCATGTTGCGGGGTCCACACGTCGCCGTCACGATTGAACCAGTGGCACAGATACGTGCCCGAGGCAGCGCCATCACTCACCGTCATCTCCGGGCCTCCGGATTTTAGCCTGACGACGTCACCGGTCTTGAAAGTGTTGGGCATTTTGGCCTCCTTGCTAGAGACCGGGAGTTTCCCACCAACAGCGATTCTCGACAATGCCCGAGATGCGCGGCAAAGCCGCCTGGCCGCACGCGGCGCGCAGGAGAGGGCATCGTTGCAGCCGCGGCGATCACTCCGGCACGCCGGCGATGCCCAGCGCCTCGACGTAGCGCTCGGCGAACACCTTGTCCAGCCACGGGTTGATCCGTCTCTGCAGGGTGAGCGTGAAGGTCGGGAACGCCTCCATCAGGCGGCGCGCCGCGGCCTGCGCCTCGTCCAGCCGGTTGAGCTTGACCAGCGCCATGATCACCACGCGGTGCGAGGAGCCGTAGTTCGGCATCTCGTGCAGCGCGCGTTCTCCCCATGCCAGCGCTTCCTCGTAGCGCTCGAGCATCAGATAGCTCATCCCGATGCCGGAGAGCGCGATGCCTTTCTCGGGGTCGACCGGACTCAGCCGCATCGCCCTGTGAAAGTGCTCGATCGCCACGAGCGGGCGGCTGGAATGCGCGTTCACCCAGCCGCTGCCGGTATGGCCCTGCGCCGAATTGGGGTTGAGCAGCAGGGACCGTTCGATCGTGCCCAGCGCCATCTCGTATTCCTTCGCGCTGTAGGCGATCACCTGCGCCGCGAAGCGCAGGCTGGTGGGGTCGTCGCGCGCTTCCGCCAGCACCTCGCGCGCCATGCGCGCGGCGACTCGCACATCGTCGGGCTCGTGCCAGCACTGGCTCACGGATAGGCTGCGGATATAGGCGCCGAGTGCCTTCGCCAAGGTGAAGCCAGGGTCGATGCTGAGCGCCTCGTTGGTGAGTCGGCGCACATCGGCAAAGCCTTCGCGCGTCATGCTGTAGAAGCGCGGCAGTGCGCGAAGGTAAAGGTCGTAGGCGCTGATGTAGTCGGTCGGCTTCATGCGCGCCTGCTTGATCTCCTCCAGCCGGATGCTCGGCTCGACAGCACCGACGACGCTCTCGGTCACCTTGTCCTGCAGGTCGAAGATGTCGCTCACGTCGCCTTCGAAGCGGCCGGTCCAGACATGGTGACCGCTGATCGCGTCTACCAACTGCCCGCTGATGCGCACGCGAGATCCGGCTCTGCGGATGCTGCCTTCGAGCACGTAGCGGACGCCCAGCTCGCGCCCGACCTGGCGCAGGTCGACCGCCCGGCCCTTGTAGGTGAAGGACGAGTTGCGGGCGATCACGAAGAAGGAGTTCACCCGGCTCAATCCCGTGATGATGTCCTCGACCAGCCCGTCGGCGAAGTATTCCTGGTCAGGGTCGCCGCTCATGTTGGTGAAAGGCAAAACCGCGATCGAGGGCTTCTCGGGCAGGGGAGGCGGTGCAGCCACCGAGGCGCTGGCGTCGGTCTCGACGCGGTAGGCGCGCACGGGCCGCTCGATGTTCTTGAGGCGCAGGTTGCCGAGCGGCGTGAAGCCGCAGTCGAGCTTGCCCTGGAGGTGGTCGTAGGCGGTGCCCGAGACGACCACGCTCCCGGGATCGGCGGCGCTTTCGAGGCGGGCGGCGATGTTGACCCCGTCGCCGTAGAGGTCGCCGTCCTCCTCGCAGACCACGTCGCCGAGATTGACGCCGATGCGCAAGCGAATCCGCTCTTCCTCCGGCGTTTCCGCCTCGTGTTCCGCCACAGCCTGCTGGATCGCCACCGCCGATGTCACCGCATTGACGACGCTCGCGAATTCGCAGAGCATGCCGTCGCCGGTGAGCTTGACGATGCGCCCCTGGTTCTCGGAAACCAGCGGTTCGAGGAGGTCCTTGCGGTAGGCCTTCAGCCGCTCGAGCGTGCCGCGTTCGTCGCGCTCCGTCAGGCGCGAATAGCCAACCACGTCGCAAGCCAGGATCGCTGCGAGGTGGCGCTGCGTGCTCATTGCACGGCTCAGCCAGGCGCCTGCACGCGGGCCGTCCCCCGTCCATGTCCTGCCGGCTTCCATGCGCCTCACCTGCACGCTATCCATCTTTCCCAATCTCCGCCCGTCGCTGGAACGGAGAGCAATTTGACCTTGCCCTCACGAGATTCCGCTATCCAGCTTGCGAAGCGTGGAGCGTTCAGTCGCGCGCTACAGCCAACCAACGACTCGCCCACGCAGCCTCTGGGGACGCTGACGCCACTTCCAGAAGGCCGGGGATGTTGCCTGGCTTGTGTAACCGGTTGACGCCACCGTGGCGGCGCTTTTGTATCGGCATCACACCGAACACTCACGCTTGGAGGTGCTGAGGTCGGCAAGCGGCGAAATGCTGCCGTACGACGCCGCAGCGTTTCGGCTTAGGGCGATCTTGGGTGGGTTTATGGGCGAACCCAAATCCACCCGACAGGTATGGTATTGGAATTACACGCTTTTAGAAAAACTGGTGCCGCTTGCGTGACTCGAACACGCGACCCCATCATTACGAATGATGTGCTCTACCAACTGAGCTAAAGCGGCCCGGGAAGCCGCTGGGCTTCCAAGATGCGCCGGTTGATAGACTCAACCGACAGCTAATTCAAGATGGCTGGCGGCGAAATCCTGCGCTCATGCGCGGCAATTCCGTCGCTTGCCGCTGCGCGACAGCCTTAAGCGCCGCGCCAGCACGGCTTGCGGGCTCGCCGGCGGGAGGCTCCGATTCCGTTGCAGGCCGATCCGGCGGCGGCGACAAAAATGTTGATTCTTCAACAAAAAACGCCGAAATGGGCATTGGATGCGTCGGCAAGGCAGCCGCCCGCCCGTTGATTGACTGGTCGCCTGCGGCTAACGATCGATAACTGTGAGCGAACGCGCAGAGGGAGCTCGCTTGGACGCCATCGAGAAAGCGATCCGCAACGCCTTCGAGAAAGGCAATCCCGAGGACCGGGCGTTTCGCGAGAAGGTCTATCGCTCGGCCTTTGCCGCGCTCGATCGCGTGCTGCAGGCCAACCCGAACGTGACGGTGGAAGCCGCCATCAACCGCCGCAAGGCGGTGCAGGCCAAGATCACCGAGATCGAATCCGAATTCCTGCCGGCTGTCCAGGCCGTTCCTGACGTGACGCTTCCGCTGGACAGCGGTCCATTCGTCGGCAACGCCGCGCCGGGGCCGGCGGTCGACACGCCGAGCCAGTCTCCCGCGCCGCCGGTGGATGCCCCGCGGGGCCCCGACCAGGCGGCACCGTCGCCGTCGATCACCGTCGACGGTCCGGTGCAGCCCGACACATCGGATGCGCCGCGCTCGCGCGTGCTGCCCCGCGTGCCCGACATCATGCCGGACGAGGCGCTTCCGAACGCGCCGACGCTTGATGACTCCCCCGGAGCGTCCATCGGCAACGGCGCCGAAGTGGCGCCGGATCGCGATGAACGGCGTATCCGTGGCCGGCGCCTGCCGCTCACCGCCATCTTTGTCGCGGCGACTCTGCTGGCGGCTGCCGGCATCGGCCTCTATTTCGCCAAGCAGACCGGCGTCTTCAAGACGGCAGCTGAACTCAACACCGGTCCGCCGGAGCCGACCCCGACGCTGGAAGACGAAGACTCCTCGCAGCCTGCCGACACCGGTTCGCCGCAGAAGCCCGGCGAGGCGGATCAGTCGAAGAACTGGATCAACGTCTTCTCGCCCAGCGATCCGACCCATGTCAGCACACCGTCCGACGCCGCCGCCGATGTCATGAAGGACGACACCGGCCAGTTCCTGCGCGTCCGCTCGGGCGCATCCGGCTCGGCCATTGCCTTCGATGTCGGCCAGGGCGTGCTGGAAAAGCTCGCCGGCAAGCATGCCATGTTTGACATCATCGCCCGCTCGGAAGAAGGCAAGGAGACGCAGATCTCGGTCGACTGCAATTTCGGCGAGCTCGGCGATTGCGGCCGCAAGCGCTATGCCGTCGGCCATGAGCGCAACGAATACCTGTTCGACGTGCAGTTCCCGAACAAGCATCCGGGTGCGGCCGGCACCATCGCCGTCAACTCCGACTTCGACAAGCAGGGCAAGTCCGTCGACATCTACGAGATCCGCGTATCGATCGCGGAGTGACCTCGGCATCGGCAGCGAGCGGCTATCTCCAGGGATGCGACCGACCTCCCCTTGATGGGAAGGTCGGCGCGAAGCGCCGGGTGGGGTGAAGCGTCGGCAGATTTCTAGCTGTCGAGCAGCGCCTGCAGCGTCTCGATCCGGTCGGCCTCGGCGGCCGGCTTGTCCCAGCGCAGCCGTGAGATGCGCGGAAAGCGCATCGCGACGCCAGATTTATGGCGCGTTGAGCGGTTGAGCCCTTCGAAGGCCACTTCCAGCACCAGCCCATTCTTGCGATCGGCGCGCACCGAGCGCACCGGCCCGAACCGCTCGATCGTATGGTCGCGCACATATTTGTCGATTTGCCGCAGCTCCTCGTCGGTGAAGCCGAAATAGGCCTTGCCGACCGGCACCAGCTCTTCCGATCCCTCCGGGCCGGACCAGACCCCGAAGGTGTAGTCGGAATAGAAGCTCGAGCGCTTGCCGTGGCCGCGCTGCGCATACATCAGCACCGCGTCGATCGTGTGCGGATCGCGCTTCCACTTGAACCAGGGGCCTTTCGGCCGGCCGGCAAGATAGGGCGAATCCCAGCGCTTCATCATCACTCCTTCGATGATCGGATGCGGCGGCGCCTGGCGCAGCCGCTCCAGCGTCTCCCAATCCGAAAATTCGACCAGCGGCGAAAGGTCGAAGCGGCTGGGATCGAGCGTCTCGACGAAGGCTCCGAGCCGGGTGCGGCGCTCGGCGAAGGGGAGGCTGCGCAAATCCTCGCCGTTGATCTGCAGCGCGTCGTAGCAGCGCATGAAGGCCGGATATTGCTGCTGGATTTTTGGCGAGACGCTCTTGCGGTTCAGCCGCTGCTGCAGGTCGGAGAAGGTTCCGGTCGCCTCGCGCGGATCGCCGACCAGCAATTCGCCGTCGAGCGCCGCCTCGAAATCCATCGTCGCGGCGAGGTCCGGGAAGGCGCCGGAAACATCGTCGCCGGTGCGCGAATAGAGCCGGCGGATGCCGCCCTCGCACACCGCCTGGACGCGGATGCCGTCCCACTTCCACTCCGCCGCATAATCGGCCGGATCGAGCTTTTCCAAGTCGCCGTCGTCGACCGCGTTGGACAGCATCACCGGCCGGAACAATGCGAGCGCGGCGCTCCTCGGTTTTTCCGCCCGGCCTTCCAGCCACGCAAAGAGCGCCGTGTAGGGTGGCGTCAGCCCGTGCCAGAGCTCCTCGATCTCGACCACATCGACTTGGCCGAGATCGGCCAACGCCTGCTTGGCAAGCCGCGCCGACACGCCGATGCGCAACCCGCCGGTAACCAGCTTGATGATGGCGAAGCGCGCAGAGATGCTGGCGCTGTCGAGAAGCCTGGCGAGCACCTGCGGCCCGTCGGAGCGGCTCGCCGCCTGCAGCTTGCCGACCACTTCGGCGAGCGTCGGCGCGTGGTTCGGTATGTGGCCGGCCGGCTGCGGCCAGACCAGCGACACCGTCTCGGCGAGATCGCCGACATAATCGTAGGAATAGCCGAACAGCACGGGGTCCATCCGCTCGACCACCAGCGCGCGCAGCATCGCCGGCCTCACCGCCGCGATCGACAGATCGCCGGTGATCGCCGCCAGCGCCAGCCCGCGGTCGGGATCCTCGACGCTGCGGAAATAGTCGGTGAGCAGCGTCAGCTTGCCGTTGCGCGAAGGCGTCAGCACCAGCCGGTCGAGGAGCTCGGCGAAGCGGTTCATGCGCGACACGCCAATGACGAAAGCCGGCGCGAGGCACCCCCCTCTGTCCTGCCGGCCATCTCCCCCTCAAGGGGGGAGATCAGATGCCGCGCCGGCTTTCGCCAATCTCTCGCGTCGCGCGAGATGCGTCGGCGCTGAAACTGCCAATCTCCCCCTTTGAGGGGGAGATGTCCGGCAGGACAGAGGGGGGCGCCGTAGAACTCGGCGGCGGCGATTGGCGAACACTGTTCCATCAATCGCCCTCGTCCTCGTAGCCCACCAGATGCAGCGGCCGCGCCGCAATGCCCTCCAGCTCGCACCAGCGCACCAGCGCTTCCTCGCGGCCATGCGTCACCCAGATCTCCTCGGCGCCCGTTTCCTTGATCGTGGCGATGAGCTCGTCCCAGTCGGCATGGTCGGAAATGATCAGCGGCAGCTCGACGCCGCCCTGCTTGGCGCGCTGACGGATGCGCATCCAACCTGAAGCGAAGCAGGCGATCGGGTCGGGGAAGCGCCGCGCCCAGCGGTCGGCGAAGGCGGCCGGCGGCCCGACGACGATGGCGCCTTCGAAATCGGCCTTGCCGCCGCTTTCCACCGTCGCTGGTTCGAGTTGCCCCAGATCGATGCCCTGGCTCTGGTAATATTCGCTGAGCTTGGCGAGCGCGCCGTGGATATAGATCGGCCTGTCATAGCCGGCCTCGCGCAGCAGCCGCATGACGCGCTGCGCCTTGCCGAGCGCATAGGCGCCGATCAGGTGCGAACGCTCGGGAAATTGCATCGCCGATTTGAGCAGGCGCGCGATCTCCTCATGGTCCGGCGGGTGCCGGAACACCGGCAGCCCGAAGGTCGCCTCGGTGATGAAGACATCGCAAGGCACCGGCTCGAACGGCAGGCAGGTAGCGTCCTTCTGGCGCTTGTAGTCGCCGGAGGCGACGATGCGCAGGCCCTGATGCTCGACGACGATCTGCGCCGAACCCAGCACATGCCCGGCCGGATGGAAAGTGACGGAGACGCCGTTGATATCGATCGTCTCGCCGATGACGGCTGCCTGCGTGGTTTCGGCGAAATCCTCGCCATAGCGCAGGCCCATGATGTCGAGCGTTTGCTGGGTGGCAAGCACCGAGCGGTGGCCTGAGCGCGCATGATCGGAATGGCCGTGCGTGATCAGCGCGCGGCTGACCGGCCGCACCGGATCGATGAAGAAATCGCCTGGCGGACAGTAGAGCCCTTCGGGTCGTGGCTTGAGCAGGTCGCTGGCGCGCATGGCCTTGAACATAGTGGCTAAATTCGACGCGGGAAGCCTGTTGCAACAGACTGCTGACTCGTCCTACAGCCGGCCGCCGGTTCGCACACCGGCGGGATCAATGGAACCATGAAACCACTTCAGGCCTCCTCCGGCGATTTGAACGCCGACCGTCGCGCCGACTTTGCCGAGATGCTGCTGGCCTCCGGCGAGCCTGCGCAGGCGGCGGAGCTTTTGCTTGGCGCGCTGGAACTGGCGCCGCAATGGACGGCGGGCTGGTTCCGGCTCGGTGAAATGCAGGAGGCCGCACGTTTTCCCGACCAAGCCGCCCACTCATGGGCGATGGCCATGAAGCTCGATCCCGCGGACCGGCTGGGTTCCGCGCTCAAGCTGCAGCTGATCGGCCATGCGCTGGCGGCAGCGGCTCCGCCCAGCGCTTTCGTCGAGACCCTGTTCGATCACTATGCCGACAATTTCGAGCAATCGCTGGTCGGGAAACTCGGCTATCGGATGCCCGAGTTTCTCGAGCGCGCCATTCGCGCGGCGAGCCCGGGCCGGTTCCGGCTGGCGCTCGACCTCGGCTGCGGCACCGGCCTGATGGGCGAAAGGCTGCGCCCGATCGTCGACCGGCTGGAAGGCTATGACATTTCGAGCAGCATGTTGCGGAAGGCGCGCGCCAAAGGCATCTACGACCGGCTTTCCAAGTCCGATCTCCAGCATTTTTCTCGACCCGACGCGAAAGCCGACCTCGTGGTCGCCGCCGACGTGTTCATCTATGTCGGGGCGCTCGAACGCATTGTTGGAGCAATTGCCGACAGTCTGGTCGATGAAGGGCTCTGTGCGTTCTCGGTCGAGACATTTGCCGGTGGCGATGACTTTGCATTGCTGCCCTCGCGGCGCTACGCGCATTCCGAGGCTTATGTGCGGCACGTTCTCGCCGACAGCGGGTTTGCGATCCTGTCGCTGGAAAGCACGACCATCCGGCATGACCGCGGCGAGGCCGTAGGAGGCCTTGCGGTAATAGCCCGTCGCAGGCCGGCGGAATGAGGGCGACGGCTGCTCGCGAAAAAGCCCGAATCGCGTGTCGGCTTAGGCTTGGGCGATATGGCACGGAGAATTACCATGCGCTGGACCATGGCTGTGTTGGCATCTTGCCTGATGACGGCCGGCTGCGTTGGCGGCACTTCGATGGCGGAGCGCCAGGACGAAAACGTCCAGTCGTCGCTGCAATATGACAGCGTGCCCTGCGACCAGCTGCTAGCCAATCGCAACGCGCTGGCGCAGCAATACAATCTGCCGGTCACCGCAAAACCGGCTTTCTCCAATCCGGCGATGGGTTTTGGCCCGTTCACGCCGGACATGCGCTCCAGGGCGCAGCGCGACAGCGACAAGGCGAGCGGCGAGATCGACGCAATGAACCGTTCGATCGAACGGCGCGATTGCGGCAAGCCGAAGAAGAAGGACAAGTTCGCGCTGCCGGGCTCGAAGCCGGCGTCTGCTCAGTAACCCGCTTCGCGATCGACGACGTTTTCGAGCTTTTCGCCGCGCTCGAAGGCAGCCATCTGCCGAAGCATGATCGGCACCAGATGGGCCGGGTCCGAGGTCGCCGCCGCATGCGGCGTCACGAACACTTTCGGATGGCTCCACAGCGGGCTCGTCTTGGGCAGCGGCTCGACCTCGAACACGTCGAGGCTCGCTTCCTTCAGCGTGCCGTCTTCCAGCGCGCGCAGGATGTCGGCATCCTTCTGCAGCCGCCCGCGCCCGGCGTTGATCAGCACCGAGCCGCCAAGGCCGTTGCGTTTGCGCAATTCCTTCAGAACGGCGTAATTGACGATGCCTTGCGTGCGCGGCGTCAGCGGCAACAGCACCACCAGGATGTCGGTGGCGTTGAGGAAGGGGATCAGCCCGCCTTCGCCGGAATAGGTCGAGACCCCCTGCATGGGGTGCTCGGTGCGCGACCAGCCGTTCACGGCGAAGCCTAGCGCCAAAAGCACCGATGCCGCGGCGCGGCCAAGGTTGCCGAGACCCATGATGCCGACGGAGATGTCGCCGGCCGGGCGTTGCGGCGGCTCGTGCCAGGTCTTCTTCTGCTGTTGCGCTCGGTAGAGCATGCCCTGGCGATGGTGGTCGAGCACGCGCCAGACGACATATTCGGTCATGTATTGCGTGAGATTGTCGGCAACGACCCGGACGATCGGCACCTCGGGCAGGCCGGGGTCGGCGAAGATATGGTCGACGCCTGCGCCGATCGAGAAGATGGCGCGCAAATTGGGCAGCGACGACAACAGATTCGGTTTCTGCTTCCACACCACTGCATAAGCGATCGAGGGATCGCTCGGACCATCAGGCTCCAGCACCACCTCGCGCTCGGCCGCGAGCAGTTCGCGCCAGCGCTGCGGGTGAAAGCCGGTGAGGGCAAGCAAGACTTTGCCTTTTTCCATTCGCGCAGTATCTTTCCTGTGTTTCCAGCCTACTCGCTGACGACCCCGGTCGGTGCCGTTTCGATCCGGAACGCGGCCGAGATCAGCGCCCTCGTATAGTCGGTTTGCGGGCGGTCGAAAATCTGTTCGGACGGCCCGGCTTCGACGATCTGACCATTGCGCATGACGATCACGTCGTTGGCAAGGGCGCGGATGACCTTCAGGTCGTGGCTGATGAAGAGATAGGCGAGGTTGTGCCTGGCCTGCAGGTTGCGCAACAGATCGACCACCTGCGCCTGCACGCTCATGTCGAGCGCCGAGGTCGGCTCGTCGAGCATGACGAAGCGCGGGTTGAGCACCATGGCGCGTGCGATGGCGACGCGCTGGCGCTGGCCGCCCGAGAATTCATGCGGATAGCGGTGACGCGTCTCCGGGTCGAGACCGACTTCCTTCAGCACCTCGACGACCTTGTCGTCGCGCTCATCGGGCGAGAGTTTCGGCGCGTGGATCTTCAGCCCTTCCTCGATGATCTCCGCGACCGACATGCGCGGGCTCAAGGATCCGAACGGGTCCTGGAAGACGATCTGCAGTTCGCGCCGCAGCGGCCGCATGGCGCTGAAGGAAAGCTGGTTGATGTCGCGCCCGTTGAAGTTGATCGCGCCCGTGGACGAGATCATCCGCGCGAGCGCCAGGCCGAGCGTCGTCTTGCCGGAGCCGGATTCACCGACGACGCCGAGCGTCTGGCCGGCGCGCACGGTAACGTCGATGCCGTCCACCGCCTTCACATGGTCGACGGTGCGGCGGAAGAAGCCCCGCTTGATCGGGAACCAGACCTTGATGTCCTTGCCGGTCATCACCGCCGTGGCATCGGCATTCGCCGCCGGCGGTTTGCCCTTCGGCTCGGCGGCCAAGAGGTGCTTGGTATAGGCGTGTTGCGGGTTGGCGAAGATCTCCTTGGTCGGCCCGGTCTCGACTATTTTGCCCTTCGTCATGACGCAGACGCGGTCGGCGATCTTTCTGACGATGCCGAGGTCATGGGTGATGAATAGCATCGACATGCGCTTGCGGCTTTTCAGGCCGGCGAGCAGTTCGAGGATCTGCGCCTGCACGGTCACGTCGAGCGCCGTCGTCGGCTCGTCGGCGATCAAGAGTTCCGGCTCGTTGGCCAAGGCCATGGCGATCATGACGCGCTGGCGCTGGCCGCCGGAGAGCTGGTGCGGATAGGCATCGAGCCGCTTCTGCGGGTCGCGTATGCCGACCTCGGTGAGCAGCTCCAACGTGCGAGCGTGGGCCTGGCGATCGCCCAGCCCCTGATGCAGCTTCAGCACCTCGACGATCTGCTGCTCGATCGTGTGCAGCGGATTGAGCGAGGTCATCGGCTCCTGGAAGATCATGGTGATCTTGTTGCCGCGCACGCCGCGCAGCGTCCTTTCGTTGGCGTGGAGCAGGTCGGCGCCGTGGAACAGGATCTTTCCCGAGGGGTGGCTGGCCGACGGGTAGGGCAACAGCTTCAGCACCGAGAGCGCCGAGACCGATTTGCCGGATCCGGATTCGCCGACCAGCGCCACCGTCTCGCCCTTGCCGATGTCGAAGGAGACGTGGTCGACGGCAATCGACTGCTTGCCGCCTTGCGCGAAGGCGACACTCAAATCGCGGACGGAAAGCAGAGGCTCGCTCATTTGAACGTCTTGCGCGGATCGAAGGCATCGCGCGTCGCCTCGCCGATGAAGACCAGCAGCGACAGCATCAGCGAAATCACGATGAAGCCCGAGATGCCGAGCCATGGCGCGTTGAGATTGCGTTGCGCCTGCTTCAGCAATTCGCCGAGCGAGGCCGAACCCGGCGGCAGGCCGAAGCCGAGATAGTCGAGCGAGGTCAGCGTCGAGATCGAGCCCGAGAGCAGGAAGGGCAGGAAGGTCAGCGTCGCCACCATGGCGTTGGGCAGGAGATGGCGGAACATGATGGTGAGGTTGGGCACGCCAAGCGCGCGCGCCGCGTTGACATATTCGAAGTTGCGCGCGCGCAGGAACTCGGCCCGTACTACGCCGACCAGCGCCACCCAGGAGAACAGCAGCATCAGGCCGAGCAGAATGAAGAAGCCGGGCGGCAGGATGGCAGAGACGATGAGCAGCAGATAAAGCACCGGGATCGCCGACCAGATCTCGATGAAGCGCTGGAACAGAAGGTCCGTCCAGCCGCCGAAATAGCCTTGCACCGCGCCCGCCGCGACGCCGATCAGCGAGGAGCCGAGCGTCAGGATCAGCCCGAACAGCACCGAGATGCGGAAGCCGTAAAGCACGCGTGCCAGCACGTCCCGCGCCTGGTCGTCGGTGCCCAGCCAATTCCAGTTGCCGACGACGCAGTTGGGATCGGCTTCGCCCTGCGGATACTGGCTGCAGCGCGTCTTCTTGTCGTAAAGCCATGACGGCTTGGCGGGTGCGGCTTCAGGGATGGCGTTGTTGACCGTTTGGTAGGAGTAGCGGACCGGCGGCCAGATCATCCAGCCATTGGCATTGATCTCGTCCTGGATCACCGGATCGCGATAGTCCGTGACGGCATAGAAGCCGCCGAACTTCTCCTCCGGATACGCGACCAGCACCGGAAACAGGATCTCGCCCTTGTAGGAGGCGATGATAGGCTTGTCGTTGGCGATCAATTCGGAAAACAGCGACAGCACGAACAGCAACAGGAAGATCCACAGCGACCAGTAGCCGCGCCGGTTCGCCTTGAAGTTTTGCAGCCGCCGCTGATTGAGCGGCGACAACCACGGCCGGGCGGCGCGGGCCGGCTTGGTTTCTGCCGAAGCTGCCGTCATCAGACGTCTCTCCGCTCGAAATCGATGCGCGGATCGACCCAGGTGTAGATCAGGTCCGAGAGCAGGGCGACGAACAGGCCGAGCAGCGAGAAGATGTAGAGATTGGCGAAGACCACCGGATAGTCGCGGTCGATCACCGACTTGAAGCCGAGCAGGCCGAGCCCGTCGAGCGAGAAGATGTTCTCGATCAGCAGCGAGCCGGTGAAGAAGGCCGAGATGAAGGCTCCCGGGAACCCTGCGATAACGATCAGCATAGCGTTGCGGAAGACATGGCCGTATAGCACCTTGCGCTCCGAGAGACCCTTGGCGCGCGCCGTCACCACATATTGCTTGCGGATCTCCTCGAGGAACGAGTTCTTGGTCAAAAGCGTCGTCGTGGCGAAGGCCGACAGCACAAGCGCGGTCAGCGGCAGCGTCATGTGCCAGAAATAGTCGATGATCTTGTCCGGCCAGGACAACTGGTCCCAATTGTCGGAAACGATGCCGCGCAGCGGGAACCAATCCCAGAACGAGCCGCCGGCAAACAGCACCATCAAAAGGATGCCGAACAGGAAGCCCGGGATGGCGTAGCCGACGATCACCACGCCGCTCGTCCAGACATCGAAGGTCGAGCCGTCCTGCACCGCCTTGCGGATGCCGAGCGGGATCGAGATCAGGTAGGAGAGCAGCGTGATCCAGAGCCCGATCGAGATCGACACCGGCATCTTTTCCAGGATCAGGTCGAGCACCGAGATGTCGCGGAAATAGCTGTCGCCGAAGTCGAATCGGGCATAGTTCCACAGCATCATGCCGAAGCGCTCGAGCGGCGGCTTGTCGAAGCCGAACTGCTTTTCGAGCTTCTTGATGAATTCGGGATCCAACCCTTGAGCGCCGCGATACTTCGAGCCGACATCGCCGGCGACGTCGAAATTGGTGGCGCCCGCGTCGCCACCGCCGCCGCCCAGGCGATCGGTGCCGCCCTGATTGGTGAGCTTGGCGATGACCTGCTCGACCGGGCCGCCCGGCGCGAACTGGATGACGGCGAACGAGATCGCCATGATGCCGAACAGCGTCGGGATCATCAGAAGGATGCGGCGCAGGATATAGGCGCCCATCAGATGTTGCCCTCCTTGGGGAAGACCACTGTATCTGGAGGTGCCCCCGAGGCAATCGCTTCAGACCAATTGTCGGCGTCGGCGCCGCCCCTCATCGTCCTGCCGGACATTTCTCCTCCTATAGTGACGGGGAGAAAGGGGCTGGCCGCAATCTCGGCACTTTCGCCACGCCGCTTGTGATTGGCGAAACCAAAGATGAAGGCTTCCCTCTCCCCGTCACTATACGGGGAGAGGATGCCGGCAGGCAGGTGAGGGGCGGCACCTTCGCCCGCATGAAAGTCACCCTTTGCCAATTTTCGCCGCCTTGCCCTTGTCGACCCACCACAGCGCTTCGACCGGAAAGCCGAAATCGGGCTTCTGCTCGGGAAAGCCGAACATGTCCCAATAGGCGCTTCGGTGATTCGCCAGATACCAACTTGGAATCCAATCGCGCCGAGCGCGCAAGGCCCGATCGAGCGCCCGCATGGCGACGGTGAGGCTCTCACGGTCCTTGGCCGCGCCGACGGCGTCGATCAGCGCGTCTATAGCCGGACTCGCTATGCCCGGCAGGTTCCGAGAGCCTGAAACCGACGCGCTTCGCGAATGGAAGAAGATCTCGAGGTCGTCGCGTGTCGGCGTGGCGCTGAAGGAGTAGGCGGCCGAGATCAGATCGAAATCGAAGGTCGATTGCCTGAGCTGGTATTGGGCGGAATCGACCAGCCGGATCGAAGCGTTGATGCCGATCGCCTTCATGTTGGCGACCCAGGGCGAATAGACCTGCACGAAGGTCTCGTCTTCCACGAGGAACTCGGCGGGCAACCGCGCGCCCTTGTCGTTGACGACGAAATCGCTGGAGCGTTTCCAGCCGGCTTCGGCAAGCAGCTTCGCCGCCTTACCAAGCAGTTTGCGGTCGCGTCCCGAGCCGTCCGAGGCTGGCTGCGTCACCGCTTCGCCGAAGGCCTCCGGCGGCAGCTTCTCGCGCAGGGGCTCCATCAGCGCGAGTTCTGGCGGCGGCGGCATGCCTTCGGCGCGAAAGTCGGATTTCTCGAAGCAGGATTGCGAGCGCTCATAGGAGCCATAGAAGAAATTGCGCCGCGTCCATTCGAAGTCGAAGCAGAGCGCGATAGCTTGCCGCACGCGCGGGTCCTGGAACTGCGCGCGCCGTTGGTTGACGGCTGTCGCCTGCATCGACGGCACCGTCTCGGCCGGGAATTCGTGCTTCACCACCTTGCCGTCGGTAAAGGCCGGAAAGTTGTAAGCCGTCGCCCAGACGCGCGAGGTGAATTCCTCGCGATAGAGGATCTCGCCCTTCTTGAAGGCTTCGAAGCCGGCCGTGCGGTCCTGGTAGAACTCGATGCGGATACGCTCGAAATTGTTCTGGCCGCGGTTGACCGGGAGGTCGTTGCCCCAATAATCGGCCACCCGCTCGTACTCGATCCAGGCGCCCGCCGACCAGCGCCCGACCTTGTACGCGCTCGAGCCGAGCGGCGGGTTGAGCTGCGACGAATCGAAGGGGTTGGCCGTGAAGAAGGCCTTCGACAGGATCGGAAACGCGACGACGTTCAGGATGGTACGGGCCGATTGCTTGCCGGAGAACTTGAGCTCGACCGTATGGGCGTCCTTCACCACCGCGTTGTCGAGATGCGTCAACGACAGCGAATAATCCGGATGCCCCTTGTCCTTCAGCAGTTTGAAGGTGAAGGCGACATCGTCGGCGGTGAGCGGCGTGCCGTCATGGAAGCGCGCCTGCGGGCGCAGCGAGAAGGTGAAGCCGTTGCGGTCGTCGGAAATTGTGACCCCGTCGGCGATCAGCCCATAGACGGCGTCAGGCTCGTCGAGCGCCCGCACCATCAGCGAATCGAAGCACATTTCCATGCGCTGCGGCGCATCGCCCTTGGGCACGAAGGAGTTCAGCGTGTTGAACGTCAAAGGGCTCTGGTTTTGGCCCCAGTTGGGCGGCGAGAAATTGAAGGTGCCGCCTTGCGGCGCATCGACGTTGACATAGTCGAAATGCGCGAAGTCAGGCTTGTATTTCAAATCGCCGAACGCCGACAGCCCATGCAATTTGACACCGGTCGGGGTCTGGGCGAAAGCCCGACCCGGCAGCAGCGCTGCGGCAGTCGCCGCCGCGCCGAGCGCCAGGAAGTCGCGACGAGGAAGCAATGTCTGCCGCCTCATCAGTTGCCCCTGTATTTGGCGGTCAATGCCTTTTCCTTCGCCGTATCGATCCACCAGGAGTCGATATCGGCGCCACGGTAGCTGGGCTGCTTTTCGGGCATGCCGAACTTGTTCCAGTAGGCAAGCCAGACCACCGCCCGGTAGTATTGCGGCACGGTATAGTAGTTCCACAACAGCACGCGATCGAGCGCATGAGTGGCGGCGACGAGATCGTCGCGGTCGGTGGCGAAGATGACGCGGTCCACCAGCGCGTCGACGACCGGGTCCTTGATGCCGGAGTAATTGCGCGAGCCGGGTGAATCGGCGGACTTCGAACTCCAGAAATCGCGCTGTTCGTTGCCGGGCGAATCCGACTGCTGCAGCACGTTGGTGATGACGTCGTAGTCGAAATTGTTGACGCGGTTGACGTACTGGCTTGGGTCGATGATGCGCAGCGTCGCATCGACGCCGATCTTGCGCAGATTGGCGATATAGTTGCCGGAGAGGATCTGATCCGTGTCGGACGTGCCGAGGATCTCGAATTTGAACGGCGCGCCGGTCTTGGCGTTCATCATCTTGCCGCCCTTGATCACCCAGCCGGCCTGGGCGAAGAGGTCGACAGCCTGCTTCAGATATTTCCGCTCCGCTTGTGGTGAGTCGTAGACCGGCAGCTTGAATTCCTGGGTGAAAAGTTCAGGCGGCAGCTTGTCGCGATACTTCTCCAGGATTTCGAGTTCCTTGCCTTGCGGCAGACCGCTCGACGCGAGTTCCGTACCTTGGAAATAGCTTTGGGTGCGCGTGTTGGAATTGAAGAACAGCGTTCGGTTCATCGTCTCGAAGTCATAGGGATAGGTCAGCGCCTCGCGGACCCGGCGATCCTGGAACAGCGCCCGGCGCTGGTTCAGCATGAAGGCCTGCATCGGCTCCGGCGAAGTGGTCTTGAATTCCTTTTTGATCACGTCGCCGGCGTTCACCGCCGGAAAGTTGTAAGCCGTCGCCCAGCGCCGCGAGCTGTTTTCGGCCTTGATGTCGTCTAGCCCGCCCTTGGTAAAGGCCTGCCACGCAGCATTCTCGTCCAGTATGTAGGTGAAGCGCTGGGTGTCGAAGTTCTCCCGGCCGATCTTCACCGGCAGCTTGGCGCCCCAGTAATCAGCCACGCGCTGCCAGACGATCTCGGAACCCGGCTTGAAGCTGGCGATCTTGTAGGCGGCTGATCCCAGCGGCGGCTCGAGAGTCGGCCTGGTGATGTCGCGCTTCTTGCCGCTGGCATCGGTGCCCTCCCACCAGTGCTTCGGCAGGACGACCAGATCGCCGATAATCTTGGGCAGCTCGCGGTTGCCCTTCTGGTTGAAATGAAACTCGACCTCGCGGTCGGAAATCGCCACCGCGTCGGTAACGTTCTCGAAATAGCGGTTGTATTGGGGGGCGTTGGCCTTCAGCACCTGGAACGACCAGACCACATCGTCGACGGTGATCGGCTGGCCGTCATGCCATTTCGCTCGCCGGTCGAGCCGGTAGGTCGCAGAGGAATAGTCGGGCGGGTATTTATAGGCCTCGGCAACCAGCGGGTGGCTGACGCTGCCCTCGTCGGTCGCCTGGTCCATCAGCGTGTCGTAGAGCAGGCCGCCGCCGAACCCGGCGAGCCCCGCGGCCGGCGACCCCGGCACGATATAGGGATTGAAGCTGTCGAAAGTGCCGACAACGACGGAGTCGTGGGCGCCACCCTTGGGAGCGTCCGGATTGACATAGTCGTAGCGTTGGAAATTTTCGCCGTATTTGGACGGGCCGGTCAGCGAGGACGTGGTGTGCCACTCATCAGCGAGGCTGGCCTGCAGGCTGGCGGCGAAGGCGATCGCCAGCATCGATGCGAAAAACGTCCGGGAGCGGCCGACCGTCATGCGTTCTCCTCGTCGCAACAGTACCCACCGGCAATCTAGATCATTTGACGCCGGTGAAAACCGCAAGCGCCGGCTTTTGTCTCAGCATATGCGGCTTTCCTAACAAAAAAGCCGGGACGAACCCGGCTTTTCCAAGGTGTCTTTATGACGAAATGTTTATTGCGCGGGCGCGACCGGCTTGGCCGGGGCGGCACCTTCGGCCGGCTTTGCCGGAGCCGCACCTTCGGCCGGCTTGGCGGGTGCCGCACCTGCGGCCGGCTTCGCCGCGGCGGCGCCTTCGGCGGGCTTGGCTTCCGCCGAAGCGCCCGGCTGCGGCAGCGGCTTCGGATTGTCCGACAGCGTGCGCAGATAGGCGATCACGTTGGCGCGGTCCTCATCCTTCGGCAGGCCGGCAAAGCCCATCGCCGTGCCCTTCACGAACTTCTTCGGCGCGTTGATGAAGTGGTTGAGGTTGTCGTAGGTCCACTTCTCGGCGCCGCCCTTGGAGAAATCCTTCATGCCGGCCGAATAGGCGAAGCCCTCATGCTCGGCGACGGGGCGATCGATGATGTCCCAGAGGTCCGGACCGACCTTGTTGGGGCCGCCCTTTTCGCCGGAATGGCAGGCCTGGCACTTCTTGAAAATGGCGGCGCCCGTCTCGGCATTGGCGGTTGCGAGCAGGTCGGCGATCGGCTTGGCTTCGGCCGCGGGCGCGGCAGCGCCGCCGCCTTCGGCCGGCTCGGCCGCCTCGATGGCGAAGCCCGGCTTCTCGGGAGCGGGGGAGGCAAACAGCCCGTCGGAAACGATGCCCACGGAAAAGACGACGAAACAGGTTCCGAGGAATCCGGCGAGCAGCTTGTTGACTTCGTTGGAATCCATACGCCCCTTGCTCCCTTTTCCGGCGGACCGTCCCGTCCACTCCGTCCGTCGGTATAGCGAAGGCCCCAACGGGCCCGTTAAATCGCGCGGAAACTAGGTCTTTTGCTTCGTCGTTGCAACACCTATAAGGGCGCTTCCAGTGAGACGTTTTGCCACTTTTCCATCCGCTTCCCCGGCTGTCCCAGAAGTCCCATGTCGACATTGATCCTGATCCCCGCCCGCATGGCCTCGACGCGCCTGCCGGGCAAGCCGCTGGCCGACATCGCCGGCGCGCCGATGATCGTCCATGTCGCCCGCCGCGGCGCCGAGGCTGGGCTCGGCCGTGTGGTGGTGGCGACCGACACCGAAGCGGTCGCCTCGGCGGTAAGGGATCACGGTTTCGAGGCGGTGATGACGCGCGCGGACCACGAATCGGGATCCGACCGCATCTTCGAGGCCCTCACCGTGCTGGACCCGGAGAAAAAGGTCGAAACCATCGTCAACGTCCAGGGCGATCTGCCGACCATCGATCCTGAGATCATCGGCGCATCGCTGCGGCCCTTCGCCGACCCGTCGGTCGACATAGCCACGCTCGGCGTCGAGATAGTGCGCGACGAGGAAAGGACCAATCCGAACGTGGTCAAGATCGTCGGCTCGCCGCTCTCGGCGACAAGGCTGAAGGCGCTCTATTTCACGCGCGCCACGGCGCCGTGGGGGGAGGGCCCGCTCTATCACCACATCGGCCTCTATGCCTACCGCCGGACAGCGCTGGAACGCTTCGTGGCGCTGAAGCCGTCGCCGCTCGAACGCCGTGAGCGGCTGGAGCAGCTGCGGGCGCTGGAAGCCGGCATGCGCATCGATGCCGAGATCGTCCGGTCGCTGCCGCTCGGCGTCGACACGCCCGACGATCTCGAGCGCGCCAGG
Organism: Mesorhizobium sp. WSM3879; assembly: GCF_002294915.1. NCBI lineage: Bacteria > Pseudomonadati > Pseudomonadota > Alphaproteobacteria > Hyphomicrobiales > Phyllobacteriaceae > Mesorhizobium > Mesorhizobium sp. WSM3879. The sequence continues at coordinate 89,662 of NZ_NSFZ01000005.1, read as the reverse complement.
CAAATTCTTTCAAACTGAGACATCCGTAAGCGAGACCTTGGCGCATGCCTGAAAAGACCAACAGAATATCCTTCCAGGGCGAGCCGGGCGCCAATTCCGATACCGCTTGCCGCAACATGTTCCCCTCGATGGAGCCGTTGCCCTGTCCCACCTTCGAAGACGCCTTCAACGCGGTCGAGACCGGCAAGGCCGAGCTCGCCATGATCCCGATCGAGAACACGATTGCCGGGCGCGTCGCCGACATCCATCATCTTTTGCCGGAATCGCGCCTGCACATCGTCGGCGAGTATTTCCTGCCCATCCATTTCCAGCTGATGGTGCTGCCGGGCGTGAAACGCGAAGAGATCAGAAGCGTGCACAGCCATATCCATGCCCTTGGCCAATGCCGCAAATACATCCGCAAGAATGGCTGGAAGCCGGTTGTCGCCGGCGACACGGCGGGATCGGCCAAGATGGTCTCCGAGGTCAAGGACCGCACGATGGCGGCACTTGCGCCTGCGCTTGCCGCCGAGCTCTACGGCCTCGACATCATCGAGAAGAATGTCGAGGACACCGACTCGAACGTCACCCGCTTCGTCGTGCTGACCAAGAACAAGCAATGGGCCGAGCGCCCCTCGCTGGAAGCCAAGATGATGACCACCTTCATCTTCCGCGTCCGCAACGTGCCGGCCGCGCTCTACAAGGCCATGGGCGGCTTCGCCACCAACGGCATCAACATGACCAAGCTCGAGAGCTACCAGCTCGGCGCTTTCACAGCGACGCTGTTTTATGCCGACATCGAGGGCCACCCCGATGATCCGCTGGTCAAGCTGGCGCTCGACGAATTGCGCTTCTTCTCGCGCGAGATGCGCATTCTCGGCGTCTATCCGGCAAGCGCGTCGCGCGAGCAGTGGAAGGTCGCCGATTAGGTGGTTCCTAGGACCTTCGAGATTGGCAAAGGCCTTGATGCTTCGTCATCCACGGGCGAAGCAAGGAGCGAAGCGAGGCGGCGCAGACCCGAGGATCCATGCCCGGACTTCAACGCGTTAGGACGGTCCAGATTCTGCTCCGCTGCGCCCCTCGACTGAGGTAACGGCATGGATCCCAGGGTCTGCGCTCCGCTTCGCGTCGCTCCGCCCTCGGATGACGACCTCATGGAGGTCCGCGTCAATCTTGGACGCCGGCGCTCGATCCAATCTCAGCCAAAGCCGAGCGGGACATAGTCGATCTCGAGAAATTTCTCGACCTCAGGCAGCCAGCGGTCGCGCACGAACGCGACGTGGTCGGGATGCTCGTTGTATCTGGTGTAGGCAGCCTGGTCGGCGAACTCCATCGAGAAGCCGAACTGATAGTCGTTCTTGGGGCTCACTTGGCGCAGCTGCTCGAAATGCGTCACACCCTTGATCGCCGTCAGGATCTTCTTGGCATCGTGGAGGAACCGCTTCGCCTCCAGCGAATGCGGCGGATGCTTTAGCGTGAACACGACGGTATGACGGATCATTTCTCGGCTCCTATTCGCTGTCGACCCAGGCGCGGATGAGGTGGTGGGCGATCGCCCCTTTCGGCGGCGTGATCAGGCCGCCCGGGTGCGTCCTCTCCAGCATCGAGCGCACCTCATCGCGGAAGAACCAGCGGCAGTCTTCGAGCTCGTTCAGGTCGGCCTGGATGTCCTCGTTCAGCGGCTCGCCGAAGCAGCCGATCATCAGCGAATAGGGGAACGGCCAGGGCTGGCTGGCGTGGTAGACGACGCGGCCGAGCCGGATTCCGGCCTCCTCCAGCGTCTCGCGGCGCACCGCCGCCTCGATCGTCTCGCCGGGCTCGATGAAGCCGGCAAGGGCCGAATACATGCCGGGCCCGAAATGCCGGCCGCGCCCGAGCAGGCATTTCTCGCGCGTCGCCGTCAGCATGATCGCCACCGGATCGGTGCGCGGGAAGTGGTCGGTGCCGCAGGCCGGGCAATGCCGCCTGTAGCCGCCGGCGCGCATCTCCGAGCGATTGCCGCATTTGCTGCAGAAAGCGTGGCTGGCATGCCAGGCCAGCAGCGCAGCGCCTTGCGCCAGCGCACCGGCCGCCGCTTCGTCGATCAGCCCTTGCATATAGACGGAGCGGTAGTCGATCGCCTTCACCGTTTCCGGCAGATTTTCCGGTTCGATCCCGGCGGGCACCGCCAGCACCGGGCCGCTCTCCGAGAGGCCGAGCAGCACGCCGCCGTCGAGCGAAACCTCGAAGGCCTCGCTTTCCGCCGCCTCGAACCATGGGTCGAATTTGCCGTCGTCGAGCTTCAGATAAAGCCTGCCGCCATGCATCAGCATCAGCCGCGCCGATCGCTCGCCAAGCGCCTTCTCGACCGCGTCGTCGGCGCGGTTTTCCGATTGCCGATCGATCCGGTTGCCGGCGAAACCGACGAATTGGCTCGGCTCGCGCAAAGGCGCGTCAAACAGACGAAAGTTCATAGGAGACTCGAGGAAAGCGCGGGGTGGACACTGATGGGCTTATAGCGCTGCCTTGATCTTTTCGGCAAACCGGCGGATGTCGGAGCGCTCATACGGCTCGCGCATGCCATGCCCCCAGACCGGCCCTGGCCAGCCGGGGTCGCTCTCGCTGCGGGCGATGACATGGACGTGCAGCTGGCGCACGATGTTGCCGAGCGCCCCGGTGTTGATCTTGGTGCAGCCGGTCACCCGCTTCAGCGCGTGCGCCACCATATTGGTCTCGAAGGTCAGCATCGTCTGGTCGAGCGGCGTCAGGTCGTGGATTTCCTCCACGCCCGGCCGCTGCGGCACCAGGACCAGCCACGGCCAGCGGCGATCGTTCATCAGCCGGAGCTCGCACAGGCCGAGCCACATGAGCTGCTCACTGTCCGCCTCCAATCGGGCGTCCAGTGTGAAACCGGCCTTTAGGCCAGGCAGCATGGGCGTTTCCCTCACTTTTCGAGAATGCTTCAAACCCTGAACGCTAGAGCGACGGCAAGGTGGCTGCAAGCGAATCATTGACCGCTCCTGCGGATTTGAAGGTCGTCTGCACCGCATGGCCTGGCCGGTGATCCACTACGACCCTTGCATTTCGCCGCTGAATTGCCGATATGGAGCTTGGGAGGTTGGTGGTGGACGATCCACTCGCCAACCGGGTCAGGTCCGGAAGGAAGCAGCCCTAACGAGCCCGGAACGGGTCATTGTTCCAGCCTCCCGCCTCTTCGCCTTTCTCCCGCGACATTGACGGCGCCGAGCCGTGCGGGCGAGACTATGCGCAGGAATCGGCCGCCTTCCGTCGCGGTCCTTGGAGCTTTTGACGGCGAATGAGCGAAGCCGGAAATTCGGGGCCAGAAAGCCTGGAGACAGGAAAGGCCGGCGCCTATCGCGTGCTGGCGCGCAAATACCGCCCCTCCAATTTCTCCGAACTGATCGGCCAGGAGCCGATGGTCCGCACGCTCACCAATGCCTTCGCCACTGGCCGCATCGCCCAGGCCTGGATGCTGACCGGCGTGCGCGGTGTCGGCAAGACGACAACGGCGCGCATTCTCGCACGCGCCCTGAACTATAAAACCGCCACCGTCGACCAGCCCTCCGTCGACCTTTCGACCCCCGGCGAGCATTGCCAGGCGATCATGGAGGGCCGCCATGTCGACGTCATCGAGATGGACGCGGCTTCCCATACCGGCATCGACGACATCAGGGACATCATCGACCGCGTCCGCTACGCGCCGGTCTCGGCCCGCTACAAGGTCTACATCATCGACGAAGTGCACATGCTCTCCACCCAGGCCTTCAACGGCCTGTTGAAGACGCTGGAAGAGCCGCCGCCGCATGTCAAATTCATCTTCGCCACCACCGAGATCCGCAAGGTGCCGATCACGGTTCTGTCGCGCTGTCAGCGCTTCGACCTGAGGCGCATCGATGCCGGCGCGCTCGTCGCGCATCTTTCCTCGATTGCCGCCAAGGAAGGCATTTCCGTCGATGATGAGGCTTTGGCGATGATTGCGCGGGCCGCCGAGGGCTCGGCACGCGATTCGCTCTCCATCCTCGATCAGGCGATCGCCCATGGCAGCGGCACCGTCAGCGCTGACGCCGTTCGCGCCATGCTGGGCTTGGCCGACCGCGCCCGCATCATCGACCTGTTCGAGCACGTCATGAAGGGCGATGTTGCAGCGGCCTTGTCCGAATTCCGCGCGCAATACGATACCGGCGCCGATCCGGCCGCGGTGCTCACCGACCTGGCGGAATTCAACCACCTCGTTACGCGTCTGCGGTTCGTGCCGGTCGCGGCCAATGATGCCTCGCTCTCCGAGGACGAGCGGCGGCGCGGCGCCGAATTTGCGAGCACGCTGTCCGTGCGCGTGCTCTCGCGAACCTGGCAGATGCTCTTGAAAGGCATTCCCGAGGTGCAGTCCTCCAACCGTCCGGTCAGCGCCGGCGAGATGGTGCTGATCCGGCTGGCGCACGCCGCCGACCTGCCGACGCTGGACGAAGCGCTGAAATCGCTCGAGGGGGCGGCCCCTGTGCCGAATGGCGCTCCGCGCGCCAATGGAGCGCCGGCAAGCAGTGGCGGCGGCACAAATGCCGTGGCGCCGGCGCGGATGCCGGCCTCTAACGGCGGAGGGCAGACCATGCGGCTGGTCGAGATGCAGCCCGCGCCCGCCGCCTTCGTCCCGGCGCCCGAACCGGTCATCGAAACACCGGCCGTTCCGGTGAAGTCGCTGGCCGACATCGTGGCCCTTGCCGATGCCAACCGCGACATCGCCTTCAAGGTGTTGGTCAAGCGCTGCGTGCGGCTGGTGCGCATCGAGCCTGGCCGCATCGACGTCAGCCTGACCGCCGATGCGCCCAAGATGCTGCTCAACGACCTGACCTCCAAGCTGCGTGCCTGGACCGGCCGCAACTGGCTGGTCTCGCTGTCGAAGGAAGAGGGTAGCCAGACGCTGGCCGAGATGGAGACGACCAAGCGCGAGAACGCCTTCTCCGATGCCAGGAGCGATCCGACCGTCGCCGCCATCCTCGCTCGCTTTCCCGGCGCCAAGATCATCGATGTGCGCATTCCGGATGTGCCGGAAGCGGAAGGCGCTGACGCCGACCTGCCGGTTGAGCCGGCTGCCGACGACGAAGAGATTTAGAGCTGACGAACGCGTCAGGGAAAGTACGGACCGGTTTCGGTCAAGATCATGCTCGCGTTAACGTAGATTCCAACAAGAGGAAGTTTTACGATGAAGGATCTTCTCGGCCTGATGGGCAAGGCAAAGGAAATGCAGGCCAAGTTCCAGGCCATGCAGGACGAGATCGCCACCCTCGAAGCCACTGGGCAGGCGGGTGGCGGGCTGGTTAGCGTGACCCTGACCGGCAAGTTCGAAATGAAGGCGCTGAAGATCGATCCGTCCTTGCTGAAGGACGACGAGGTGGAGATCCTCGAAGACTTGCTGTTGGCCGCTCACAATGATGCCAAAAATAAGGTCGAGCTGGTCATGCAGGAAAAGACCAAGGCATTGACTGCGGGCCTGCCTATACCGCCCGGAATGAAATTGCCGTTCTAAGGCATCTGCCACCAGTTAATTGATTATGAACGAGAATTGAGCCTGGGCCGCAATATTAACCATTTTGCCGGCATGCTCACGGGCTCATTTCGCGACATTCATAAAGTTTTACCCAAGTCCAGAGATTGCTAACCATCTAGCCATCTTTTTGCCTGAAAGAGTCTCATTCTTGCCACATCTCGGGGCGGGCTGGCATCTGGAAATGAGGCTTTTTTGTTGATCGCGACGCGATGGAAGACGCCGCTGCTGCTTATCGGCATCGCCGCTTCCCCCTTGTTCCTGGCCGGCTGCAGCCAGACCGCTTCACATGGCATGTCGGTGGCGAGCCTGACCGACGCCGTCACCCCGAGCTTCCTCAGCTCGCGTTCCTACAAATACTCGATGAAGGACAAGGAGTGCCTGCAAAGGGCGATGTTCTTCGAGTCCAACCGGTCGAGCCGTGACGGCATGATCGCCGTCGGTACGGTCGTGATGAACCGGCTGCGCTCGGGCCAGCATGGCAGCACGATCTGCGAGGTCGTCGGCGAAAGGGGCCAGTTCGCCCCAGGCGTGCTGACGCGCCCGATGAATTCGCGGGCATTGCCAGATGTCGAGGAAGCCGCCGAGGCAGTGCTGAAAGGCGAGCGCAAGGCCAAGCTCAAGAACACGATGTTCTTCCACACCGCCGGCCTGCGTTTCCCCTACAAGAACATGCACTACACGATGGTGGCCGGCGGCAATGCCTTCTATGAGAAGCGCGGCCGCAACTGGCAGCCGTTGCCGGATGAGCCCATGGTCGCCATGGCCTCCGGCAAGTCGCAGAAGACCGACCCCACCGCTCCGGTCCTCGTCGCTTCCGCCGAGCCGGTGGTCAAGACGATCGTGCATGCTGATCCGGCCGCCACGACCGCGGCTGCCGCGCCGGCGCTTCCGGCCAAGACCACAACCGTTGCTGCCCAGCAGACCTATGTGACGGCCTCCGCCGCGCCAGGGCAGAAGGCCGGCCGCGTCACCGCGAAGCCGATCATGGTGGCGATGCAGGAGCCGATGGAGGAGCCCGACGCCTCCCGCTTCGGCGGCACGTTGAAAGGCCGCTACATCACCTCCGTTCCGAGCGCCCCGCAGGAAGCGGCGATGGGATTCCAGTCGACGCCCGAGAACACCGACGCCATCGGCGCGCTGATTGTCAGCCAGTCCCGGCCGCTCGAAGCCTACTGAGCCAACCCGCCATCAAATGATCCGCCTTGACGGCATGGCGGATCATTTCCTGTTGCGGATGTCACCAAAGCGCTCTGAAAACCGTTTCGCACTTTTCCCGGAATTGCTCTAGATCAGAGCGATGTCGAAAAGAATCGCCGGTCCAGAGATAGAACGCCTGATCCAGCTCCTGGCCAAGGTGCCGGGGCTCGGGCCGCGTTCGGCAAGGCGCGCGGCTCTCCATCTCATCAAGAAGAAGGAGCAGCTGCTCGAGCCTTTAGCCGCAGCCATGGGCGAGGCGGCCGATAAAGTGCGCATCTGCTCGACCTGCGGCAATGTCGACACCTCCGACCCGTGCATGATCTGCACCGATCCACGCCGCGATGCCGGCACGCTTATCGTCGTCGAGGACGTCTCCGATCTCTGGGCGCTGGAACGCGCCGCCGCTATGAATGTGCGCTATCACGTGCTCGGCGGCACGCTGTCGCCGCTCGATGGCATCGGCCCGGACCAGCTCAACATCCGCTCGCTGGTAGACCGTGTCGCCGGCGGCGAGGTGAAGGAGGTGATCCTTGCCGTCAACGCCACCGTCGAGGGCCAGACCACGGCGCACTACCTGACCGATCAGCTCTCGGGTTTCGAGGTCAAGGTGACTAGGCTCGCGCATGGCGTCCCGGTCGGCGGCGAGCTCGATTATCTCGACGAAGGCACGCTTGCCGCGGCGCTGCGCTCGAGGACGGCGTTTTGAGGGGAGGGGATTGGTGACTGGCGTTTTTCCCGGAAAGGCCGCACTCCGTCCCACCCCCCTCTGTCCTGCCGGACATCTCCCCCGCAAGGGGGGAGATCAGACGTCACGCCGGCTTTCGCCAATATCCAAGGTCGCAGGAAGAGGCGGGGCACCGAAACAGCCAATCTCCCCCCAAGTGGGGGAGATGTCCGGCAAGACAGAGGGGGGCGCGACAGAACGCGGCTTTTCCAAATTCGGCTTCGCATTTTTCCTTGCCGCGCTTGCCGTCCTCCTTACCCTCCCCGCTCGCGCCACGCCCATCGACAACCAATTCCAGGCCTGGCTGCAAAACGACCTCTGGCCCGAGGCCAAGGCCAAAGGCATTTCCAAAAAGACCTTCGACGCCGCCTTCATCGGCGTGAAGCCGAACCTGAAACTGCCGGATCTCGTCATGCCCGGCGAGAAGCCGGCGACGCCGCAAAAACAGCACCAGGCGGAGTTCGGTCCGCCCGCCAATTATTTCGCCGAGAAGATCATTCGGGCCGTCACCGGCGGAGGACGGTCGCGCGAAAGCGCCAACGCCCGCGTGCTTGGGCTCATCGAGAAGCGGTACGGCGTGCCTGGCGAGATCGTGCTGGCGATCTGGGGTCGCGAGACCGGCTTCGGCGCCGCCAAGATGCCTTACGACGCCTTCGAGGTGCTGGGCACCAAGGCGTTCATGTCGACGAAGAAGGATTTCTTCCGCACCGAGGTGCTGGCCGCACTAGAGATCGTCGAGCGCGGGCTGGCTCCGGTCAATGCGATGAAGTCCTCCTGGGCCGGCGCGCTCGGCCAGCCGCAATTCATGCCGACTTCCTTCCTCAAGCATGCCGTCGATTTCGACGGCGACGGCCGGCCCGACATCTGGAACTCGACGCCGGACGTGCTCGCCTCCATCGCCAACTATCTTGTCCACTATGGCTGGGTGAGGGGGCGCGGCTGGGGAACCGAGGTGATTGCGCCGGCAAACGTCTCCTGCGCGCTCGAAGGACCCGACCAGGGAAAGAAGATATCCGACTGGGTGGCGATGGGCATCAGGCGCGCCGATGGCAAAGCGTTCGCGGCGAGCGAATTGAAGGCCGAGGGGTTTCTGCTGATGCCGGCCGGGCGCAGCGGTCCTGCCTTCATCGTCACGCCGAACTTCTATGTCTTGAAGGAATACAACACCAGTGACCTCTATGCGCTGTTCATCGGCCACGCCGCCGATCGCATCGCCAAGGGCGACGCCACCTTCGCCGGCACCTGGGGGCCGGTCGGCGATCTTCACCGGTCCGATATCGCTTCGCTGCAGCGGACGCTGGAGGCGAAGGGTTACGACGTCGGCAGCGCCGACGGCTTGCCCGGCTTCAAGACGCGCCGCTCGATCGGCGTCTGGCAAGCGAAGAACGGCAAGGCCGCCACCTGCTTTCCGGACGCGAACCTGGTTGCGCAGCTAAAATGACGGGCGACTTCCTAGCGGCCAGGAGTTGGCAGATTTTCCCAATCGGCGGCTTCGATTAGCCGGCAGCTGGGTCGACTCGTGGTGGCCCATTCTGGCCCAATAAGCTGTCTCGCAAAATGCGCGTTGCGGGTTCGAACGCCGCCGAATAGGGTGTTGACCAACTGGACAAAAACCACGACGGTAAGCTCGGTGGGCCGTCGATCGGTCCCAAGGAATTCTGCAACCCTGAGCCGGGAACTCAGGTCAACAATCAACAAAACAGGGAACGACTACCATGATGCTGGAAAGGTTTGCTCTTCGCTCTCGTGGCTTGCTCGCGGGTGTGGCGATGTCGGCGCTGCTCGCGGTGCCGGCCTTTGCGGTCACGCCTGCCGACACGCTGGTCGAAGGTTTCGCAATCGACGACATCATCTCGATGGATCCGGGCGAAGCGTTCGAGCTGTCGACCGCCGAGGTTACCGGCAATACTTATGATCTTCTGGTCCGCCTCGACCTCAACGATACTTCCAAGGTCAAGGGCGATCTCGCCGAAAGCTGGAGCGTTTCGGATGACGGCCTGACATATACCTTCAAGCTCAAGCCCGGCATGAAGTTCGCCTCCGGCAATCCAATCACCGCGGCCGATGTCGCCTATTCCTTCGAGCGCGCCATCAAGCTCGATAAGAGCCCGGCCTTCATCATCAATCAGTTCGGCATCAGTGGCGACAATGTCACCGAGAAGGCGAAAGCGGTCGACGACACCACCTTCCAGTTCGTTGTCGACAAGGCCTATGCGCCGAGCTTCGTGCTGAACTGCCTGTCGGCCACCGTCGCTTCGGTCGTCGACAGCAAGCTGGTCAAGGAGCATGTCGCCGCCGTCACGCCGAGCGCCGACTACAAATGGGACAACGACTTCGGCAACGCCTGGCTGAAGACCGGCTATGCCGGCTCTGGCCCCTATAAGCTGCGCGAATGGCGCGCCAACGAGGCTGTCGTGCTGGAGCGTAACGACAATTACAATGGCGAGAAGGCCAAGCTCGCCCGCGTCATCTACCGCAACATGAAGGAGAGCTCGGCGCAGCGCCTGGCGCTGGAGGCCGGTGACATCGATGTCGCCCGCAATCTGGAACCGAACGATCTCGATGCCATCGCCAAAAACGCCGATCTCACCACGACAAGCGCGCCGAAGGGCACGGTCTATTACATCAGCCTCAACCAGAAGAACCCGAACCTCGCCAAGCCTGAGGTGCGTCAGGCGTTCAAATATCTGATCGACTATGATGCGATGGCCTCGACCATCCTGAAGGGCATTGGCGAGATCCACCAGTCCTTCCTGCCCAAGGGCGATCTCGGCGCGATCGACGAGAATCCGTTCAAGCTCGACGTGGCCAAGGCCAAGGACCTTTTGGCGAAGGCCGGGTTGGCTGATGGCTTCAAAGTGACCATGGACGTGCGCACCGGCCAGCCGACCACCGGCATGGCGGAATCGATCCAGCAGACGCTCGGCCAGGCCGGGATCAAGCTTGAGATCATCCCCGGCGACGGCAAGCAGACGCTGACCAAATACCGCGCCCGCAACCACGACATCTATATCGGCAATTGGGGCCAGGACTATTTCGATCCCAACTCCAACGCGCAGACTTTCGCCTCGAACCCGGACAATTCCGACAGTGGCAAGATCAAGACACTGGCCTGGCGCAATGCCTGGGATATTCCGGACCTGACCAAGGAAACCGAGGCGGCGCTGCTCGAGAAGGACTCCGCCAAGCGCGCCGACATGTACAAGGACCTGCAGAAGAAGATCCTCGACACCAGCCCCTTCGTCATCATCCATCAGCAACTGGAGGTGGCGGGGCTGCGCAAGAACCTGAAGGACTTCAAGCTCGGCCCGAGCTTCGACACCAACTTCGTCTGGCCGGTCTCGAAGGAATAGCGCTTTCGGACGCGCCGCGTGAGCGTAGCTGAGAACCAGGCGGCGGCGGGGCGCGGCGGCGCCCGTGCCGTCGCGCTTCTGTCGTCGATCGGCCGCTTCCTGGTCATCGCGGTGACGACCTATCTCGGTCTTCTCGCGGTGACCTTCTTCATCGGCCGCGTCATCCCGATCGATCCGGTGCTGGCCGTGCTCGGCGACCGGGCCCCGACAGCCGTCGTCGAGCGCACGCGCCGCGAGATGGGGCTCGACCTGCCGCTGATCCAGCAGTTCTACATCTACGTCAAAAACGCGCTCAGCGGCGATTTCGGCACTTCGGTGCTGACCACCAATCCGGTGATGTCCGACATCCGCCGCGTCTTTCCGGCGACCATCGAGCTGGCGACGCTCGGCACGATCATCGGCGCCGTCATCGGCGTGCCGCTCGGCGTGCTCGCTGCTGTCCGTCGCGGCAGTCTCGTCGACCAGATCGTGCGCATCATCGGCCTTATCGGCTATTCCGTGCCGATCTTCTGGCTGGGACTGCTCGGCCTCGTCCTGTTCTACGCCAAGCTGCAATGGGTCGCCTTTCCGGCGCGGCTCGACGTCGTCTACGAATACACTTTCACGCCGATCACCGGCTTCTACCTGCTCGATGCGGCCATGCAGGGACAGTGGGATGTCTTCTACGATGCCTACCGCCACATCATCCTGCCGGCCTCCCTGCTTGGCTATTTCGCGCTCGCCTATATCAGCCGCATGACTCGCTCCTTCATGTTGAACGAGATGGCGCAGGAATATATCGTCGCCGCCCGCGCCAAGGGCCTGTCGGAGACGCGCATCATCTGGGGCCACGCGCTGCGCAACGCCGCTGTGCCGATGGTGACGGTGATCGCGCTTTCCTATGCCAGCCTGCTCGAAGGCTCGGTGCTGACCGAGACCGTCTTCTCCTGGCCGGGCATCGGCCTCTACATCACCAATTCATTGCAGAACGCCGACATGAACGCGGTGCTCGGCGGCACCATCATCATCGGCTCGGTCTTCATCGCCATCAACCTTCTGTCGGACCTGCTCTATCGGCTCCTCGATCCACGGACGAAAGTCGAATGAGCGCCGAGACGATGCAAACCCGACGCGAATGGCTGCTCAGCGAGAGGCCGGCCTCGCGCATGCAGGCAAGGCTCGGCCGCGCCTATGTGGCCTGGCGGCGCTTCACAGCCAACCGGCTCGCGCTCGTCGGTTTGCTCATCATTTTCGCGTTGGTGGTGGTAGCCGCGCTTGCCGGCGTGCTGGCACCCTATTCGCCAACCGTGGGTGACCTGAAGAATGCCCGTCTGCTGGCGCCGAGCGCCGCGCATTGGTTCGGCACCGACGACCTCGGCCGCGATATCTACTCGCGCATCCTCTACGGCTCGCGCTGGACGCTCTATGTCGTCATCCTCGTCGCCATCATCGCCGCGCCCATCGGCCTGCTGGTCGGCACCGTCGCAGGCTATGCCGGCGGCTGGACCGATGCCATTTTGATGCGCATCACCGACATCTTCCTGGCTTTCCCGAAGCTGGTGCTGGCGCTGGCCTTCGTTGCGGCGCTCGGCCCCGGCATCGAGAACGCGGTGCTGGCGATCGCCATCACCTCCTGGCCGCCTTACGCGCGCATCGCGCGCGCCGAGACGCTGACGGTGCGCAATTCCGACTACATCAAGGCGGTGCAATTGATGGGTGCCTCACCCTTCCGCATCGTGCTGCGCCACATCATGCCGCTCTGCATCTCCTCGCTGATCATCCGGGTGACGCTCGACATGGCGGGCATCATCCTCACCGCCGCAGGCCTCGGCTTCCTCGGCCTCGGCGCGCAGCCGCCGCTGCCCGAATGGGGCGCGATGATCGCGTCCGGCCGCCGCTTCATCCTCGACCAGTGGTGGGTGGCTGCCGCACCAGGCGTTGCCATCCTCATCGTCAGCCTCGGCTTCAACCTGCTCGGTGACGGCCTGCGCGACGCGCTCGATCCCCGGAGCGGCGACCAATGAGTGACGACCGATGAGCGGCGACCGATGAGCGGTAATTCCGATAGGCAAACGAAAGGCACGCTGCTCGAAGTCGACGATCTGCGCGTCACTTTCCCGACACGCACCGGGATCGTGCAGGCGGTGCGCGGCGTGTCCTTCTCGCTCGGCCGCGAGCGGCTGGGCATCGTCGGCGAGAGCGGCTCCGGCAAGTCGCAGACCGGCCGCGCCATCATGGGCCTGACCCCGCCGCAGGCCGAGGTGTCGGCGAAAAAGCTGCGCTTCGACGGCATCGACCTGCTCTCGGTGTCATCCAGCCGGCGCCGTGCGCTGCGGGGAAACCGCATCGCCATGATCCTGCAGGACCCGAAATACTCGCTCGATCCGGTGATGACCATCGGCCGCCAGATCGTCGAGACGCTGCGCACGCATGAGAAAGTCGGAAAGGCCGAAGCGCGCGAGCGCGCGCTGGAGATGCTGCGGGCGGTGCAAATTCGCGATCCGGCCCGTGTCTTCGACCTTCACCCGCATGAGGTCTCGGGCGGCATGGGCCAGCGCGCGATGATCGCCATGATGCTGATCGCCGGGCCGGAACTGATGATCGCCGACGAGCCGACCTCGGCGCTCGACGTCACCGTGCAGCTCGATGTGCTGAACATTCTCGATAGGCTGGTCGCCGAGCGCGGCATGGGGCTGATCTTCATCTCGCATGATCTGCGCCTGGTGTCCTCCTTCTGCGACCGCGTGGTCGTCATGTATGCCGGCAAGGTGGTCGAGCAGCTCAAGGCGTCCGAACTGCGCGAAGCCCAGCATCCCTATACGCGCGGCCTGCTCAACTGCATGCCGAGAATCGGCTTCGAGCGACACCCGCTGCCGGTGCTCGACCGCAAGCCGGAGTGGGCGGCATGACGGCCGCCATCACCATCGAAGGGCTGGAGGTGGTTTTCGACCGCTTCCGCGCGCTGAAGGGCGTTAAACTCGAAGTCAGGGAAGGCGAGTCCTACGGCCTGGTTGGCGAAAGCGGCTCCGGCAAGTCGACCCTGCTCAAGGCAATCACCGGCCTTGCGCCTGTCGCTGCCGGCACCATCGCTGTCAACGGCAAGACGCTTGGCAAGACCCGCGACAAGGCCTTTTACCGCGACGTGCAGATGGTCTTCCAAGATCCGTATGGGTCGCTGCATCCGCGCCAGACCGTCGACCGGCTGCTGCAGGAACCGCTCGCCATTCACGCAATCCAGGATGGCGAGAAGCGCATCGAGCGCGCGCTGGACGAAGTCGGCCTCGGCAAGGGTTTCCGCTTCCGCTATGCGCACCAGCTCTCCGGCGGCCAGCGCCAGCGCGTGGCGATCGCCCGCGCGCTGATCCTCGAACCTTCGATCCTTTTGCTCGACGAGCCGACCTCGGCGCTCGATGCTTCTGTCCAGGCCGAGGTGCTGAACCTGCTCGAAGAGGTGCGGCGGCGGCGCAAGCTCACCTTTCTGATGGTCAGTCACGACCTCGCCATCATCACCCATATGTGCGAACGGCTGATGGTGATGCAGAACGGCGAAGCGGTGGAGACGCTGACCGCAAGCCAGCTGATCGGCCACCGCGTGAGCGAGGATTATACGCGCAACCTGCTTCGAGCGAGCGAGGGGTTTGTGAGGGTGTAGTTTTCTCTCGCAGGTTCGCGACGGGGTGCGACCTGGCTTTTAACTCTCCGCAGCAACGATCACGTCTGCTTTGGCGCCATCCCGCACCCGCCTCGGCGGCTCCTTGATCCGGAACCACGTCACATAAAGCGCCGGCAGGAAGAGCAGCGTGATCGCCGTGCCGGCGATGATGCCGCCCATCATCGCGTAGGCCATCGGTCCCCAGAACACCTCGCGCGCGATCGGGATGAGGGCCAGGCTGGCCGCCGCCGCCGTCAGCGCGATCGGCCGCATCCGGTGCTCGGTCGCCTCGATCACGGCTGTCCAGCGGTCCTTGCCCTCGGCGACGAGATCCTCGATCTGCACGATTAGGATGACCGAGTTGCGGATCAGGATGCCGATCAGCGCCAGCACGCCGAGAATGGCGACGAAGCCGAGCGGCGCGCCGCTGGGCACCAGGGCGGCCACGACGCCGATCAGCCCGAGCGGCGCCACCGCCACCACCAGGAACAGGCGCTGGAAGCTTTGCAACTGCACCATCAGGATGGTCGCCATGATGAACAGCATCAAGGGCACCACGGCCGCGATCGGTCCTTGGCTCTTGGCGCTTTCCTCGACAGAGCCCGCCGTCTCGACCGAATAGCCGGGCGGCAGCTTGGCGATGAAGGCATCGACCGAAGGCTTAAGCTCGTTGACCACGGTCGCAGGCAGCACGTCGCCCACCAGGCCGGCGCGCACGGTGATCGTCGGCGTGCGGTTGCGCCGCCACACCGTCGGCTGCTCGAGGTCGTAGCGGAAATTGGCGATGGCAGCCAAGGGGATCGACTCGCCCGTGCCGGTCGGCAATTGCATGTTCTGCAGTGTCGAGATCGAGCTGCGGTCCGCCTCGCGCGAGCGCGCCACGACATTGATCAGGTAGGTGGCGTCGCGCACTTGGGTGATCGTCGAGCCGCCCACCGTGCTGTTCAGCGCGCTGGCGATATCGGACGAGGTGATGCCGAGCTGACGCGCCTTGTCCTGCAGCACGTCGACCCTCAGCACGCGCTGCGGTTCGTTCCAGTCGAAGGTCGGCGCGGCGAGCCTCGGATTGGCGGAGATCACGCCGGCAAACTGTTGCGCCAGCTCGCGCACCGTTTGGATGTCGGGACCGCCGACGCGGTACTGCACCGGCCTGCCGACCGGCGGCCCGAGCTCGAGCGGCTTGACGAACGCGTCGGTGCCGACGAACTCCTGGCGCAGCAGCTTTTCCAGCGCCGGCTTCACCCGGTTGCGCGCTTCGATGCTCCTGGTGACGATGACGGTCTGGCCGAAATAGG
Source organism: Mesorhizobium sp. WSM3879 (assembly GCF_002294915.1). NCBI lineage: Bacteria > Pseudomonadati > Pseudomonadota > Alphaproteobacteria > Hyphomicrobiales > Phyllobacteriaceae > Mesorhizobium > Mesorhizobium sp. WSM3879. Next base: position 73,941 of record NZ_NSFZ01000005.1, on the reverse strand, counting down.
GATTGGCCGGCTGTACGTCATAGGCAAGCACGAAGCGCACCGCGCCCTGGCCAATGTACGAACTGAAATGGTCGATGTCGGGGTTGCCGACCAGCGCCCGCTGCTCGAAGCGCTCCATCTGGTCGCGCGTCTCGGTGATCGAGGAGTTCTGCGGCAGGTTCCAGTCGACGATCAGCTCCGGCCGGTCCGATGGCGGGAAGAACTGCTGCTGGACGAGACCGAAGCCGGCGACCGAGGCCGCGAACACAAGCATCGTCACGATGATCGTCAGCCAATGGCGGCGAACCGAGAAGACAAGCACGCGCCGGAACAGTGACGTGAACCGGCCGGGCTGGTCGTGATGTTTTTCCTTCATCGTCGCCGGCAGGATGGTGACCCCGAGCAGCGGCGCGAACAGCACCGCCACGATCCATGACACCAGCAGCGACACCGCGATGACGACGAACAGCGTGAAGGTGTACTCGCCTGCGGCGCTCGAGTTGAGCCCGATCGGGATGAAGCCGGCGACTGTCACCAGCGTGCCGGTCAGCATCGGGAAGGCGGTCGAGGTGTAGACATAGGTCGCCGCCTTGCGCAGGTTGTCGCCGACCTCCAGCCGCGCCACCATCATCTCGACGGCGATCATGGCGTCGTCGACCAAAAGGCCGAGCGCAATGATCAGCGCACCGAGCGAGATGCGCTGCAGCGATATCCCGAGATACGCCATGACCGTGAAGGTGATGGCCAGCACCAGCGGAATTGACAGTGCGACCACGAAGCCGGCGCGCAGGCCGAGGCTGATGAAGGAGACGGCCAGCACGATGGCGACGGCCTCGAACAGCGCCCGCGTGAAGCCCGAGACCGCCTCCTCGACGATGACCGGCTGGTCGGCGACCAGATGCACCCCGACGCCGACCGGCAGGTCGGCCAGCACCTTCTGCATCTCCTCGTGCAGCGCTTCGCCGAATTTGAGCAGATTGGCGTTCGGCTTCATGCCGATGGCAAGCCCGATCGCATCCTGGCCGTTGAAGCGGAACAAGGCCGTCGGCGGGTCGACGTAGCCGCGCCTGATCGTCGCCACGTCGCTCAGCCGGAAGAAGCGGTCGTTGACGCGCAGGTTGATGGCCCGCAGGCTCTCCTCGGAAGTGAACTGGCCTCCGACGCGCACGCTGATGCGCTCCGGACCGGACTGCACGACGCCGGACGGCGTGATGGCGTTCTGCGCCTGCAGGCTGGCGACAATCTGCTGCTGGTTGAGGCCAAGCGCGGCGATCTGGCGGCTGGAGAATTCCAGATAGATCGCCTCGTCTTGCGCCCCGACCAGGTCAACCTTGCCGGCATTCGGCACGGTCAGGATCTTTGTCCGCACATCCTCGACGTAGTCGCGCAATTGGCGCGGCGTCAGCCCGTCGGCGGTGAAGGCGTAGATGTTGCCGTAGACATCGCCGAAGCGGTCGTTGAAGAACGGTCCCTGCACGCCTTGCGGCAACTGCGCCTTGATGTCGTTGACCATATTGCGCACCTGAAGCCAGTTCGGCACGACATCGCGCGCCTTGGTGGTGTCCTTCAGGTTGACGAAGATGACGGTCTGGCCGGCCGTGGTGACGGATCTGGTGAAGTCGAGGCTGTCGAGCTCCTCGAGCTTTTTCTCGATGCGGTCGGTCACCTGCTGCACCGTCTCCTTGACCGAGGCGCCCGGCCAGTTGGCCTGGATGATCATGGTCTTGATGGTGAAGGCGGGATCTTCCTCGCGGCCGAGATTGAGATAGGAGAAAATGCCGGCCACGACGAAGACCAGCATGAAATACCACACCATGGAGCGGTGGCTGAGCGCCCAATCGGAAAGATTGAAGCCCTGCATCAGACCCCGCCCTCCGGCACCTTGACTTTCTCGCCTTCGCTCAAGCTGTGGACGCCCGCGGTGACGACGCGCATGCCTGCCTCGAGGCCTTCGGCCACGGTGAAGCTGCCGCCCTTTTTCGACGCGATCTTGATCTCGCGCGCGCTCACGCTTGAGGACTGCGGATCGACGACCCACACCATTTCCGAGCCATTCTTTTCCAGCAGCGCCGATATCGGCAGTTCGATGGTCGGCGCCAACTTGGTCATGCGCGTCGCCGTGATCGTCGAGCCCAGCCGGAACGCTGACGGCGGATTGACCAGGGTCAGCCGCACGCGGCGGGTGCGGGTCGAGCCCTCCGATTGCGGCGCGACTTCGCGCAGCTTGGCGTGGGTTTTGATGGTCGGCAGCGATTGCAGAATGATCTCGAACGGCGCGCCGATGGTGAGATCGCCGGTCAATTGGTCGGGAATGTCGACCACTGCCTCGCGCGGATCGGTGCGGGCTACGGTGACGACGGTCTGTCCCGGCGAAACCGTCTGGCCGACTTCGGCGCCGATCGCTGTGACGACGCCGTCGAAATCGGAGAACAGCCGGGCATAACCGAGCTGCTCCTGCGACTTGGCCAGAGCGGCATTGGCGCGCTCGACGCCGGCTTCCGCCGCCTGGCGCGCTTGTTTGGCGGCATCGAACGTAGCCTGCGAAGTATTGGCGGAGGCAAGCAGTTGGCGCTGCCGCTCCTCGCTGGCCGCGGCATTGGCGAATTGCGCCTGCGCGTTCGACAGATCGGCTTTCGATGCCTGGACGGCGAACTCCAGCGCCGTCGGATCGAGCGCCGCGATCGTCATGCCCTTGCTGACGATGTCGCCGACCTTGACGTCGCGCGAGACGACGCGGCCGAGCAGGCGGAAGGCGAGGTCGGCGCTGTATTGCGGCTCGATCGAGCCGGCAAAGCCGAAGGTCTCGACGGTCTTCGGTTCGACCACCATCGACAGGACCGGCCGGATGACCTCAGGCGCCTTCTCTTCCGAACGCGAGCAGGCGGCAAGCGCAGCAAGAAGAACCAGCGAGGCAATGTGCGGCGACCGGTTCATTGGTCGGACCCCGCCACTTCGATCGTCTGGCCGGGACTGAGCAACTGCCCGGCGGCCGTCACGACGCTCTGGCCTTCCTGCAGACCCTTGTCGACGACGACCACGCCGGAATCGAAGGCGAGCACCTCGACCGGCGCCGCCGTCACCGCCTTGCTTGACGGGTCGACGATCCACACCGCGGGCTTGCCGGCGGTGGACGTCAGCGCCTGCCAGGGCAGCAGGATGGCTTTGACGGACTTGGCGCTGACCGTGCCGATCACGGCCGCACCCAGCGGCATGCCGGCAGGCGTATCAGGAATGCCGACCTTGACCCGGATCGATCCCGACCGGGTATCGACCGCTGGCGAGATCTCGCGCACTTTGCCGACAGCCCTGACCTGAGGGTCGGAAAGCAGCGTGATCGTCACCGCCGGGGAGGGGGGCGTCTGGGCAACCAGCGTTTCATGCACGTTGAAGACCGCGTCGCGGTCGCCGTCCTCGGCGATGGTGAACACGGTCTGCGCCGCCTGCACCACCTGCCCGGCTTCGACCTGGCGCGCCGTGATCACGCCGCCGGCTCCTGCCTTCAGCTCGGTGAAGGAAAGATTTTCCTTGGCGTTGGCCAAGGCGCTTTGCGCCGCATCGACGCTGCCTTGCGCCACTTTCAGCGTCTGGTTGGCGGTGTCGAATTCGCGTCTGGTGGTAAAACCCTCGGAGAGCAGCGTCTTTTGCCGCTGGTAAGTGGCTGCGGCCTGGGTGAGCTGCGCCTGCGCGGCGTCGAGGTCGGCCTCAGCCGAGCGCAGGTCCGATTCCTGTTCCTGCGGGTCGATGCGGGCAAGCACCGCCCCTTGGTCGACATGCTGGCCGACATCGACCAGCCGCTCGGCGACGCGCCCGCCGACGCGGAACGACAGATTGTTGAGGGTGCGGGCCGCGATCACCCCGGTCAGCGAGGTCCGCGGCGCGTAGTCGGCAAGCGCGACCGTCTGTGTGGTCACCATCACCGGCAGCTTTTCGTCGGCTGCCTGCTGCTTCTGGCAACCTGAAACCAGCAGCGCCGCGAAGACACAGGTCAGCAGCAGCAATGTGTTTGGACGACATGCAGGGCGGAGCGGCAAGGACGGCAAAGCGGACGATGTCGCGTTCCTGCTCATGGTTCCCTCGGCCCGCGGGAGCCGTTCCCGGCAGCGGCGCGTCGCGGCTGCAGCGAGGATAATCCATCGGCCGGAAAAGGAAACTGTTTCTGCCTGACGATCGACTGGCTGGTCGAGATCGATTTCGGCCTTTCGGCAGGCCCAATCGACTGGTCCAATGTGCCGACTTGAGGAAAACCTGAAATAAGGTCAGAAGAGGCTTTGACGGCATCAAAACGGAGCGGGCGCCGGCCCGATGAGGTGTGAGATGAAGAATTCAGCCATTTCCGAACGCAAGAACCAGTCGATCTCGCGCGGCGTCGGCATGACCACGCAGATCTACGCCGATCGTGCCGAGAATTCGGAAATCTGGGACGTCGAGGGCCGCCGATACATCGACTTCTCGTCGGGCATTGCGGTGGTCAACACGGGTCACCGCCATCCGAAAGTGATCGAAGCGGTCAAGGCGCAGCTCGACCGCTTCACCCACACCTGCCATCAGGTCGTTCCTTACGAGAGCTATGTGCGCCTCGCCGAGCGGCTGAACGGCATGCTGCCCGGCAAGTTCGACAAGAAGACCGTCTTCGTCACCACCGGCGCCGAGGCCGTCGAGAACGCCATCAAGATCGCGCGCAACGCCACCGGTCGCCAGGCGGTCATCGCCTTTTCCGGCGGCTTCCACGGCCGCACCTTCATGGGCATGGCGCTGACCGGCAAGGTCGTGCCTTACAAGGTTGGCTTCGGCGCCATGCCGGCCGATGTCTTCCATGCGCCGTTCCCGGTCGCGCTGCACGGCGTGTCGGTCGCGGATTCGCTTGCAGCGCTCGACAAGCTGTTCAAGGCCGATGTCGATCCGGCCAGGGTCGCGGCCATCATCGTCGAGCCGGTGCAGGGCGAGGGCGGCTTCTACGAGGCGCCGCGCGATTTCATGACGGCACTGCGCAAGACCTGCGACCAGCACGGCATCCTTCTTGTCGCCGACGAGGTGCAGACCGGCTTTGCCCGCACCGGCAAGATGTTCGCAATGGAGCACCATGACGTGGCGCCGGATCTCACCACCATGGCCAAGAGCCTCGCCGGCGGGTTCCCGCTGTCGGCCGTCACCGGCCGCGCCGAGATCATGGACGCGCCTGGACCGGGCGGGCTCGGCGGCACCTATGGCGGCAGTCCGATCGGCGTCGCCGCGGCGCATGCCGTGCTCGACGTCATCGAGGAAGAAAAGCTGTGCGAGCGCGCCAACGCGCTCGGCGCCAGGCTGAAGCAGCGGCTGGCGTCGATCCGCGAGGACGTGCCGGAGATCGTCGACATCCGCGGCCCGGGCTTCATGAACGCCGTCGAGTTCAATGATGTGAACAAGGGCCTGCCCTCGGCGGAATTAGCCAATGCGGTGCGGCTGAAGGCGCTCGACAAGGGCCTCATCCTGCTCACCTGCGGCGTCTATAGCAACGTCATCCGCTTCCTGTCGCCAATCACCATCCAGGACGGCGTCATGACCGAGGCGCTGGATATCCTCGAGACCTCGATCCGCGAGGCGCGGGCGGCTTGAGCCAACCCTACCTCCCCACAAGGGGGAGGGTAAGCGCGTCAGCCTGCGGCCCTTGCCGGCTCGTCCTGGCTGAAGGCCGCAAGCGCCGCCTTCAGCGCATCCGGCCCGGCTGCCACGGTGTGAGGCGCGGGCGAGAAGCCGGCGCCGAGCATCTTGCGGCCGAGCATGTGGTCGGCCGGGCGGTTGACGGATTCGATGCCGAGCAGTCTGTTGCCGGCATAATGGTAGATCGAGAACTTGTTCTCGGCCGGCTCGCCCAGCACGACATGGCTGTCGCCGCCTTGCGTCAGGCCGACCATCTGCAGCTTCATGTCGCCGATATCCGACCAGAACCAAGGCACGGCCGCGAAGGATTCGGCATGGCCGACGATGGTGCGCGCGGCAAGCCGCGCCTGGTCGGTGGCGTTCTGCACCGATTCCAGCCGCACGTCGCCGCCGGTGAACCAGTGCCGGTAGGAGGCGGCATCGCCGACGGCGAGGATTTCCGGGATCGAGCTCTGCATATGCTGGTCGACGCGGATGCCGTTGGCGATCGCGATGCCGGCGGCTTCGGCCAGCTCGACATTGGGCACCACGCCGATGCCGATAATCACCAGTTGCGCCGGCAGGCGCTCGCCGCTTGACGTGATCGCGGCCGAAACGCGGCCGCCTTCGCCTTCCAGACGGGCAACCGTGGTGCCGGTGAGCAGGCGCACGCCCATCGCCTCCAGGCGCTGGCGCACATGCGCCGCGATTGCCGGCGCCACGGCGCGGCCGAGAAGCCTGTCGAGCGCCTCGACGACGGTGACCCTGCGGCCGGCGGCCCTCAGCGTCGCTGCGATTTCGAGGCCGATGAAGCCGCCGCCGAGGATGACGACCTCCTCGCTCTGCGCGCTCAACTCGCGGATCAGCCGCGCATCGGCCAGCGAGCGCAGCGACATCACGCCGGCGAGCTCCGCGCCATCGAGCTTGAGGAGCCGCGGCCGCGAGCCGGTGGCCAGCACCAGCCGGTCGAAGGCAATTGTGCCGCCGCCGGAAACGTCCAGCCTGCGCTCGCCATCGATCCTGTCGATCCAAACGCCCGGCCGGTAGTCGATGGCATTGCCGGAATAGAAGGCCTCGCCGCGCAAAGGCTGCGGCTTGGCTTCGGCATCCTTGATGAAGGTCTTGGACAGCGGCGGCTTGTGATAGGGCAGCTCGTTCTCGTCGCCGATCAGGATGACCGGCCCGTCATAGCCTTCCTCACGCAGGCTAGCGGCCGCCTGCACGCCGGCATGACCCGCACCGACAATGACCACCCCGTTCTTCATCGCAGCCCTTTTTGCCTCAAATCTAGGATCTTCCGCCAAGTGGCGATTGTCTGCCGCCGCCGCAAGAGCCGTGGTCCGGGTCGCACCCAGGATGGCCGCCTGTCAATCCGGATGTCCGCCGCATTCGCCGGCTTAAAGTTGATAATTCCAGTTTAGAATAATTCTAAACTGTTGTTTCAATTGAATTTTCTCTGTACCGCCAGTTGACTTCCAGCCGCTCCGCCGCTTTATGGAGGGCCGCGCTCTCGGCGCATTCCTTTGATGTCTGGGCCTTGAACCCTTTCGATTGGAGGCATTTCGGTGTCTTTTGCTGATTGGCCGCGCCATTGCGCGGCAACTTTGCCTTTCCGGTCATTCGTGCTTGCGCTGGCGCCGCGCGCCGGCGGCCGCATGCCTATGTCATTGAATTTCTGAGGAGATGGGATTGATGAAAGCGATAATCACGCCGCGAACTATTGCGCTGCGTTGGGGCAGCAGGCTTGCCGCGATCGGCGCCACCGCGGCGCTGACGGCGGCCGTGTTCGTGCTGCCGGCGAAGGCCGAAACCGATGCGAAGGCGGTGATCAAGACCTATGCCGACATCGCGCTCGCCAAATACGAGGATTCGCTGATCACGGCTGAGGCGCTCGACAAGGCCGTCGACGCGCTTCTCGCCAAGCCCTCGGCAGAGACGCTCAACGCTGCACGCGACGCCTGGAAGGCGGCGCGCGTGCCTTACCAGCAGACCGAGGTCTACCGCTTCGGCAACAAGATCGTGGACGACTGGGAAGGCAAGGTGAATTCCTGGCCGCTGGACGAAGGCCTGATCGACTATGTCGCCAAGAGCTACGGCACCGAGTCGGACGAGAACTCGCTCTATACGGCGAACGTCATTGCGAACAAGGAGATCGAGATCAACGGCAAGAAGGTCGACGCCTCGAAGCTGACGCCGGAATTCCTCTCGGGCACGCTGCAGGAAGCCGGCGGCGTCGAGGCCAATGTCGCGACCGGCTATCACGCCATCGAATTCCTGCTTTGGGGCCAGGACCTGCACGGGACCGGTCCAGGCGCCGGCGAGCGCCCGTACACCGACTACGATCTCAAGAACTGCACTGGCGGCAATTGCGACCGCCGCGCGGAATATCTGAAGTCGGCAAGCGACCTTCTGGTCTCCGACCTGCAGGAGATGGTCAACAACTGGAAAGAAGACGGCGCCGCGCGCAAGACCCTCGTCGATGGCGAGCCGAATGCCGGCATCTCCACCATCCTCACCGGCATGGGATCGCTCTCCTATGGCGAACTGGCCGGCGAGCGCATGAAGCTCGGCCTTTTGCTGCACGACCCGGAGGAGGAGCAGGACTGCTTCTCCGACAACACCTACAACTCGCATCTCTATGATGCGATCGGCATTCGCGCCGCCTATCACGCCAACTATACGCGTCTCGACGGCACCGTGGTTTCCGGCCCGTCGGTGTCGGACATGGTGAAGGTGGCCGATCCGGCGATCGACAAGGAACTGTCGGACAAGCTCGATACTTCGGTCGCCAAGATGGAAGCGATCAAGGCGCGGGCGCTGGCCGGCGAGGCCTATGACCAGCAGATCGCCGAAGGCAATGCGGAAGGCAACGCCACTGTGCAGGCGGCGATCGACGCGCTGATCGACCAGACCAAGTCGATCGAACGCGCGGTCGGCTCGCTCAAGCTCAATGCCATCGCCTTCGAGGGCTCCGACAGCCTTGATGCTCCGGACAAGGTGTTCAAGTAGCACCCGAGCATGATCCCAAAAAGTGGAAGCCGGTTTTTGGACAAGATCATGCTCAATTGAGAAACAAGCCAAACGGCGCCGGAACAGCGCCGCTAGCCAGAGCAAGTGAATGCTGATCTGCCATTGCAACATCATCACCGAGAAGGAGATCGAGCAGACGATCATCGGTCTGCTCGATGAAGATCCCTGGCAGCTTATCGTGCCGGCCAAGGTCTATCATGCCATGCGCAAGCGCGGCCGCTGTTGCGGCTGCTTTCCAAATGTGGTGGAAACGATCATTCGGGTCACCGAGAACTACCACGCCCGTTCAGAGGGGAGCGGCGCGGATATCGTTTCACACCTGGACCGCGTCAGAGGACTGCGCGGCCAATTCGGGAGCAGAACCCATGAAAGGCGAACCGCAGGTCATCGAGCGGCTTAACGAAGCCCTGTTTCTGGAGCTTGGTGCCGTCAATCAGTACTGGGTCCATTATCGTCTGCTCGAAGACTGGGGCTACACCAAGCTGGCGAAGAAGGAGCGGGCGGAATCGATCGAAGAAATGCATCACGCCGACCGGCTGGTTGCCCGCATCATCTTCCTCGAAGGCCATCCGAACCTGCAGTCGGTCGCGCCGTTGCGTATCGGCCAGAATGTGAAGGAAGTGCTCGAATCCGATCTCGCCGGCGAATATGACGCGCGCACCTCCTACAAGCGCTCGCGCGAGATTTGCCAGGATGCGGGCGACTACGTGTCGATGAAACTGTTCGAGGATCTGCTGACGGACGAGGAAGGCCACATCGACTTCCTGGAGAGTCAGCTCGACCTGCTCGCCTCGATCGGCGAGGAAAAGTACGGCCAGCTCAACGCCGACTCGGCCAACGAGGCGGAGTAAGGACATGCGGGAATGCGGCGCCCGATAGATTTTTCGCGCCGCTCGCGGCGGGCCGAGATAGCCGGCCTGCTGCTCCCGAGGAACCCGCGATACCGGATCTGGCGCGGTGCCACGCTCCTGCTGGCAATCACGCTTTCTGCTCCCGCCATGGCGGGCGAGCCGGCGGGTCTGCCGACGAGCCGCACAGATCTGACGCCGGGGGATCAGGCGCGGGTGCTGGCGGTCACCAAGCCTACGACCGACTTTACAAAGCCCGAACCGTTCGAGCTGATGCAGGGCGGCGCCGGCACGTCGAGGAAGGGCGTCAACCGCGACGCCTTCTCGCAGCCTTCCGCCAACATCACCTTCGACGAGGAAGCGACCTTCAAGCTCGGCAATGCGCTTTTTCGCAAGAACTGGGTGTCGTCGCCGTCATCGACCCAAGCGTCCGACGGGCTCGGGCCGCTGTTCAATGAACGCGCCTGCCAGAACTGCCATCTGAAGGATGGTCGCGGCCGACCGCCGGAAAGCGGCACAGGCTTGACCTCGATGTTCTTGCGGCTGGCGCGCGATGCAAGCAATGCCGAGGAGAGAGCCGAACTTGCCAACCATAAGCTGCCGAATTTCCCCGATCCTGTCTATGGCTCGCAATTGCAGGATCTGGCCGTTCCCGGCCTCAAGGGTGAAGGCCGCATGCGCATCGACTATTCGGAAGAGAAGGTCACGCTGGGCGACGGTGCCGTCGTTTTGCTGCGCAAGCCCCGCTACTCGGTCGAGAATCTGCGCTATGGCCCGCTCGATCCGCGCACGACGTTGTCGCCGCGCCTGACGCCGCCAATGATCGGGCTGGGACTGATCGAGGAGATCGCCCCGGCCGACATCCTCGCCCTTGCCGATCCGCATGACCGCGACAGCGACGGCATCTCCGGCCGGCCGAACATAGTTCGCGAGGAGTTGAGCGGCGCGATAACTTTGGGCCGCTTCGGCTGGAAAGCGCAGGCCGCATCGATCCGGCAGCAGGCCGCCGATGCCTTTGCCGGCGATATCGGCATCTCGACGCCCGAAGTGCCGAAGCATTGGGGCGATTGCACCGAGGCTGAGAAGGCTTGCCTTACCCTGCCGAATGGCGTCCAAGAGCGCCTGGGCGCGGCCGAAGCGCCGCCCCCGGTCATGGACCTCGTCACCTTCTATTCGCAGAACCTCGCTGTGCCGGCGCGGCGCGACGTCGACAAGCCGGAGGTTCTTTCCGGCAAGAAGCAATTCTATGAGATGGGCTGCATTTCCTGCCACACGCCGAAATTCGTCACCATGCGCGGCACGCCCAACAAGGCGCAAGCCTTCCAATTGATCTGGCCATATTCCGATTTCCTGCTGCACGACATGGGCGAGGGTCTGGCCGACGGGCAGCGCGTGGGGGAAGCGAGCGGCAGCGAATGGCGCACGCCGCCGCTCTGGGGCATTGGCCTGACCGCCACGGTCAACGGCAACAGCTTCTATCTGCATGATGGCCGCGCGCGGACGCTCGAAGAGGCGATCTTGTGGCACGGCGGCGAGGGCCAGAAGGCGCGCGACCGCTTTGCCGGCGCAGCTGCCTCCGACCGCGATGCGCTGATCAAATTCCTGGAGTCGCTCTGATGTTTAACCGACGTGCCGCCGCGCTTGCCCTTCCTTTCTTGCTGGCCGCGGCCTTGCCGACCCAGGCCGCGGTCAAAGCTTCCGATGTTATCGGACGCGCGATCGACGGCTTTGTCCGACCGGCCTACGCCAGCCTCGACGACCATGCCGGGACCCTGACCCAGGCGATGCGCCAGCTCTGCAATGCGCCGTCCCAGCAAAATCTCGACGCGGCGCGTACCGAGTTTGCCGCCACCGTCGAAGCCTGGTCGGTGGCCGAGATCATCGCCTTCGGGCCGGTCAAGGAGAACAACCGGCTGGAGCGCATGCTCTACTGGCCGGACCGCAAGAGCATCGGATTGAGGCAGGTGCAGTCGACCCTCGTTGCCAAGGATCCATCCGCCGCCGATCCGGCGCAACTCGCGGGAAAGAGCGTGGCCATGCAGGGCCTCGGTGCGTTGGAATATGTGCTGTTCGGCGATGGCGCCGAAACGCTTGCCAGTAAGGACGATCCCTATCGCTGCGCCTACGGCGCGGCGGTGGCCAGCAACATCCAAGCGATCGCCGGCGAGGTCCGCGAAGCGTGGAGCAAGCCCGATGGTTTTGCCTCGCTCTGGGCCAATCCGGGGCCGAAGAACCCGCTCTATCGTGATGGCACCGAAGCAGTGACGGAACTGGTCGGCGTTTTTATCAATGAGCTGGAAATGATCCGCGACGTGCGGCTCAAGGGTTTTCTTGGCGCGAAGCCCGATGCTGACAAGCCGAAGCAGGCGATCTACTGGCGCTCGCAGAACACGCTGAATTCGCTGGCCGGAAATCTGTCCGGCATCGACAAGCTGTTCCAGGCCTCGAAGCTTGGCGATGCGCTGCCCGCCGATGCGCGGTGGATGGCCGAATCCATCCACATCCAGCTGACCAACGGCGTGGCGACGGCGAAGTCTGTTAGCGGCCCGATCGACAAGACGCTCGCCGATCCGGTGCTACGCGACAAGCTCGAGCATCTCGCGCTGATCACCTCCAGCCTCTCGACCCTGATCGGCACCAGGATGACCGCCGAGTTTGGCCTCACCGCCGGCTTTTCGTCGCTGGATGGTGATTGACGCCGTGACGACGCCGCTCATCGATCGCCGCGACTTTCTGCGTGCCGCCGGCGCCGGCTTCGCCGCGGCGATGGCGCCGCGCGCCTGGGCGGAGACGCTTGCAACGGACGCCGTCTTCGCCACGGCCTTCGTCAGGCGCGACGGCGGCTTCGGCGCCGCCGTGCTCTCCGAGGCCGGCAAGATCCTGCACACGCTCGATCTGCCCGACCGTGGCCACGACGTCGCGTTCGATCCAGTGTCGAAACGCTCGGTCGTCTTCGCCCGCCAGCCCGGCACCTTCGCGATGGCCTTCGACCACACCGGCCGCGAGAAGCCTTTGATCATCGCCAGCATTGCCGGCCGGCACTTCTTCGGTCACGGCGTGTTCTCGCCCGACGGCGCGCTGCTCTATGCAACGGAAAATGATTTCGACAACGCCGCCGGCGTCGTCGGCGTCTATGACGCGCGGGCGAAGTTCAGCCGCGTCGGCGAGTTCCCGACCTACGGCATGGGTCCGCACGAACTGCTGCTGCTCGGCGACGGCAGGACGCTCGCCATCGCCAATGGCGGCATCGAAACGCATCCGGATTTCGGCCGCGCCGAGCTCAACATCGCAACGATGAAGCCGTCCTACGCGCTGGTCGACCGCATCACTGGCGACCTGATCGAAAAGCACGAATTGCCGCCGGCGCTGCATCAGCTGTCGATCCGTCACATGGACCGCGACCGGACGGGCACCGTCTGGTTCGGCTGCCAGTATCGCGGGCCGGCGATCGACCGGCCGGCGCTGGTCGGCCGCGCCGCGCGCGGCAAGCAGCTCGAGCTTTTGGAGATGCCGCAGGACGTGCTGTCGGGCTTCCGCAACTATATCGGCTCGGTTGCCGCCAATCCCGATGCCGGCACCGTCGCCGTGACCTCGCCGGAGGGTAATTCGCTGGCCGTCATCGATGCCGCCAGCGGACGCGTTATCGCGACGAAGTCGCTGGTCGAAGTTTGCGGTCTCGCGCCGGACGGCGCCGACTTCATGGCAACGACCGGCGCTGGCGAGATCGTCGGCGGTCCGGGCGGGACGCGCGCCGAACCCGATTATGTCTGGGACAACCACGTGCTGCGCATCGCGGCTGCGGGCTGATCGCTGTCAAGGCCAGCTTCCTGATGTCGCGCTAAAGCCAAGCCGCATGACATTTATGCGGCGTGGCCCTTGCGGCGGCGGGCCATGCCGGGCACAGGGAATGTGTTTTGATCCAGTTGGTTAACCGGCCCTATGAAGCTGCTCGCCATCGACTGCGCCGCCAATCTCTGCGCCGCCTGCGTACACGACGCTGACGCTGGCATCGAGCTTGGCCGCCAGGTGCTCGACCTCGGCAAAGGGCATGCCGAGCATCTGATGGCCGTCATCGAGGCGGCATTGAAGGCCAGCGGGATCGGCTACCAAGGCTTGGACGCTGTAGCCGTCTCGATCGGCCCCGGTTCTTTCACTGGCCTGCGCGTCGGCGTCTCGACCGCGCGCGGCTTGGCCCTGGCGCTGAAGATCCCGGCCATCGGCGTGACGACGCTGGAAGCGTTGGCGGCGGAGGCCGCGAATGCCTTTCCCGGCCGCGCCGTGCTGGCGGCGCTCGACGCCGGCCGCGAGGAACTCCATGCGGCACTTTTCGATGAAGCGTTAGTTCTGACTTACGGACCAATGGTGGCCACGCTTTCCCAAGCGACCGGAATGGCAGTCGATGCGAAAGCGGTCCTCACCGGCACCGCCGCGCCGCTGATCGCGGCGAGCGGACATGGTTTCGACACCGGGCCGGCCGTTGCCACAGCCGACATAGCGACCTATGCCCGACTGGCCGCCGCGAAAGGGCCAGGCGCAAAGCCGAAGCCGCTCTATCTGCGCGGCGCCGACGCCAAGCCGCAGGCCGGTTTCATTCTGCCAAGGCGGAGCCATGAATCCGGGAAGCCGGGTTCTGGAGAAGATCATGCACCAAAGGGAAAAAAATCCTGATGCGCATACCTTTCTTTCAGCCGCGCCGCAGGGATTATGCGCTGGAGCCGCTGACGGTGGCCGACAGCGCCGCCGTTGCGGTGCTGCATCGCGAGGATTTCGTTCGCCCCTGGACCGATGGCGAGTTCGCGGCACTGCTCGAACAGGACACCGTGTTCGGTTACGCCGCGCGCGAGACCGGGCAGGGTGCGAAGCCGCCGGTCGGTTTCGTGCTGGCGCGGCTCGCGGCAGGCGAGGGCGAGATCCTTACGGTCGCGGTGGCTCGCGCCCATCGGCGCCAGGGGCTTGGCTGGCAATTGATCGATGCGGTGCTGCGCGAATTGCATGCGCAGCGCGCCGAGGCGCTGTTCCTCGAGGTCGACGAGACCAATACGCCGGCCATCGCGCTCTATCGCCGGCTCGGCTTCCGTCAGGTCGGCCAGCGTCCGAACTACTACCGGTCGACCGAGCACGGCCCGACCGGCGCGCTTGTCATGCGCCGCGATCTTCGCTAGCCAGACCGTGGGATAGGGCCGGAGCGAATGATCAAGAAATTGCGGATTTTCCTGGCGTTCGGCCTCGTCGCCGCCGGCACGCTGGTGCTGGCGCCGCTGCAGCTCCTGTCGATGAAGACGAGGCTTTGGCCGGAGACGGTCGTCCTCAAAATCTGGCACAGCATGATCCTCAAGGCGCTGGGCATGCGCGTGCACGTCAAAGGCGCGCTCTCGAAAGAGCGCCCCTTGCTCATCGCTGCCAACCACATCTCCTGGACCGACATCATGGTGCTCGGCTCCTTTGTCGATGTGAAGTTCATCGCCAGGGCCGACATGGAAGGCTGGCCGATGATCGGCATGCTGTCCAAGCTGCAGCGCACCGTCTTCATCGAGCGCGAGCGCAAACGCACCTCCGGCGACCAGGCGAGCGAGATCGCCAGACGCATGGCCAAGGGCGATGCCATGGTGCTGTTCGCCGAGGGGTCGACCGGCGATGGCAATCTGGTGCTGCCGTTCAAGAGCACCTTGTTCGGCGCCGCCTCGATGGCGATTTCGGAAGGGGCGGCGGACCAGGTCTTCATCCAGCCGGTGGCGATCGCCTATACGCGCCTGCATGGCGTGCCGATGGGCCGCCGTCACCGGCCGATCGCCGCCTGGATCGGCGACCAGGACCTGATACCGCATTTGAAGGGTTTGCTTGCCGAGGGCTCGCTCGATGCCGAAGTGCATTTCGGTGATCCGGTGCCCTTCTCCAAGGGTTCTAACCGCAAGGAAACGGCAAGATTGATGGAAGCGAGAGTGCGCGAGATGATGCAGGCTGCGCTCGCCGAGCCGCGTCCCAGTCGTCAGCGCATAGCTTGAAAAACCGACGCGCGGCGCCGTATCCTGCCGGAATTGGCTGTTTTTTGTCGCGGAAAGGCGTTAGAAGCCGCCCGATGGAATTGAACACGATTGAAAGTCACGACATCGGCACCGCGCCCGAGCGCGAGCCGGTGCATGCCCGGGCGGCGAAAAAGGTCTTCGTCAAGACTTATGGCTGCCAGATGAATGTCTACGATTCCCAGCGTATGACCGATGCGCTGGCGGCCGACGGCTATGTCGCCACCGACGCCGTCGAAGACGCCGATCTGGTGCTGC
This sequence comes from Mesorhizobium sp. WSM3879, assembly GCF_002294915.1. NCBI lineage: Bacteria > Pseudomonadati > Pseudomonadota > Alphaproteobacteria > Hyphomicrobiales > Phyllobacteriaceae > Mesorhizobium > Mesorhizobium sp. WSM3879. The sequence continues at coordinate 58,190 of NZ_NSFZ01000005.1, read as the reverse complement.
TCAACACCTGCCACATCCGCGAGAAGGCAGCCGAAAAGGTCTATTCGGAGCTTGGCCGCATCCGCGACATGAAGGCCGAGCGCGCCGAGGCCGGCCGTGAGCTGCTGATCGGCGTCGCCGGCTGCGTGGCGCAGGCCGAAGGGGCGGAAATCATACGCCGTGCGCCGGCCGTCGATCTCGTCATCGGCCCGCAGACCTATCACCGGCTGCCCGACGTGCTGGCGAGGGTGCGCGGCGGCGAGAAGATCGTCGAGACCGACTACGCCATTGAGGACAAATTCGAGCATCTGCCGCAGCCGAAGCGCGCCGAGCTGGCAAAGCGCGGCGTCACCGCTTTCCTTACCGTTCAGGAGGGCTGCGACAAGTTCTGCACCTTCTGCGTCGTGCCCTATACGCGCGGCTCCGAAGTCTCGCGGCCGGTGGCCCAGATCGTCGCCGAGGCCGAGCGCCTCGCCGAGGCTGGCGTGCGCGAGGTGACGCTGCTCGGTCAGAACGTCAACGCCTGGCACGGCGAGGGCGAAAACGGCGAGGAATGGGGCCTCGGCCGCCTGCTCTTCCGCCTGGCGAAAATTCCCGGCCTGGCGCGGCTGCGCTACACCACCAGCCATCCGCGCGACATGGATGATGAATTGATCGCCGCGCACCGTGACCTGCCGGCCTTGATGCCCTATCTGCATTTACCAGTGCAGTCTGGCTCCGACCGGATACTGAAGGCGATGAACCGCAGGCATACGGCACGCGATTATCTGGCCCTCATCGATCGCATCCGCGCCGCGCGCGGCGATATCGCCATGGCCGGCGACTTCATCGTCGGTTTCCCCGCCGAGACGGAAGCGGATTTCGAGGCAACGCTCGAACTGGTGCGCGAGGTGAATTACGCTTCGGCCTTCACGTTCAAATATTCGCCGCGTCCCGGCACGCCGGGCGCCGAGATGGACGGCCATGTGTCGGAAGCCGTGAAGGACGAGCGGCTGCAGCGCCTGCAGGCGCTGGTCAACGAGCAGCAGAAGGCATTCATCGCCAGCCTGGTCGGCCGCACCGTCAGCACGCTGATCGAGAAGCCCGGCCGCCATGCCGGTCAGATCGTCGGCCGCTCGCCCTGGCTGCAGCCTGTTATTGTTGACGACAAGGCCGGCGGAATCGGTGACATTATCGACGTACGAATCACGAAGACAGGTCCCAACAGCCTGTTCGCCGAGTTGGCCTGATGCATGTCGCCCAAAAAGTGCTCGCGGTTTCGGGACAACGACATGCATAGCCACAAGCCTCGGCAGATGAGGAGAGACGGTTGAGCGCTGCTGAACTGAAGAATCCGCCCCAGAACCAGGCATCCGGGGCCTCCGACATGGCGCACATCGTACTGACCTTCGACAACAACAAGCTTGCCAGCGCCCTATACGGCCAGTTCGACGAGAATCTGGCCCGTCTCGAGCAGAAGCTCGGCGTCGATATCCGTTCGCGCGGTAACCAGCTTGCGATCAAGGGCACAGCTTCGGCCGCCGAGCAGGCGCGCCGCGCGCTCGACACGCTCTACGGCATTCTGCAGAAGGGTGTCGATATCGGCCAGTCCGACGTCGACGGCGCCGTGCGCATGGCGATCGCCGCCGACGACCAGCTGACGCTGCCCACCATGGAGCGCAAGGGCAAGGTTTCGGCCGCCCAGATCGCCACGCGCAAGCGCACGATCTATGCCCGCTCGCTCAACCAGGACGCCTATATGCGCGCGCTGGAGCGCTCCGAAATGGTCTTCGGCATCGGCCCGGCCGGCACCGGCAAGACCTATCTGGCGGTGGCCCATGCGGCGATGCTGCTCGAGCGCGGCATGGTCGAGCGCATCGTGCTGTCGCGCCCGGCGGTCGAGGCCGGCGAGCGGCTCGGCTTCCTGCCCGGTGACATGAAGGAGAAGGTCGACCCCTATCTGCGGCCCCTCTACGACGCGCTATACGACATGATGCCGGCCGACAAGGTCGAGCGGGCGATCGCCGCCGAGGTTATCGAGATCGCGCCTTTAGCCTTCATGCGCGGCCGCACGCTGGCGCATGCCGCGGTGATCCTCGACGAGGCGCAGAACACCACGCCGATGCAGATGAAGATGTTCCTCACCCGTCTCGGCGAGAACTCGCGCATGATCGTCACCGGCGATCCGACCCAGATCGACCTGCCGCCCAACACCAAGTCGGGCCTGGTCGAGGCGCTGCGCATCCTCGACGGCGTGCCGGGCATAGTCACGGTCCGCTTCAACGAGGGCGATGTCGTGCGCCATCCGCTGGTTGCCGAGATCGTCAAGGCCTATGACCGGGACGGCAAGTTCGCCAGGGGCCTCGGCGCCGAGAGCTGATCCAAGCCCCATGGCTGAAAATCCGGGATCCAGCGGCAAGACGCCGGTCGACATCGATATTTTCGTCGAGGCCGGCGACTGGCCCCCTGAGGCCGAGCTGGCGCACCTGGTCGATCAGGCCGTCGCTGCCGCCTTTGCCGAAACCGGCGCGAGCGGCGCTTCGGAGCTCAGCGTCGTTTTTTCCGACGACGCCCATATCCGCACTCTCAACGCCGAATGGCGCGGCAAAGACAAGCCGACCAACGTACTGTCTTTCCCGGCTTTTTCCGTTCCGAAAGGCGCCGAGTTGCCGCCGATGCTGGGCGACATCGTGCTTGCTTCCGAGACCGTTGCGCGTGAGGCCGCACTGGAAGACAAGCCGCTGGCGAACCATATCACCCATCTCGTCATCCATGGCCTGCTGCATCTTCTGGGCCATGATCACGAGACCGACGCCGAGGCCGAGGAGATGGAAGCGATCGAGCGCGCGGCGCTTGCGAGGCTTGCCATTCCCGATCCCTACGCGTAACAAAAAAGACCAATTGACCTGATGGCGATGAACGACAAACCAGAAACTGCCGCCCGTCCGGACGCCGGCAGTGCGGCCAAGCCTTCCGAAAAATCGGAAGAGGGCTCCAGTCCGAGTATTCCGACCGGCAGCGTGGCCGCCGAGCCTCCGCATGCCGGTCCTTCTCTCTTCGATCGCGTGCTAGGCCTGTTCAGGCACCGCAACGGCACCAACCTGCGCGAGGAGATCGCCGACGCGCTGGCCGAGACGGCCACCGATGCCGAATCCTTCTCGCCCGGCGAACGTGCGATGCTCAACAACATCCTGCGGCTGCGCGAAGTGCGCGTCGAGGACGTCATGGTGCCGCGTGCCGATATCGAGGCGGTCGAGATCACCACCTCGCTTGGCGATCTGCTTGGCCTCTTCGAACAGTCCGGTCATTCCCGCATGCCGGTCTATTCCGAAACGCTCGACGATCCGCGCGGCATGGTCCACATACGCGACGTTCTTGCCCACATTACCAAGGTCGCCCGCGTCAAGAAGGGCCGGGCGAACAGGAAGACCCAGGCGCCGACGATCCTCGATCTGGCCCAGGTCGATCTCGCCCGCACCATCGGCGATCTCGACCTGATCCGTCCGGTGCTGTTCGTGCCGCCATCGATGCTTGCTTCCGACCTGATGGGGCGCATGCAGACGACGCGGACCCAGATGGCGCTGGTCATCGACGAATATGGCGGCACCGACGGCCTCGCCTCGCTGGAAGACATCGTCGAGATGGTGGTCGGCGACATCGAGGACGAGCACGACGACGACGAGCCGATGATCACCCGGATCGGAGACGGCGTGTTCGTGGTCGACGGCAAGGCCGAGATCGACGAGGTCGCCAAGATGATCGGCGAGGATTTCGCCGCCGGCGAGCACGGCGAATATGTCGACACCATCGGCGGCATGATCTTCAACACGCTCGGCCGGGTTCCGGCCCGTGGCGAAGTGGTGCAGGCCATACCGGGCTTCGAATTCCACGTGCTCGACGCCGATCCGCGCCGCGTCAAGCGGGTGCGCATCGTGCAGAGCCCGAAGGGCGAACGGCAGCGCCGCCGCGCGGCGCGCACCGAGCAGGCCTGATATTCGCTCATGCCGATCGATGACCACACAGACCGTGCGCATTGTGCCCAAAGAGGAGGCCGAGCGACTGAGCGGCCTCAGCATTGAAGGGTGGCACCGTTAGCGCGACCGTGAATTTGGTTGCGCTCACTCATGTTTGGAGCATCCGGCTCGGCCTGTTAAATCTCTGGCTGCCTGATTCGCGCGACTTGGAAAGTTGAATGCAGCGCTTTGCCGGCCGGATAATTCTGCTGTGGGGGTGGCGGCGGTCGCTGGTAGCGTTTGTCGCGGGAGCGCTCGCGGTTCTCGCCCAGGCACCTTACGATTTCTTCGCCGTCTGTTTCGTCTCGTTTCCGGTGCTTGTCTGGCTGCTCGACGGCGCCACCGGTGAAGCCTCCGACGGCTGGCTGCGTCGCCTTCGCCCGGCTTTCGCCATCGGATGGTGGTTCGGCTTCGGCTATTTCCTCGCCGGCCTCTGGTGGATCGGCCAGGCCCTTCTTGTCGAGGCCGACAGCTTCGCCTGGGCGCTGCCCTTCGCCGTCGTCGGCATCCCCTTTGGGCTCGCCTTCTTCTATGGTTTCGCGACGCTCGTGGCGCGGCTTTGCTGGAGCAGTGATATCGGCCGCATCGCCGCACTTGCCTTCGGCTTCGGCCTTGCGGAATGGCTGCGCGATTTCCTGTTCACCGGCTTTCCCTGGAATGCCGTCGGCTATGCCGCAATGCCGGTGCCCCTCCTGATGCAAAGCGTGTCGGTGACGGGCATGATCGGCATGAACGCGCTCGCCGTTTTTGTCTTTTCCCTGCCGGCGCTTGTCGCGGCGCGCCGGCATCTCAGGCTGGGCTTGGCCTTGTTCGTCGCTCTCGTTGCCGCTCACGTCGGCTTCGGCTATTTCAGGCTTGCCATCCCAGCCCCGCCGGCCACCCGCTCGATCGACGTGCGCATCGTTCAGCCCGCCGTCGACCTCACCGAGAAATGGGATGCCTCGGTGCGCGACCGCATCTTCGCCACGCTGATGGGGATTTCGGCGAAGGCACCGGAGCAAGGCCATGCCAAGCCGCAACTGATCCTGTGGCCGGAAACGTCCGTGCCGTTCCTGTTCACGGAGCGTCCGGACGCGCTGACGGCCTTGGGCGATATGCTGGGCGACGGCCAGATGCTGATCGCCGGCGTGGTGCGCGAGGAGGGTGGCGCAGGCAATGCCGGCAGCCGTTATTACAACTCCGTGGTGGCGATCAACGACAAGGGCGAGATCGTCGATGCTGTCGACAAGGTGCATCTGGTGCCGTTCGGCGAATATCTGCCTTTTGCCGGCCTGTTCGAGCGTTTCGGCATAGGTCAGCTCGTTGCCGGACCGATGAATTTCGCCGCCGGCAACGAACGCCATCCGATCGCGGTGCCGAACGGCCTGCGCGCCGTTCCGTTTATCTGTTACGAGGTCATCTTTCCTGACCTCGTTGCCATCGATGCAGCGTCATCCGAGCTTATTGTGAACGTCACCAACGACGCCTGGTTTGGCGACACGCCAGGCCCCTACCAGCACTTCAGGCAGGCGCAGATTCGTGCGGTGGAGAATGGAGTGCCTTTGTTGCGTGCGGCCAACAACGGCATCTCCGCCGTTGTCGATTCGCGTGGGCGCATCGTCGATGCCCTGGCGGTCGATGCGCGCGGCGCCATCGACGCCCATGTGCCGGTTTCCGGGCGCGCCCTGCTAACCGCCGATCAGCGGCGAATTAACGGATTGCTGATCATGTTGCTGTTTGCCCTCGCGGCCTTCACATTGAATGTAAGGCAGCGGCTACGGGTGAATTGACAGTCGGCACATTAGAAACTCATACTGTAACGCCTAAAATTTTCTCGAAGTCGGTTGGAGGGGTCTGTTGGGGCAGGTGGCTCCGGTTTCGTTTGGGCGGCAAAAATAGAAAAAAGCCGGAAAAATTCGGCGAGGAAAAAATGACAGAAGAGAACAAGAAGAAGCCGAATCCGATCGACATTCATGTCGGCAGTCGTATTCGGCTGCGTCGCAATATGCTTGGAATGAGCCAGGAAAAGCTGGGTGAAAATCTCGGCATCACGTTTCAGCAGATACAGAAGTACGAAAAGGGGACCAACAGGGTCGGCGCCAGCCGCCTGCAGGCAATCGCCTCCATCCTGAGCGTCCCTGTCGCCTTCTTCTTCGAGGACGCCCCGGGTCAGGAGGCCGTCGCCGGCAATCGGGGATTTGCCGAGGATGCCTCGATGACTTTCGCGATCGAATTCTGCGGCAGCCCGGAAGGGCTTCAGCTCAATCGTGCCTTCGTCAAGATTCCCGACGTCAAGGTGCGGCGCCGGATTATCGATCTTGTGAAGTCCCTTTCGCCGGACGACGCCGAGTGAATCCAGGCTCATGTCGCCGGCGGTGCCCTGCCGCCGGTGGCACAAGTTGATTGTGCCGATAGTCATGCCAGATCTGTCGCGCCGCTTGACGAGCGGCGCCCGGCACCGCTAACACGTGGCGCGCCAAAATCGGCAGCCTTGCCGATCCTTTTCAAGAGGGGACACCCGTGACGCGGCAGAACTATCTCTTCACCTCGGAATCCGTCTCCGAAGGCCATCCCGACAAAGTGTGTGACCGTATCTCCGACGAGATCGTCGATCTCGTCTATCGCGAGGCCAGGAAGACGGGCATGGACCCGTGGAAGGTGCGCGTTGCCTGCGAGACGCTGGCCACCACCAACCGCGTCGTCATCGCCGGCGAGGTCAGGGTTCCCGAGACGCTGCTGAAGAAGGACAAGGCAGGCAACATCCTCAAGGATGCGGCGGGCCACCCGGTCGTCAATCCGACCAAGTTCAAATCGGTCGCCCGCAAGGCCATCCGTGAGATCGGCTACGAGCAAGCCGGCTTCCACTGGAGGACGGCCAAGATCGAGGTGCTGCTGCACGGGCAGTCGCCGGACATTGGCCAGGGCGTCGACAATGCCGCCGACCGCCAGGGCGAGGAAGGCGCCGGCGACCAGGGCATCATGTTCGGCTATGCTTGCCGCGAGACGCCGGACCTGATGCCGGCGCCGATCTACTACAGTCACAAGATCCTCGAATTGCTTGCCGCCGCGCGCCACGAAGGCAACGGCGAGGCCGCCAAGCTCGGCCCGGACGCCAAGAGTCAGGTCACCGTGCGCTATGCCAACGGCAAGGCGGCGGAAGTGACGCAGATCGTGCTTTCCACCCAGCACCTCGACTCGAGCTGGGATTCGAAGAAGGTCCGCAATGTCGTCGAGCCTTACGTCCGCGAGGCGCTTGGCGAACTCAAGGTCGCCGACGACTGCAACTGGTACATCAACCCGACCGGCAAGTTCGTGATCGGCGGGCCCGACGGCGATGCCGGCCTGACCGGCCGCAAGATCATCGTCGATACCTATGGCGGTGCGGCGCCCCATGGCGGCGGCGCCTTCTCCGGCAAGGACACCACGAAGGTCGACCGTTCGGCTGCCTATGCGGCGCGCTATCTCGCCAAGAACGTGGTAGCGGCCAAGCTCGCCGACCGCTGCACCATCCAGCTTTCCTACGCCATCGGCGTCGCCCAGCCGCTGTCGGTCTATGTTGACCTGCACGGCACCGGCAGGGTCGACGAGGCCAGGCTCGAGGAGGCGCTGCGCAAGGTGATGGATCTCTCGCCTTCCGGCATCCGCCGTCATCTCGACCTCAACAAGCCGATCTACGCGAAAACCTCGTCCTATGGCCATTTCGGCCGCAAGGCCGGCCGCGACGGTTCCTTCTCCTGGGAGAAGACGGACCTTGCCAAGGCGCTCAAGGACGCGGTTGCCGATGCGATTGCCGCCTGACGGCGTCGCCAGACCTGTTCATGGAGCCAACCGACAGGCCAAGCCGCGCGACCGAAGGATTTTTCGGCCGCCGGCACGGCAAGACCATTCGTCCGCAGCAGGCCGAGGCGCTTGAACGTGGCTTGCGCGCCTATCGCCTCGACCTGACGGCGGAGACACCCGCGGACCTTGGAACGCTGTTCAAGGCGGAGGTTTCAGCCTGTCGGCTCGAGATCGGCTTCGGCGGCGGCGAACATCTTCTGCATCGCGCGACGGAGGCTCCGGCGACCGGTTTCATCGGCGTCGAGCCCTTCGTCAACGGCATGGCCAAGATGATGACGGCGCTCGACAAGCGCCCGCTCGCCAATCTGAAAGTCTATGACGACGACGCCACGCGTCTGCTCGACTGGCTGCCGCCAGCCTCGCTCGACGGCATCGACCTGCTCTATCCCGATCCCTGGCCGAAGAAGAAGCACTGGAAGCGGCGCTTTGTCAGCCCCGCCAATCTCGACCGGTTCGCCCGGGTGCTGAAGCCGGGCGGGAGATTCCGCTTCGCCTCCGATATCGACAGCTATGTGAACTGGACGCTGCTCGCCTGCAGCGCCAATGGCAGTTTCGCCTGGCAGGCAAACGAGGCTGCCGACTGGCACACGCCCTATGAGGGCTGGCCCGGCACCCGCTACGAGGCGAAGGCCCTTCGCGCGGGAAGGCGGCCCGCCTATCTGACCTTTATCCGGAAGTAGGCCGACCGAGCACTAACTTCCCAGGAACCGGTAACCAGCCGCTCAGCAGCGGGCGATCGCTTGCAAAGTGGTCTTCCCGGTCGCAGAGAACCCGGCTTGCGGCCGGCCTGGGATGATTCATGTATTGCAGTTCGCGCTACATGCTGCCATATTAGCCATATAAACGGCAGGGAGATAATTATGGCCGCCACGGTGGAACGTAAGGAATACCCGATCTCGATGCGCCTGCCGGAGGCGGACGTGGCGATCATTGATCGTGCCGCCGCTCTCCGCGGCCGGTCCCGCACGGATTTCGTGCGCGATGCTGCCGTGCGCGCGGCCGAAGATGTGTTGATGGACAGCCGCCTTATCCGCATGAGCCCGGAAGGCTTCGCGGAGTTTATGGAGGTTCTGTCAGCCCCGGTCGCTCCGGTTCCCGACATGGTGGAATTGGCAAAGCGGCCCGCGCCCTGGGAAGCCGGTTACGCAGCAAAGCGCTAGGCCGTGGCCTTATCGGCTCCCGAACCGCTTGGCGCAGCTCACGACGTTTCCGGGTTTTCCTGCGGGAAACCTACACTTGATCACTGGCTGAAAACGCGCGCGCTCTCCAATCAGGAGAAAGGCTTCACGGCCGTTCTCGTTGTCCACGAGGCCGGCCGAGTGGTCGGATATTATGGCTTGGCGCCGACGGCTGTGGTGCCGTCGATCTTGCCCCGGTCGATCCGCACAGGGCAACCGCCCGATCCGGTGCCCTGTCTTCTCCTTGGCCAGCTTGCGACCGATACAGAATGGGCTGGGCGCGGTGTCGGCACTGGCTTGCTGAAGCACGCGCTTCAGCGCTGCGTTCAGGCTGCAGATCTGATTGGAGGACGTGCGCTCATGGTCAATGCAATCGACGGGGAGGCGGCGCAATTCTGGCAAAGACGGGGATTTCTGCCGACGAAGGACGATCCGCTTGTCTTGTTCCGTTCGATTGCTGCAATCGCTGCGTCGCTCGTAGAAGCCCAGAAGTAGGGGCGAGGGCTGCCTCTCGAAGAAGCCGCGACCGCCAACGAATTCTGCGCCTCGAGGCTTAAGCTCGTACTCAGTTATTGTCCGTTTCTTCCGTGGGCGGCCTAAAAGCGGCCGAGCTTGTCGAAAGCGGCCGGGTCGATGCCGAGTTTCTTCAGGTCGCTGCGACGCGGCTTGCGGTTCGCCTCGACGGCCCGCGATGCGGCAGCCGCGCTGCCGAACGTGCCAAGAAAATCGCCAATCACAAAAAACAATCCACGGTCCATGACAAATACCTTCGCGCGCCAGTGCGCGCGACCTTTCTTTCTGCACTGCAGCATAGATGGGTGCCGGCAGGCGAAGATTACAGAGGCGCCGGCGCATAGCCGCCATGCTCGGCACGCAACGCTGCTACCCCCCGGGGCTTGTCCGATGCATCGTCAGGCTTGAAACGCCGGGCGGGATCGTTTATATCAGCCTCAAATTCTTGGTCGGTATGACGAAGAGTGGGTCCACCCGGTCCCGCTCTTTTTTGTTACCTGCCGGCCGGAGCGACAAGGCGACAGGAAACTTATGACCGCAGCGGCAAGCGAGGCCGACGACCGTATCATCCGCGAAAGCGGTATCGATGCGCGCATTGCGCTGATCATACAGCCGGTGCTGAAGGCCATCGGCTTCCGCCTCGTGCGGGTGCAACTGACCGGCCAGAACGGGCTGACGCTGCAAATCATGGCCGAGCGCGACGACGGCACCATGACCGTCGAGGATTGCGAAGAGGTCAGCCGCGCGGTTTCGCCTGCGCTCGATGTCGAAGATCCGATCGAAAAGGCGTATCATCTCGAAGTCTCGTCGCCGGGCATCGACCGGCCGCTGGTGCGCAAATCGGATTTCACCACCTGGACCGGCCATCTGGTCAAGATGGAGACGTCGGTCCTCATCGGCGACCGCAAGCGCTTCAAAGGCAAGATCGCCGAGGCGGACTCCGACGGCATTTTGCTGGAGCGCGACAAGGCGGCCTATGGCGAAGAGCCGACGGTACGCGTGCCCTATGACGCGATTGCCGAGGCGCGCCTGGTGCTGACCGACGATCTTATCCGCGAGGCCCTGTCGAAGGACAACAGGGCCCGCAAGGAAGCAAAAAAACGCCGGGGCGAAGCGGAAGAAGATGCAATCGCCGGCGAAGAAAACGAAACCGAACAGGAAAGTTGATCGAGCTTCAGGGCCGATGCCCGGAGCGAAGTCGGGAGAAAGACAATGGTTGTAAGCGCCAACAGGCTCGAACTGCTGCAGATCGCCGATGCGGTCGCGCGTGAAAAGTCGATCGATAAGCAGATCGTCATCGCCGCGATGGCCGATGCGATCCAGAAGGCGGCGCGTTCGCGTTATGGGCAGGAAACCAATATCCGTGCCGACATCAATCCCAATACGGGCGAGATGAAGCTGCAGCGGCTGATGGAAGTGGTCGAGAAGGTCGAGGATTACGCGACGCAGATCGCCCTTTCCACGGCGCGCGAGCGCAATCCCGACGCCCAACTCGGCGACTTCATCGCCGAACAGCTGCCGCCGATGGATTTCGGCCGCATCGCCGCGCAGTCGGCCAAGCAGGTCATCGTCCAGAAGGTGCGCGAGGCCGAGCGCGATCGTCAGTATGACGAGTACAAGGACCGTATTGGCGAGATCGTCAACGGCACCGTCAAACGCGTCGAATATGGCAATGTCATCGTCGACCTCGGCCGCGGCGAGGCGATCATCCGCCGCGACGAGCTGATCCCGCGTGAGAACTACAAATATGGCGACCGCGTCCGCGCCTACGTCTACGACGTGCGCCGCGAGCAGCGCGGCCCGCAAATCTTCCTGTCGCGCACGCATCCGCAGTTCATGGCCAAGCTCTTCACCATGGAAGTGCCGGAGATCTACGACGGCATCATCGAGATCAAGTCGGTTGCCCGCGATCCGGGCTCGCGCGCCAAGATCGCCGTCATCTCGCGGGATTCCTCCATCGATCCGGTCGGCGCCTGCGTCGGCATGCGCGGCAGCCGCGTCCAGGCGGTGGTTGGCGAATTGCAGGGCGAGAAGATCGACATCATTCCGTGGTCGCCTTCGGCCGCTTCCTTCATCGTCAACGCGCTGCAGCCGGCGGAAGTCGCCAAGGTAGTGCTCGACGAGGATGCCGAGCGCATCGAGGTGGTCGTGCCGGACGACCAGCTGTCGCTGGCCATCGGCCGCCGCGGCCAGAATGTTCGTCTTGCCTCGCAGCTCACCGGCTGGGACATCGATATCCTGACCGAGCAGGAAGAGAGCGAGCGCCGCCAGAAGGAATTCGTCGAGCGTTCGGCCCTCTTCATGGAAGCCCTCGATGTCGACGAGATGGTCGGCCAGGTGCTTGCCTCGGAAGGCTTCACCAGCGTCGAGGAAGTCGCCTATGTCGATTCTGGCGAAATCTCCTCGATCGACGGCTTCGACGAGGACACCGCTTCGGAAATCCAGTCGCGCGCCCGCGAATATCTGGAGAAGATCGAGGCCGAGCACGACGAGAAGCGCAAGGCGCTCGGCGTCGAGGACGAGCTGCGCGAGATCCCCGGCATCACCACGGCCATGATGGTGACCCTCGGCGAGGACGGCGTGAAGACGATCGAGGACTTCGCCGGCTATGCCGCCGACGACCTGATCGGCTGGAAGGAACGCAAGGACGGCGAGACCAAGGTCTATCCCGGTGTGCTCGCCGATCACGGCGTCTCGCGCGCCGATGCCGAGCAGATGGTGCTGACCGCTCGCAAGAAGGCCGGCTGGATTTCCGAGGAAGAACTGGCCGCTGAGGAAGCGGCCGGTGAAACCGTCGGTGCGTGAGGTGACCACCAATCGCAAAACCCGTGGACGACATGAACGATCGCACTTGCATCGTCACGCGCAGGCAGGCCGAAGCGGATGAACTGATCCGCTTCGTCGTCGGCCCGGATTCGGCCGTCGTTCCGGACATCAAGCGAAATCTGCCCGGCCGCGGTTGCTGGGTCACCGCCGATCGCCTACATATCGACAAGGCAGCGGCGAAGAACCTGTTTGCCCGCGCTTTCAAGGCGCAGGTCACCGTTCCAGCCGAACTCGGCGACATGGTCGACGGGCTGCTTTCCAGATCCGCCCTGGGCATGTTGGGTCTTGCTCGCAAGGCCGGAGCGGTCGTACTGGGCGCCGCCAAGGTAGAGGCTGCCGTGCGCGACGGGCAGGCGCTCTTCGTGCTGCACGCGAAGGAAGCCTCGGACGACGGCGTGCGCAAGATCAGTCAGGCGCGGCGGGCAACCGTTCATCTCGGCGGCCCCGCTACACCGGCCTACAAACTTTTCCCCGAAGCCGAGTTGAGCTTGGCATTGGGGGGTACAAATGTGATACATGCTGCCGTCCTCGCGCAGGATGCGGGTAAGGCGGTTGAGAAGCGCATGGTTGCGCTCGACCGTTATCGGGGCGGAACCCCGGACGATTTGGCAATGCTTGCGGCCGTTGCTGACGATGATGATGCCGCAGAGGATATGGAATGAGCGATACGAAATCGGGCGACGACAAGACGTTGAGCGTTACGCCGAAGAAGACCTTGACGCTGAAGCGCCCTGGCCTCGAGCAGGGCACCGTGCGCCAGAATTTCTCGCACGGACGCACCAAGTCGGTCGTGGTCGAGACCAAGAAGCGCAAGTTTTCGCTGCCCGGCGACAAGCCGGAGCCGGTGGCGCCGTCCGTCTTCACCCCGAAGCCCGCAGCCGCGGCACCCGCGCCTGCCGTGCCGGAAGCGCCGAAGGCGCCGCCGCAGCCGGAACGCTCCGGAATGGTGCTGAACGAGTTGTCGCGCGGCGAGATGGAAGCGCGCCGCAGGGCGCTCGAAGGCTCCAAGGCGCGTGAGATCGAGGATCGTCAGCGCGCCCAGGAAGAGGCCAAGCGCCGCGCCGAGGAGGAAGAGCGCCGCAAGCGCGAGCGTGAGGAGTCCGCCCGCCGTCAGGCCGAGGAAGAGGCGCGTCTGCAAACCGAGGCCGAGTCCCGCCGCCGCGCCGAGGAAGAAGCGCGCCGCCGCGCCCCGCAAGCCGCCGAGCTGGCCACGGCCGACGAGGAAGAGGAGGTCAAGCCGCGGCGCCCTGGTGGTGCCGGCGCCGGAGCGCCTGTGCGCCGTCTGGCCACGCCGGAAGTCGCGCGGCCGGCCAAGCCGACCAAGGGCGAGGAAGACCGTCGCCGCGGCAAGCTGACGCTGAACACCGCGCTGTCGGATGAAGATGCGCGCGGACGCTCGCTGTCGTCGATGCGCCGCCGCCAGGAAAAATTCAAGCGCGCGATGCACAACGAGCCGCGCGAGAAAGTCATGCGCGAAGTGATCCTGCCCGAAACCATCACCATCCAGGAACTGGCGCAGCGCATGTCCGAGCGCGCCGTGGACGTGGTCAAGTTCTTCATGAAGCAGGGCCAGATCTTGAAGCCGGGCGACGTCATCGACGCCGACACGGCCGAGCTGGTCGCTTCCGAATTCGGCCATACGGTCCGCCGCGTCGCCGAGTCCGACATCGAGGAAGGCCTGTTCAACATCGCCGACCGCCCGGAAGACCTGGTGTCGCGTCCGCCCGTGGTGACCATCATGGGCCATGTCGACCACGGCAAGACCTCGCTGCTCGACGCCATCCGCAACGCCAATGTCGTCTCCGGCGAGGCCGGCGGCATCACCCAGCATATCGGCGCCTACCAGATCGAGAAGAACGGTCAGAAGATCACCTTCATCGACACGCCCGGCCACGCCGCCTTCACGGCGATGCGCGCTCGCGGCGCCCAGGTGACCGACATCGCCGTGCTGGTGGTGGCGGCCGACGACAGCGTCATGCCGCAGACGATCGAATCGATCAATCACGCCAAGGCGGCCGGCGTGCCGATCATCGTGGCGATCAACAAGATCGACAAGCGCGACGCCGACCCGCAGAAGGTGCGCACTGAACTGCTGCGCCACGAAGTGTTCGTGGAATCGATGGGCGGTGAGGTGCTGGACGTCGAGGTTTCGGCGACCAAGGGCACCAATCTCGATAAGCTGCTGGAAGCGATTCTGCTGCAGGCCGAAGTCCTCGACCTCAAGGCCAATCCCGACCGCACCGCCGAAGGCGCGGTCATCGAGGCGCAGCTGGACAAGGGCCGCGGTCCGGTCGCCACCGTGCTGGTGCAGACCGGCACGCTGATGCCCGGCGACATCATCGTCGCCGGCAACGAATGGGGCCGTGTCCGCGCGCTGGTCAACGATCGCGGCGAGCATGTGCCGGAAGCGCCGCCGGCAATGCCGGTCGAGGTGCTCGGCCTCCAGGGCACGCCGCAGGCAGGCGATCGCTTCGCGGTCGTCAACAACGAGGCGCGTGCGCGTGAGATCACCGAGTATCGCCAGCGCCTGGCGCGCGAGAAGGCGGTGGCCAAGCATGCCGGCCAGCGCGGCTCGCTCGAGCAGATGATGTCGCAGTTGCAGGCGAGCGGGCTGAAGGAGTTTCCGCTGGTCATCAAGGGCGACGTGCAGGGCTCGATCGAAGCGATCAACGCTGCGCTCGAAAAGCTCGGCAACGACGAGGTCAGGGTACGGATCGTCCATTCGGGTGCCGGCGGCATCACAGAAACCGACGTCTCGCTTGCCGAGACCTCGGGCGCTGCGATCATCGGCTTCAACGTCCGCGCCAATGCGCAGGCGCGCACGGCTGCTGCCGCTGCCGGCATCGAGATCCGCTACTATTCGATCATCTACAACCTCGTCGATGACGTTAAGGCAGCTCTTTCCGGCATGCTCTCGCCCGAGCGGCGCGAGACCTTCATCGGCAATGCCGAAATCCTCGAGATCTTCGACATCTCGAAGGTCGGCAAGATCGCCGGCTGCCGCGTCACCGAAGGCAAGGTCGAGCGTGGCGCGGGCGTGCGCCTGATCCGCGACAACGTCGTCGTCCACGAAGGCACGCTGAAGACGCTGAAGCGCTTCAAGGACGAGGTTTCGGAAGTGCCGGGCGGTCAGGAATGCGGCATGGCCTTCCAGAACTACGAGGACATGCGCGTCGGCGACGTCATCGAGTGCTTCCGCGTCGAGATGGTGAGCCGGACGCTCTAATTTCGGATATACTTGCCGGAATTCACCGGGCGGCGGCCGCAAGGCTGCCGCCCGAGATCCTTGTTTCGTAGTTGAGACATGTGGCGCGGTCCCATCCCGCGCTTCACGATTTCAGGACTGAAGAAAAATGTCCCGTTCGACAACATCAGGCCCCTCCCAGCGCATGCTGCGCGTCGGCGAGCAGGTGCGTCACGCCCTATCCGAGACCCTGCAGCGCGGCGAAATCATCGACCCGGTGATCGAGAACAGTGTCGTCTCGGTCTCGGAAGTACGCATGTCGCCCGACCTCAAGATCGCCACCGCCTTCGTTTCACCGCTTGGTGTCGGCGACGCCGATGCCGTGGTCGGGGCGCTCAACAGGCATGCGAAATTCATTCGCGGCCGCGTCTCGGGCGCGCTCAGGCAGATGAAGTACATGCCCGAGTTTCGCTTCCGGCTCGATACGTCTTTTGACAATTTCGCCAGGATCAACGAATTGCTGAAATCGCCCGAGGTCGCGCGCGATCTCGACCACCAGAATAAAAACAACGACAAGGACGAGGAATAGGTGGCGCGCCGCGGCAAGAAAAAGGGCCGGCCGGTCTCCGGCTGGGTGGTGCTGGACAAGCCGGTCGGCATGGGCTCGACCGAAGCCGTCTCCAAGATCAAATGGCTGTTCCAAGCGGAGAAGGCCGGCCATGCCGGCACGCTCGACCCGTTGGCTTCCGGCATGCTGCCGATCGCGCTCGGCGAGGCGACCAAGACCGTGCCTTACGTGCAGGATGGCGCCAAGATCTACCGCTTCACCGTCGCCTGGGGCGAGGAGCGGTCGACCGACGACCTCGAAGGGCCGGTGACGAACAGCTCGGACCGCCGCCCGGCCGAGGCCGAGGTGCGGGCGCTGCTGCCGAAATACACCGGCGTCATCATGCAGACGCCGCCGCAATTTTCTGCCGTCAAGATTGCCGGCGAGCGCGCCTACGATCTTGCCCGCGACGGCGAGACGGTCGACATTCCCGCCCGCGAGATCGAAATCGGCCGTTTGGACATCGTCGAGCATGGAGTCGATAGAACCGTCTTCGTGGTCGAGTGCGGCAAGGGCACCTATGTGCGCTCGCTGGCGCGCGACATGGGTCGCGATCTGGGCTGCTTCGGCCACATCTCCGAGTTGCGCCGCGTCGAGGTCGAGCCGTTCACGGCGGACGATTTCGTCACCGTCGCCGAGCTCGAAGCGGCGCGCTTCGGCGGCAAGACGGATGAGAATTCGGACGAAGAAGCCGAGGTGTCGGTCGATTTCGGCGCCATCGATGCGCTGCTGGTCGAGACCGCCGCAGCACTTGACTGCTTGCCGCAGGTCGCCGTCAGCGACGACGCCGCGACCAAGATCCGCCTCGGCAATCCCGTCATCATTCGAGGGCGCGACGCGCCGGTCGAGGCCGAGGAGGCCTGTGCCACGGCGCGCGGCAAGCTCGTCGCCATCGGCGCCATCGAACAGGGCATGTTCAAGCCCAAGCGGGTCTTTGCCGGTTGACGGCACTCGGCTAGTTTCGGCTCGCAGTTCCAGGAAAACGTGTAACGGTTCTCGTCGGAATTGCATGAAAACCGACGGTTAGAGCAGCGATCTGCTATGACGTCGCGCCCCAGGGGAGCTCATGGCCCAGAGGAATCATGGCCCAGAGGATTATGGCCCAGAGGATTGTGGCAATGGCTGAGACCGTCGGAAAGCGGGCGCCGCTGAAAATCCGCCGGCCGCCGGTCGGCGCTTCGCCCGGCACCTTGATCGCCGATCCGGCGGCGCGGCGCAGCGAGCTTCGGCTGACGTTGATCTCGCCGGAGAAATACAAAACCATCGACAATGCCAGCATCGACGAGCTCAACACCCATTGCGACCGCTGGCCGGTCGTCTGGCTTGATTGCACGGGGCTCGCGAACATCCCGCTGATCGAAGAGATCGGCCGGATTTTCGACCTTCATCCGCTGGCGCTCGAGGATGTCGTCAACACCGGCCAGCGGCCGAAGGTGGATTTCTTCGAGGACCACGCCTTCGTCGTCATGCGCATGATCGACGATGTCGCCGCGCATCGCTACGAGCAGATCGCGGTGTTCTTCGGCGAGAATTTCGTCGTCACCTTTCAGGAGCGCGAGGGCGACCCGTTCGATCCAGTGCGCAAGCGCATCGCGGCTCCCATGCCCAACCGGCTGCGCTCGCGCGGCGCCGACTATCTCGCCTATGCGCTGATCGACGCCATCGTCGACAGCTATTTCCCGCCGATCGAGACGGTGAGCGAATTGGTCGACGGCATCGAAGACCAGATGCTCAGCACGCCCCACAAGCACCAGATGCGGCAGTTGCACGAATTGCGGCGCGACGCCAATGTGCTGAAGGGCGTGCTGTGGCCGATGCGCGACGCGCTGGCGACGCTGATCCGCAACGACGTGCTCTTCGTGAAGGCCGAGACCAAGATATTCTTCAACGACACGCTCGACCATGCGCTGCGGCTGATCGAGCTGGTCGAGACCCAGCGCGACATGCTGACCGGCTTGATCGAAATGCATCTGTCGCTGACCCAGGCACGCACCAACGACGTCATCTCCTATCTGACCATCGTCTCGGTGATCTTCATGCCGCTCACCTTCCTCGTCGGTGTCTGGGGCATGAACTTCGACCCGGATAGCTCGCCCTGGAACATGCCGGAGCTGAAGGCCTACTACGGCTACCCGGCGGCACTTTTGTTCATGCTGGTCGTTGCTGTCGGGCTCGTCGCCTTCTTCAAATGGAAGAAGTGGCTGTAGCAGCAGAACCCTCTGTTTTTGCGGCAGGACATGCGACAAGCCGGCTTGACAATTAGGCTGGTGTTTTGCGGGAAATTGCACTATATGCGCGGCAGCTTCGCGCCCTGACGCGTTGCTTGCACCGGCCCCTGCTGGACGACATCCCGGCTGAGGGCGTCCCGTTTCCTCGAACAGATAAGGAAAAACACGATGTCGATTACTGCCGATCGCAAAAAAGAACTGATGGCCGAATTCGCGACCGCGAAGGGCGATACCGGGTCCCCGGAAGTCCAGGTTGCCATCCTTTCCGAGCGCATCAAGAACCTGACGGAGCACTTCAAGGACCACAAGAAGGATAACCATTCCCGCCGTGGTTTGCTTGCTCTCGTTTCCCAGCGCCGCAGCCTGCTTGATTACCTCAAGCGCAAGGATGACACGCGCTATCAGACGCTGATCGACAAGCTCGGTCTCCGTCGCTGACGAATTGACCGGCGGGCTCTCTGCGGAGAGCCCGCCGGTCGCGCATTGGCGGACCGGTCGCTCCGGTGCCCGATGCTGGAGTGGAGCGCGCCGCGCGCTCTCGAAATTCGCATTCGCGCATGGCGCGTCTCGGAAACAGGGGTTTCCGGCGTCGTGCGCAAAAGGCCGGCCGACCGGTCGGCCAGACCCGGTTCCGGAAGCGCAAAGGGCCGTTCGGAACCGCCCATGGACGGTCATGGGGCAGGATTGCAGGATGCTCGCTCGGCAATCGCCACCTGTCGAGCTTCCCGTTGTCTTGCCCGTGGCTGCCCGAAGGAAGCCAGGGAAGGGATGCTCCGCGACCGTTGAGACGGCGCGGCCCTTTCCGCACATGAAGGACAAGATATGTTCAATCAACACAAAGTGGAAATCGAATGGGGCGGCCGTCCGCTCATCCTGGAAACCGGCAAGATCGCTCGCCAGGCTGACGGCGCGGTGCTCGCCACCTACGGCGAGACCGTGGTTCTCGCCACCGTCGTTTCGATGAAGGAGCCGAAGCCCGGCCTCGATTTCTTCCCGCTCACCGTCAACTACCAGGAAAAGACCTATGCCGCCGGCAAGATTCCGGGCGGCTACTTCAAGCGCGAGGGCCGTCCGAGCGAGAAGGAAACGCTGGTTTCCCGCCTGATCGACCGCCCGATCCGCCCGCTGTTTGCTGACGGCTACAAGAACGACACCCAGATCGTCGTCACCGTCGTCCAGCACGATCTCGAGAACGATCCTGACATCCTGTCGATCGTCGCTACCTCGGCCGCGCTCACGCTGTCCGGCGTGCCCTTCATGGGCCCGATCGGCGGCGCCCGCGTCGGCTACATCAACGGCGAATATGTGCTCAATCCGCATATCGACGAGATGGAGGAATCGAAGCTCGACCTCGTCGTCGCCGGCACCGCCGACGCCGTGCTGATGGTCGAATCCGAGGCCAAGGAGCTCAGCGAGGAGCTCATGCTCGGCGCCGTCGTGTTCGGTCACAAGAGCTTCCAGCCGGTGATCGACGCCATCATCAAGCTGGCCGAGGTCGCCGCCAAGGATCCGCGCGACTTCACCGCGCCGGACCATTCGCAGCTCGAAGGCGAGATGCTGAAGGTTGTCGGCGACGAGCTTCGCGACGCCTACAAGATCACCGAGAAGCAGTCCCGCTACGCGGCCGTCGACGCCGTCAAGGCGAAGGTCAAGGCCGCGTTCACGCCGGCCGAAGGCGAGGATCCGAAATATTCCTCCGAGCAGATCGCAAGCGTCTTCAAGGAGCTCCAGGCCAAGGTGGTACGCTGGAACATCCTGGACACCGGCTCGCGGATCGACGGCCGCGACCTGAAGACCGTGCGCAAGATCGTCGCCGAAGTCGGCGTCCTGCCGCGTACCCATGGTTCGGCGCTGTTCACCCGCGGCGAGACTCAGGCGCTGGTCGTCGCCACGCTCGGCACCGGCGAGGATGAGCAGTTCGTCGATTCGCTGACCGGCATGTACAAGGAGAAGTTCCTCCTCCACTACAACTTCCCGCCCTATTCGGTTGGCGAAACCGGCCGCATGGGCTCGCCGGGCCGGCGCGAGATCGGCCACGGCAAGCTTGCCTGGCGCGCGATCCACCCGATGCTGCCTTCGGCGGACCAGTTCCCCTACACCCTGCGCGTCGTCTCGGAGATCACCGAGTCGAACGGCTCGTCCTCGATGGCGACCGTCTGCGGCACCTCGCTGGCGCTGATGGATGCCGGCGTTCCGATCGCCAAACCCGTGGCCGGCATCGCCATGGGCCTGATCAAGGAAGGCGAGCGCTTCGCGGTGCTCTCCGACATCCTTGGCGACGAGGACCATCTCGGCGACATGGACTTCAAGGTCGCCGGCACCGCCAACGGCGTTACCTCGCTGCAGATGGACATCAAGATCGATGGCATCACCGAGGAGATCATGGGCATCGCGCTCGGCCAGGCCAAGGAAGGCCGGCTGCACATCCTGGGCGAGATGGCGCATGCCATATCTTCCTCGCGCGCCGAGCTCGGCGAATTCGCGCCGCGCATCGAGGTCATGCACATCCCGACCGACAAGATCCGCGACGTCATCGGCTCCGGCGGCAAGGTGATCCGCGAGATCGTCGAGAAGACCGGCGCCAAGATCAACATCGAGGATGACGGCACGGTCAAGATCGCGTCGGCCAACGCCAAGGAGATCGAGGCGGCGAAGAAGTGGATCCACACCATCGTGGCCGAGCCGGAAGTCGGCGAGATCTATGAAGGTACCGTCGTCAAGACGGCCGACTTCGGCGCCTTCGTCAACTTCTTCGGCCCGCGCGACGGCCTCGTCCACATCTCGCAGCTCGCCAATGAGCGCGTCGCCAAGACCTCCGACGTCGTCAAGGAAGGCGACAAGGTTTGGGTCAAGCTGATGGGCTTCGACGAGCGCGGCAAGGTGCGCCTGTCGATGAAGGTCGTCGACCAGGCGACCGGCAAGGAAATCGTTCAGGAAAAGAAGAAGCCGGAAGGCGAGGAAGACGCCGCCTGATCGGCCTGACCGCATGATTGAGACGGGCGCGCTGCAAGGTCGCGCCCGTTTCTATTTCAAGCGCCCTTCAAGGGTAGGTGAATGGCCGCTGAGCCGCTGAAGACGCTGTTCTATCCATTTGAGGCCGAAGCGCTGCCTTGGCCGCGAAGCGATGCCCGGCTCCTCTTTCTTGGCGCTGAGCCTGGTTTCCGTTTGCCCGGCGGCGTCGCTGCGGCGCTGCATCTCGTGCAAGGCTTTCGGCCGCATTTTCGTGCTCTGCAGGCAGCCGGCTATTCGGTCACGCCGAGGGCGGAAGGCTCGGCCTTCGATGCTGCCCTTGTGCTGGCCGGCCGGCATCGCGGCCAGAACGAGCTGCGCATCGCCGAAGCCATCGAGCGCGTCGCGCCCGGCGGATTGATCGTCGTCGCCGGCGGCAAGGAAGACGGCATCGATAGCCTGCGCAAGCGCGTGGGCGCGCTGGCGCCGCTCGAAGCCCACCTGCCGAAGCATCACGGCGTCGCCTTCTGGTTCCGCCAGGCCGGCATGGATGCGGCCCGGGCGCTTCGCGCCGCCAACCCTAATCTGATCGTCGAAGGCCGCTTCCGCACCGCGCCCGGCATGTTCTCCTTCGATCGGGTCGACGCAGGATCGAAGCTTCTGCTGGACAGCCTGCCGCAGGGGCTTGCGGGCAATGTCGCCGATTTCTGTGCCGGCTGGGGCTATCTGGCGGCCGAAGTGATGGAACGCTCGACAGGGCTGTCCGGTCTCGACCTCTACGAAGCGGATTTCGAGGCCCTGCAGGCGGCAAAGGCCAATATCCGCGCAACCGCAGTCGAGCCGCGCTTCTTCTGGACCGATCTGCTGACCGAAACGGTCGAGCGAGGTTACGACGCGATCGTCATGAACCCGCCCTTCCACAGCGGCAGGGCTGCCGACCCGGGCATCGGCGCTGGCATGATCCGCGCGGCGTCGAAGGCGCTGAAACCAGGTGGACGCCTGTTCATGGTGGCGAACCGGCAGTTGCCTTACGAACAGGTGCTGGCGGGAGCCTTCTCCAGCCACGCCGAGGTTGCGCGCGATGGCATGTTCAAGGTGTTTTCGGCGCGGCGTTAAAAGCAATTCCAGGAAAAGCGCGTGAGACGGTTTTCCGTCCCGTGATTGCTCCAGGAAAAGAACGCAGCGCCCTACTGCAGGCTGACGAGGCGTGCCGGCTCGCGCCTGGCATGGACAGGGCGCAACGCGCCGAGCTCGATCTCGAGTGGCGCGGGGCGGCCGAACAGATAACCCTGCACGACCTCGCAACCGGCGGCTCTCAGCAGCGTCGCCTGGTTCTCGGTCTCGACGCCTTCGGCGATGATGCCGACGCCGAGCGCCCGCGATAGCCCGACGATGGTCGAGACGACAGCGCCCGAGCTGGAATCGGTATCGATGCGGCTGACGAAGGAGCGGTCGATCTTCAGCTTGCCGAACGAGAAGTCGATCAGATAGCTCAGGTTGGAATAGCCGGTGCCGAAATCGTCGACGGCGACCGAGATGCCCATCTCGGCGAGTTGCCGCAGGATGACGGCCGCGCGGTCGCGGTCCTGCATCATCGCCGTTTCGGTGACTTCGAGTTCCAGCCGCGACGGCTTGATGCCGGTCGATGCCATGGTCTGGCGCACGATGCCGACGAAGTCCCTGGTCATGAACTGGACCGGCGAGATGTTGACGGCGACGAAGCAATCCTCCGGCAGGTACTGGGCGTCGCTGCAAGCCTTGCGCAGCACCCATTCGCCGATCGGGTTGATCATGCCGGTTTCCTCGGCGATCGGAATGAATTCCATCGGCGGGATCATGCCGCGTTCCGGATGCTTCCACCGGATCAGCGCTTCATAGCCGACGACACGGCCGCCCTGCAGGTCGAATTGCGGCTGGTAGTGGAGGCTGAAGTCGCCGCGGTCGAAGGCGGTTTTCAGCTCCGATTCAATCCATTGCCGGTGGTCCGCAACGCGGCCCATGTCGGCGTGGAAGACTGACCAGTTGCCGATGCCGCTTGCGCGCGCATTCTGCAGCGCCAGGTTTGAGCGGCGAAGGATGAGCACCGGATCGACGCCGTCCTTCGGCATCGCCACGATACCGACGGACATGCTGACCGACTGCAGATGCGTCTGGAGCTGGTAGGGCTCCATCATGCGGTTGATGAATGTTTCGAGGAACCGTTCGAGATATCCCCGGATCTCACGGTCCGGCAAGAGCACGGCGAATTCGCCGGCGCCGAGCCGTCCGATCACGACATCCTCCGGCATGCTCTCCTTCAGCCTTTTGGTGAAGGCGCGGATCAGCTCGTCGCCATGACTGTAGCCGATGGCGTCGTTGATCTGCTTGAAGCGGTCGATGTCGATATCGATCAAGTAGACCGGTTCGCCGGTCTCCAGCGTTTCCGCTGCCGCCGCCGCGACCTTTCCGACGATCGCCTGGCGCGTCAGCAGGCCGGTCATCTTGTCGAAATGGGTTTCCTTGAAGACGTATTCGGCCGATTCATCGATGCCTGCGAAGAATGACATCGCGGCGCCGCCGGCGGAAAGGGCACAGAGCGCGGCGATGATACCCGCCATCGTCCCGGCAGACATGCCGGCCAGGCCGTCGCCGAAGCCGAAGCGCAACCCCCAAAGTCCGAGGATAAAACTGCCCATGGCCGAGCTGGCGATGGTGACCAGCCGGAACAGCGGTGTTCGCTTCGGGTTGCTGACTGCAGACATGCAAGGTCCCTGAACTACAGGGCCGTTTAGCGGATACCTCCTTAAAATGGGTTTCCGCCAATGCCTCCAATTTTACTGGAAGGTGCTTTTTTCGTTAGCGAATTATTCGCGGGGGCCGTCGTTCTGCTTCAGTTCCTCTAGCGTCGGCATGGAGACGATATGATAGCCGGAATCGACATAGTGGATCTCGCCTGTGACTCCCGAAGACAGATCGGACAGCAGGTAGAGCGCCGAGCCGCCGACCTCGTCGATGGTGACGGTGCGCCGTAGCGGCGAATTGCGCTGCTGATAAGAGAACATGTGGCGTGCGTCGGATACGCCGGAGCCGGCGAGCGTCCGCACCGGTCCTGCCGAGATGCCGTTCACCCGAATGCCGCGCGGGCCGTAATCGTTGGCGAGGTAGCGCACGCTGGCCTCCAGTCCGGCCTTGGCGACGCCCATGACGTTGTAGTTCGGCATGACCCGCACCGACCCGGCATAGGTCAGCGTGATCATCGAGCCGCCGTTCGTCATCAGCGCTGCGGCATTGCGGGCGATCTCGGTAAAGGAATAGCAGGAGATCACCATGGTGCGGACGAAGTTGTCGCGGCTGGTGTCGGCGTAGAGGCCCTTGAGCTCGTTCTTGTCGGAGAAGCCGATGGCGTGAACGACGAAATCCAGGCCGCCCCAGGCTTCGCGAAGCGTCTGGAAGGTTGCGGTGACCGAGGCGCTGTCCTCGACGTCGCAAGGCACGACCAGCGAGGCACCGAGCTTCTCGGCCAGCGGCTTGACCCGCCGCCCGAAGGCGTCGCCCTGATAGGTGAATGCGAGTTCCGCCCCGTGTTCGGACAATTTCCTGGCGATGCCCCAGGCGATCGAATGATCGTTGGCGACCCCCATGACAAGCCCGCGCTTGCCCTTCATCAACCCTTCCATAAAAGGCAATCCTTATGCGGAATAGCGCTGGAAAATCAGCGTTGCGTTGGTGCCACCGAAACCGAAGGAGTTGGACAGGACGGTGTCGATCTTGGCATTGTCGATGCGCTTGCGCACGATCGGCATGCCCTCGAATTCGGGATCGAGCTCCTCGATATGGGCGCTCTCGCCGATGAAGCCGCCCTGCATCATCAGGATGGAGTAGATCGATTCCTGGACGCCGGCGGCGCCGAGCGAATGGCCGGTCAGCGACTTGGTCGAGGTGATATACGGCATCTGGTCGCCGAACACCTCGCGGATGGCGCCCATTTCCTTGGAATCGCCGACCGGCGTCGATGTGCCGTGCGTGTTGATGTAGTCGACCGGCGTCGAGACAGTGGCAAGCGCCTGCCGCATGCAGCGCACGGCGCCTTCGCCGGACGGCGCCACCATGTCGTAGCCGTCGGAGGTCGCGCCGTAGCCGACGATCTCGGCGTAGATCTTGGCGCCGCGTGCCTTGGCGTGCTCCAGCTCTTCCAGCACCAGAACGCCCGCGCCGCCGGCGATAACGAAGCCGTCGCGGTTGACATCATAGGCGCGCGAAGCGGCCGATGCTTTGTCGTTGAATTTCGACGACATGGCGCCCATGGCGTCGAACAGGTCCGACATCGTCCAGTCGAGATCCTCGTGGCCGCCGGCGAACATCATATCCTGCTTGCCCCATTGGATCAGCTCGCAGGCATTGCCGATGCAGTGCGCGGAGGTCGAGCAGGCGGACGAGATCGAGTAATTCACGCCGTGGATCTTGAACCAGGTTGCCAAGGTGGCCGAAGCGGTCGACGACATCGCCTTCGGCACCGCGAACGGACCGATACGCTTCGGGCTGCTGTTCTTGAGCGTCGTTTCGGCGGCTTCCACGATGGTCCTGGTCGACGGTCCGCCGGAGCCCATGACGATGCCGGTCCGCTCATTGGTGATGTCGCTCTCGCCGAGGCCGGCGTCCGCGATCGCCTGATCCATGGCGACATGGTTCCAGGCCGCGCCTTGGCTCAGGAAACGCATTGCG
This sequence comes from Mesorhizobium sp. WSM3879, assembly GCF_002294915.1. NCBI lineage: Bacteria > Pseudomonadati > Pseudomonadota > Alphaproteobacteria > Hyphomicrobiales > Phyllobacteriaceae > Mesorhizobium > Mesorhizobium sp. WSM3879. The sequence goes on along the minus strand of NZ_NSFZ01000005.1, from coordinate 32,214 downwards.
CGGCGGTCGATCATCGCCGACGGATCGAGCGTCGGCGCGCCCCACACCTGGCAGCGAAAACCGTGCTCGGCGAAGGAATTGGAAAAGCTGATGCCGGACTTGGCATCGTAAAGTGAGGCCTGCACCTCATTGGCGTTGTTGCCGATCGACGACACAATGCCGAGGCCTGTCACTACGACGCGTCTCATTCGCAACTCCTTCCGGCGTAGTTTGGCGAAAAACCTAATTGGTTCCCGCCTTCGATCATACGCAAAATAAACTGCCGCGGCGTCCTTGCGCATCCGTCGGACACGCCAGGCCCCGTGGCGATGGCGATCAGGCGGCGGCCTGCTTGGACAGGCCCACCTTCAGATCCGTTGCCGCGTATATGGGTTCGCCATCCGCCTTGAGCCAGCCATCGGCGATGCCGAGCACGAGGCGGCCGCGCATCACGCGCTTGAAGTCGACGCCATATTCGACCTTCTTGACCGATGGCGTCACCATGCCCTTGAACTTCACCTCGCCGGTCGACAGCGCCATGCCCTTGCCGGGTTCACCGAGCCAGCCGAGATAGAAGCCGGTCAATTGCCACATGGCGTCGAGGCCGAGGCAACCCGGCATGATCGGATTGCCGATGAAATGGCAGGCGAAGAACCAAAGATCCGGCTTGATGTCGAACTCGGCACGGATGAAGCCCTTGTCGAAGGCGCCGCCGGTCTCGCTGATCTCGGTGATGCGGTCGAACATCAGCATCGGCGGGTAGGGCAGCTGGGCGTTTCCCGGTCCGAACAGCTCGCCGCGGGCGCAGGCAAGCAGTTCCTCGTAGTCGTAGCTGGACTTTTGACCCGCCATTAATTCCGTCCCCGTTCTCGTTCCGGGCGGCAGGGCGCCCATGTCGTTGGTTTCCTAACACACTCTGTTTGTGGCCGGAAACCGGCGTTTGCGCTTAACCCGTGCGCCTGCCTGGGTCAATGCGCGCTATTGATCGCATTTGGGCGACAGAATATATGTCGGGTGGTGTCCAGTTTTTGGCATTGACCTCTTTTTGCCATTCTGGACCGGTCTATGGGGCTTGCAAGCTTAGACGGGATAGATGGATTCGGGCTGCCGGAAGGAAAATGTCGCTGTGGACAAGCGGGTTCGCGAAGCCGGCCTGAGGCCGACGCGCCAGCGCATTGCGCTGGCCGACCTGCTTTTCGCCAAGGGCGACCGTCACCTTTCGGCCGAAGAATTGCATGAAGAGGCGATCGCCGCCGGTGTGCCGGTTTCGCTGGCCACCGTCTACAATGCCCTTCATCAATTCACCCAGGCCGGCATGCTGCGCATCCTCGCCGTCGAAGGGTCGAAGACCTATTTCGACACCAACACTTCCGATCACCACCACTTCTATGTCGAGGGCGAGAACCGGATCTTCGATATCGCCAGCGGCCCGGTGAGCGTCTCCAACCTGCCGGAGCCTCCGGAAGGCATGGAGATCGCCAACGTCGATATCGTGGTGAGGCTGCGCCCCAAGCGCCGCGACTGATCTGCCCGCGATGAGGCCCGTCGATCTGGCGATACGGCTCGAATGGGCCGCAATAGCCGCGGCGGCCACTATCTTCTACAAAATGACCGGGGTGTCGTGGTGGCTGTTGGCGCTGCTCATCCTGGCACCGGACCTGTCGATGCTCGGCTATCTCGCCGGGCCGCGGACCGGCGCGATAGCTTACAACGCCCTGCACGTTCTGATTGCTCCGCTCGTTTTGGCGCTTGCCGGCATCCTGCTTGCCGGTCCGGTCGCCATCGCTGTGGCGCTCATTTGGATCGCCCACATCGCCATCGACCGTGCTCTTGGCTACGGCCTGAAGCTTTCCACTGGTTTTCAGGATACGCATCTCGGCCGCATCGGACGCGACCGGAGCGGCGCGGCCGGCTAGAGCGGCGAGGTCAATCCATGGTTTTCTGGATAGCGAGCGCGATTGGACTGTCGATCGGTTATCTCCTCGGCTCCACGCCCACCGGTTATCTCGCAGGGAAACTGCTCAAAGGCATCGACATACGCGAGCATGGCTCCAAGTCCACCGGCGCAACGAACGTCTTGCGAACCCTCGGCAAATGGCCCGCTTTGGCGGTGCTCCTGATGGATGTACTGAAAGGTAGCGCAGCCATCGTTTTTGCCCGCTGGTTTTATTCGTGGCTCTATGGATGGCCGGCCCTCACGCCATCGCAATCGCTTGATCTGCAAACCTTTGTACCTTGGGCTGTCTGCTTGGCCGGTCTTGCCGTTCTGCTGGGCCATGCTCGTTCGATCTGGCTGAATTTCACAGGCGGCAAATCCGCCGCGACGGGGCTCGGCGTATTGCTGGCGATGTCCTGGCCGGTAGGCTTAGGTGCTGCCACGGTTTTTGTCTTTGTGCTGGCTGTTTTCCGGATTGTTTCGCTTGGTTCGATGCTGGCGGCGTTGACGGCCATCGCCCTCGTCTGCGGCTTGGAGCAACCTCTATCCTACCGCTTGCTGGTGGTTGCAGGTGGCATCTACGTGATCGTGCGCCATCGCGCCAACATTCAGCGGCTTCTGGCCGGGACAGAGCCTCGCCTGGGGCAAAGCACGGAACCCCGAGCTTAGTGGTTACACTTCAAGACTGTCGGACAGGCCGCCCGGCGGCGGGCCGGGACTCCCGATATTTATGACCTCGCTGAGATCAGTTCTTGACCTTTTCGCCCGGGTAGGCGCCCCAGACCTGCGACTGGGCGACCCAGCCGGTATGGCCGTCGAAGGTCATCTCGCACCACTGACCGTCGCACTTCTTGATCGAGCCCATCACGCCTGGCTCGAGGATGGCGACAACGGCGGCGTCCTTGTCGGGATCGTCGAGCAGATTGATTCGGCCGCCCTTGCCGCGCTGCCAGGGGGCGACGATCGCGGTGCGGCGGCCCGAAAGCAGCGACTGGTTGATCCAGCCTTCGGAGCCGTCGGCGTCGCGCACGCGGCGCCAGGTGTCGAATTCCTGGATGATTTCCATCGGCAGTCCGGCCTTCATGTACATCCAGTCGACGGAATAGTTGGCGCCCGGACCGACGCGCGAATTGACGCGTCCGGATTTCAGGCTGACGAAGCGCGGCAGCGGCAGGCCGCTCGGCCCCAGCGTCACGGTCTGCGCCGACGTGGCCGCGCCTTGCGCGGATGTCTGCGGCGCCCAAAGCAGAGTGCCGAGAACGGCTGCGCTGAAAGCCAGGCGGAGCGAGGCGAAACCAGACACGTTCATTCCTTTCGGCGCCGGTCCGTGGGAGGAGCGCCCCTTTTTCTTTGTCTTCGGCGGCACCGCTTGTTACAGGAGTGGGCTGATACCGCGACTGGCTTCAAGTTTCGCTTGTCTTGGTTAAAGAGGTCTCAACGAGATCGGTTTCGAGGAAGCTTCGGGGAAACAATGGCAGGCAAAAAACGGCCCCTCGTCGTCATCACGCGCAAGCTGCCCGATCCGGTGGAGACCCGCATGCGCGAACTGTTCGATGCGCGCCTCAACGTCGAGGACCGGCCGATGACCCAGCCTGAGCTGGTTGCGGCGGTCAAGGAAGCCGATGTGCTGGTCCCGACCATCACCGACCACATCGATGCCGCGCTGATCGCCCAGGCCGGCGAGAACCTCAAGCTGATCGCCAATTTCGGCAACGGCGTCGACAAGATTGACGTCTCGGCGGCTGCCAAGAAAGGCATCACCGTCACCAACACGCCGAACGTGCTCACCGAAGACACCGCCGACATGACCATGGCGCTGATGCTCGCCGTGCCGCGCAGGCTGGCCGAAGGTGCCAACGTGCTCACCGGCGAGAAGAAATGGGCCGGCTGGTCCCCGACCTGGATGCTCGGCCGCCGCATCTGGGGCAAGCGCCTGGGCATTGTCGGCATGGGCCGTATCGGCACGGCGGTCGCCAGGCGCGCCAAGGCGTTCGGTCTGTCCATCCACTACCACAACCGCCACCGCGTGCTGCCGGCGGTCGAGGACGAATTGGAAGCGACCTATTGGGAAAGCCTCGACCAGATGCTCGCCCGGATGGATATCATCTCGGTCAACTGCCCGTCGACGCCGGCGACCTTTCATCTGCTGTCGGCCCGGCGGCTGGCGCTGATGCAGCCGGCGGCCTACATCGTCAACACAGCGCGGGGCGACATCATCGACGAAGAGTCGATGATCAAACTCATCCAGGACGGCAAGATCGCCGGCGCCGGCCTCGACGTCTACGAGCACGAGCCGGCGCTGAACAGCAAGCTGTTGAAGCTCGCCCACAAGGGCAAGGTCGTTCTGTTGCCGCATATGGGCTCGGCGACGCTCGAAGGCCGCATCGACATGGGCGAGAAGGTGATCATCAACATTCGCGCCTTCTTCGACGGCCATCGCCCGCCGGACCGTGTGTTGCCGCTCAGGACCTGAAAACCACGATTTGTTCAGGCGGCGACGCTCACGGCGCCGTCGTCGTCGACTTTGACGGTGCTTCCGCGATAGGCGTCGAACACACCGCGTCCGAGCCGCACCGCCATAGGCGTTTCCCAGCCCATTTCGCGCGCGACGATCAGGCCGAGCAGAAGAATGGCGTCCGGCTCGTGCAGCACAAGGGCTGCCGGCCCGCGGCCGTTGTGGACCAGTTCCATCAGCACTGCCGAAGCCGACGAGGAGCCGATGGTGCCCGGCAGGAACAGCACCCGGCCGGAAATCACCTCGCCATGCTGCGGGTGGCGGACATCGGCGATGCGCCCTGTCTTCGGGTCGACGCCGCCCCAGAAGCTGATCGGCGCCGTCAGCACCAGCGCTTCGCCTTTACCGGCCTTGCCCCGTACCAATATCTCCGCGGCGGCGCTCATGCGGCGAGGTCCGTGAAGCGCGGCTTGCCGGCGACCGCGCTTTCGACGCAATCGGCGAGCGAGGCATAGAGCACCGCATAGCCGGTGTTGCCTGGAGCGTAATGCGCGAACTTGCCCGAATTGGTCATCAGCACGCCGCCGGAAAGTTCCGGCATGATCGGCGTCACCACCACGCATGTGTCGGCAACGATGACGACGCCGCTTCCTTCGAGCCTCTTCCGCCGGCCGTCCTGCTCCAGGAAGGCAAGCACATGACGGCCGGTGCAGGCATAGATCGGCACGGCGAGCCGTCTTCCGGCAATCAGCCGCTCCAGCATCTCGAACACGGCCATAGAGGCTGCCCAGCACCGGCCAGGCGATCTCGGAAGCGAGGAAGGAAGGCGATAGGCCCGAGACGTCGAACACCAGTCGCGCCCGGCGGTTCTCGGCCCGGTGCAGGCCATAATCGGGTGCGCGGCCGGTGATGGCGCAGGCGATGTCGAGGAAATCGCCGTAGCGGTTGGTGCGGGCGCCCAGCACCGAGTTGCAGAACACCACCGCATTGGACTCGCCCCAGGCGACATCGCTGCCCTGTGCCGGCCTGTGCCCGGCCTGATAGGGCGCGCAGGTCCAGCTTTGCTCGCAGCCGAGCTTGCGATAGGCATCCATCATCCGCCGCGCCATGCCGCGCTGCGGCTCTTCCAGGCGAATGCGCGAGCAGCCCGTCAGGTCGAGCGCCCCGACATTGAGCGTCGAGCGCACTGCGATCCTGGCGCCGCCTTCGACCAGCCGCTCGGCGAACAGCGTGCCGGAATCGCCATGATAGAGCGCGCCGTCGATATGCGCCGAACAGATCGGGATCAGCCGTGGCGCGCCGAGCAGGCGCGCGCTCTCGGCGACGATGCGCATCGCCATTCCCGCGCCGTCCTTACCGGCGGCGGTTGCCTGTTCCAGCGGGCTGAGCGCGAGGCTCAAGACAGCACCTTGCGCATGGTGATCGAGGTCGGCCTGTCGTAGCCCGCATGCGCGGTGCGCCCGGTCTCGCGAAATCCGAGCCGGGCGAAGGCCGCGTGGTTCGCCGTAAGCTCGATACGCGTCTGCAGCTCGAGGGCCTGCTTGCCGCGCCGGTGGGCAAGATCGTCGAGGGCCTGCATCAGCCGTCCGCCTATGCCTCGCCCCTGAAGGCCAGGCTCGACGGCAAGCTTGCCGACATAGAAATCGTCTGCCCTCTCCATCGCAAAGACGCAGCCGGCGATCCGGCCGTTCTGCATGGCCAGGAACGCCGTTTCTTGCCCGGCCTTGCTCTTGAGGTTTTCGGGTGTGAGCTGATGCGCCGAGGATGGCGGGTCGATGACGCCGTCCATATAGGCGAAGGCGCGCCGGATCAGCGCCAGCAATTCGTCCCACTGCGCGAAGTCCGGCGGAAGCTCGCTGACGAGGAGAGTGGCCGTCTGATCCATGCGTTCAGAGTGCCTTGTAGCGGACGGTATCGAAACGGGCGGTCAGCCCGTCGTAAAGCAGCAGCCGGCCGACCAGCGGCTCGCCGATGCCGGCGATCAGCTTGATCGCCTCCATCGCCTCCAGCGTGCCGATGACGCCCGTCAGCGCGCCGACGATGCCGGCAACGGCGCAGGATGGCACCAGCCCTTCGGGCGGCGCTTCCGGAAAAAGGTCGCGGTAGCCTGGATTGCGCTGGCCATCGGCGCCCGTTTCAAATGGCTTCAGCACCGTCACCGAGCCGTCGAAGCGGCCGACGGCGGCAGTGACCAGGGGCTTCTTTTCCTGGGCGCAGGCATCGGCCAGAGCATAGCGTGTCTCGAAATTGTCGGAGCCGTCGACCACGATATCGTATTGGGCGACGAGGGCAGGGGCATTTTGCTCGGTCAGCCTGAGGCGATGCAGTTCCACCCTGACATTGGGGTTGATGCGCATGATCGCCGCCGAAGCGCTGTCGGTCTTCGCCATGCCAATAGTATCGCTGCCATGGATCACCTGCCGCTGCAGGTTGGACAAGGAGACATCATCGTCGTCGACGATGCCGAGCGTGCCGACGCCGGCCGCGGCGAGATATTCGAGCACAGGCGCCCCAAGCCCGCCGGCGCCGATCACCAGCACCCGCGCCCGCTTCAGCTTCTGCTGGCCGGAGCCGCCGATTTCGGGCAGCACGATGTGGCGGGCATAGCGCTCGAGCTCTTCGTCGGTGAGGGCAGCATTCGTCATGGCCGGACCATATAGCGGGCAGGAAACCTTGTCATGCACATGCAAGGCGAAGCCTTGTCACTCACATGCAAGGCGAAGCCTTGTCACTCACATGCAAGGCGAAGCCTTGTCACTCACATGCAAGGCGAAGCCTTGTCACTCACATGCAAGGCGAAGCCTTGTCATGCATATGCAAAGCGAAGCTTTGTCACTCACATGCAAAGCGAAGCCTTGTCCCGCAGCACAAAGCCTTGCTCGTGCAAGGCGCTTTGAACTCTTCGACAGTTCAGCCGGTCGGGCCGACGCTGCCGTGATCGACCGTCAGGAATTGCGCCCGCCCGGCGAGGCTGGAAAACAGCGCCGCGTCGGTGCCGGTCATGAAGGCCTGGCAGTTGAGCTCTTCGAGGATGGAAAACAGCGCAGCGCGCCGGCCGCTGTCGAGATGCGCGGCGATCTCGTCGAGCAACAGGATCGGCGTCAGGCCCGACATCTCGCCGGTCAGCCGCGCGTGCGACAGCACGATGCCGACAAGCAGCGCCTTCTGCTCGCCGGTCGAGCACAATTCGGCCGGCATCGACTTCGGCCGGTGACGGACCGCGAGGTCGGAGCGGTGCGGACCGTCGAGCGTGCGGCCGGCGGCGCGGTCGCGCTCGCGGCCATTGGCGAGTATGGCGCGGAATCGCTCCTCGACGTCGACTGCCGGTGTGACCGCGATTTCGCTTTCCAATTCGCCGGCGAGGCTGATGTCGGCCTGCGGAAACGGGCCGCTGCCCGGCAGCTTGTCGATCATGGCCGCAAGCAGCCGCACCAGCTCGGCCCTGGCCGCCGCGATCGCCACCCCGGTTTCGGCCATCTGCATCTCGATCGCGTCGAACCAGCCGGCGTCGCGCGAGCCTTCCGTAAGCAAACGGTTACGGCCACGCATCGCCTTCTCGTAATCGAGCGCGCGCTGCCCGTGGCCGGGGTCGATCGCCAGCACCAGCCGGTCGAGGAAGCGGCGGCGGTCGGCGGCCGGCCCTGGAAACAGCCCGTCCATCGCCGGCGTCAGCCAGACGACCCGCAGCCATTCGAGCATATCCTCGGCCGATTTTGCCGGCGCGCCGTTGATGCGCACGCGCCTGCCGCCTTCCGCGGCACCATCGCCGCCGGCAATGCCGGTGCCGATTTCGACCTGACCTTCCGGTCCTTCGATGCGCGCATGCAAGGCAAAGCCGCCATCGCCGCCCTCGCGGGCGACGTCGGCGTAAGGCGCGCGGCGCAGCCCGCGCCCCGGCGTCAGCAGCGAGACTGCTTCGAGCAGATTGGTCTTGCCGGCGCCATTGTCGCCGGACAGCACGACAGCGCCAGGGCCGAGATCAAGCGAAAGTCCCGCATAGTTGCGAAAATTTGTAAGTGTAAGCTTACTTATATAGCTCTGCTGCCGAAGCTGTTTGGCGTCCGAGGTCACGGCGACATGTGAGGCCTGCTAGAGCAATTCCAGGAAAAGTGCATAGCGGTTTTCCGTCCGCAATTGCGTCAACAAAAGAGACAAAGCCTAGACCCGCATCGGCATCAGCACGTAGAGCGCGGTCTCGTCGGCCATGTCGTGGATCAGCGTCGGAGACCCGGCATCCGCCAGCATGAACTTGGCTTCCGAACCGGTGAGCTGGGCGGCGACATCGAGCAGATATTTGGCGTTGAAGCCGATCTCGATCGGGTCGGACGAGTATTCGGCCGCCAGCTCCTCGGTTGCGCTGCCGGAATCCGGATTGTTGACGGCGAGCGTGAGCTGGCCGTCATTGATCGACAGTTTCACGGCTCGGCCGCGCTCGGACGAAATGGTCGAGACGCGGTCGACGGCGGCGGCAAAGCTCTGGCGGTCGATAACCAGCTTCTTGTCATTGCCGGTCGGGATGACGCGCTGATAATCGGGGAAGGTGCCGTCGATCAGCTTCGAGGTCAGGATGACGCTGCCGATGGTGAAGCGGATCTTGGTATCCGACAGCTCCGTCGTCACCGCGATATCCGGGTCGTCGACCAGCTTCTGCAGCTCGCTCACCGTCTTGCGCGGGATGATGATGCCGGGCATGCCTTCGGAGCCTGCCGGCGCGTCGATCTCGGCGCGCGCCAGTCGGTGCCCGTCGGTCGCGACCGAGCGCAGCTTCAGCTTGCCGCCCGCCTCATGCGTGTGCAGGAAGATGCCGTTGAGATAGTAGCGCGTCTCCTCGGTCGAGATCGCGAACTGCGTCTTCTCGATCAGGCCCTTGAGCGCCACCGAATCGAGCCGGAAGATGTGCGAGAAGGAGCCGGCTGAAAGCTCCGGGAAATCGGACTGCGGCAAGCACTGCAGGCGGAAGCTGGAGCGCCCGGACGTGACGGTCATCGCGTTGCCGTCCTCGTCGGTCTTCAGCATCACCTCGGCGCCGTCGGCCAGCTTGCGCACGATGTCGTAGAGCAGATGCGCCGGAACCGTCGTCGCGCCGCCGCGCTCGACCTTGGCCGGCGTGGCTTCGGTCACTTCAAGGTCGAGATCGGTGGCCTTCATTTCCAGGCTGGCGCCCTCGGCGCTGAGCAGCACATTCGACAGAATCGGGATGGTGTTGCGCCGCTCCACCACGCGATGGACGTGGTTGAGGGACTTCAGAAGATTGGATCGTTCCAGGATAACACGCATGACGAAACAGGCTCGCTTCAATGAATGAGCGGGTCACCGGGCAGCGGCGTCCCGCAAAAGCTCCGAAAAGCTCAGAATCTATGTAAGCTGACAGTAAAAACCCTGCAAACGCAAGCCCGCGGCACCGGTTCCAGCCGGTTGCGCGGGCTTTCTGGGGATAAAGCGGGCTAAGCGCTCAGGCCTGCTCGTTGATCAGCCTTCTGAGCAGTTCGAGTTCCTGTGCCAGCGTGTTGTCGGCGCCGGAAAGATCCTCGATCTTGCGCACGGCGTGCAGAACCGTCGTGTGATCGCGGCCGCCGAAACGGCGTCCGATCTCCGGCAGCGAGCGCGGCGTCATCACCTTGGAGAGATACATCGCTACCTGCCGCGGTTTGACGATGGTGCGCGTGCGACGGTTTGAGAGCAGTTCCGTCTTCGAAACGTTATAGTGGCGTGCCACGATGCGCTGGATGTCCTCGATACGCACCCGCTTCGGCTCGCCCGAGCGGTAGATATGGCCGAGGATCTCGTCGATGCGGTCGATAGTGATCTGCGGCTCGAAGGACTGGCGAAACAGAAGCTGGTTGAAGGCGCCTTCGAGCTCGCGCCCGCTGCCCGTCACCGTTCTGGCGACGTGATCGAGGATCTCATCCGAAATGTCGAGCGAGGTATCGTCGATCTTGGCAGTGGCAAGGCGCAGCTTCAGCATGCCGAGGCGCATGCCGAAATCCGGTGCCGACATTTCGAGCGCCACGCCGCCGTTGAGGCGCGAGCGCACCCGCGGCTCCAGCGACTCCAGTTCAGACGGCGGCCGGTCGGCGGCGACCACCACCTGCTTGGCGCTGTCGAGCAGCATGTTGATGAGATGGCAGAACTCGTGCTGGATCGACTTGCCCTGCAGGAACTGCATGTCGTCGATTATCAGCAGATCGATGTCGCGCAGCTGCTCCTTGAGCGTCAGCGCATTGTTGTCACGGATCGCGGTGGCGAAGCGCCACATGAAATATTCCGCCGTCAGGTAGACCACGCGCGATTTCGGATTGTGCCGCAGCGATTCCGCCGCGATCGCCTGCAACAGATGCGTCTTGCCCAGGCCGACGGTCGCATGGAGAAAGAGCGGGTTGAAGCGCACCGCGCTCGACTGCGATTCCGCCACCGCCTTGGCCGCCGCGAAAGCAACACGGTTCGAAGGACCTTCGATGAAGGAAGTGAAAGTGTAGCGCGGATCGAGCGGCGACCCCAGCACATTGTGGCGGAACTCGGTCTCCGCCGGCACGCCCTGGCGGGGCGCCGGCGTCCGCTCCACCCGACCGGCGCTCGCGGTGCCGGCGGCAAGCGCGGTCTGGGCCTGCTTGGTCATCTTGCGCGCCGGCGCGATCTCCGGCTCGACATTGTTGCGGCCCTGCCGCGTGGCGGTCCGCACGACGATCTCGATCTTGAGAAGGTCGGGATCCTCGTGCCTCCACAGTTCGGCGATAAGATCAAGGTAATGGCCGTTGATCCACGACCGCAGGAAGGCCGTCGGTACGGAGATGCGGACCATGCCGCGCGACGCCTCGGCAACCTTCATGCGGCCGAACCAGCTCGAATAGACCTCGGCTCCCAGACGCGCCTTCAATTGGGCCTTGACCCGCTCGAACTTCTGTTCAGCGTCGCTGGATGCCGCCATGTCGTCCCCTCCGACGATAGTTGCTGGGAATGGGAGTTCGCCCGCAATCTCCCCTTCGATGCCGCTCTGCATGATCAAGTTCCTTGTCTCTCGTACCCTTTTTCCGCCGGGAGTGCGCCTCCTGCACCCTGGGTCCGGCGACGTTTTTCGCTGCGCCTCTATCGCCGCCGCCGGCGATATCGTTGCAACGTTGCGCAAGGGACCTCTGCCGGCTCTCGCAAGCCGGCTTGATCATGCCAAGACAATACAACACCGCCCGGCGAAAATGCCGGCCCAACGTCGACTGCCATGTACAATTACGCCAGTCCCCTACCCGCACCGAAGAGACAAACCAAGCCGCACGCGGAATTGCTCCGCGTCATGAATTCCGCCATTTTTTGCTGGCCGATTCAGGCTGGGTTAAGGGCAGGTGCCCGTCCCTTCGATGGATGGACATTACCGAAATCGCTGTGGATAGGGCAAGGCCACGTCTAACGGATTTTTAACGAATCTGGTTACCGGAGACGTGTTCAAAGCAGGTGCCACTGCGGCCCATTTTCATAAAGCCATTGTGATTCAAACCCTTTTCCGTGGAATGTGAAAAAGGCCACACCTTCGGAAATTTTCTGAAATAATTCTCTTGACAGCTACTTGTCCCCCGCCGCTCCTCCGCGAGTTGAACAAGCTGTGGATGACCGTCTGTAAGATTTTGAAAAATATATGGATTTTGTGGCAGGCTCATCTATGGCCGTGCCCGCATCCAGCGGTCGTCGACATGAGCGATTATGTATATGCCGGCAAAACATTGGCTACTTTGAAATTCGGCCCAAGCGTCGTTGTCCGACCGTTCTTTTTAAGTACTTGCCGGCAAACGAAAAAACCCGGCCTGTGCGGCCGGGTTCAAGGATAACGGTTCTAAAGGGAAGTCGGTCAGGCCGACAGCACCTTGACCCGCTGGGCCAGCCGCGAAACCTTGCGCGAAGCCGTGTTCTTGTGGAGGACACCCTTGGTTGCTGCGCGCATCAATTCCGGCTCCGCGGCCTTGAACGCTTCCAGCGCAGCAGCCTTGTCGCCGGCGGCGAGCGCCTCTTCGACCTGGCGAACATAGGTGCGGACGCGCGACCGACGGTTCTTGTTGATCGCCGCCCGGCGGGCGATCTTGCGCGTTGCCTTTTTGGCCGAGGACGTATTGGCCATGATGCCTCTCTTCTGATCTGGTGGGCGCCAGCGGGTCGCAGGGCGCAAAAAACAAACGGGCAGCCACGGGCCGCCTCGGTTGGTGCGGCTTATAGTTCAGCTTTTCCGGCGCGTCAACGCCGCTTCGCGGTCTTTTTGGGGCTTGAAGCCGTACCGCGCTGAAACGGGTCCGCACGCCTAAAGCCGTTGTCTTGGTGCATGCCCGGCTTCTTGCCGAAATCGCGGCACGCATTAGGCCGACATGCCCTAGCTGTTGCTGAAATCCGGCTTCCGCTTCTCGACGAAGGCGGCCATACCCTCCTTCTGGTCATCGAGCGCAAACAGCGAGTGGAAAAGGCGGCGCTCGAAGCGCAGCCCCTCGGCAAGCGTCGTCTCGAAAGCGCGGTTGACGGCTTCCTTCGTCATCATCACCGACGGCAGGGAAAACTCGGCGATCTTCGCTGCCGCTTTCAGCGCCTCCTCGACCAGCTCGGCCGCCGGCACCACTCGCGACACCAGTCCGCAGCGCTCGGCCTCGGCAGCGTCCATCATCCGCCCGGTCAGGCACATGTCCATCGCCTTCGACTTGCCGACGAAGCGGGTCAATCGCTGCGATCCGCCCATGCCCGGCATGACGCCGAGCGTGATCTCGGGCTGGCCAAATTTTGCGTTGTCGGCTGCGATGATGAAATCGCACATCATGGCCAGCTCGCAGCCGCCGCCAAGCGCGTAGCCGGCGACCGCGGCGATGATCGGCTTGCGCGCACGGGTGAGCTCCTCCCACCCGACAAAGAAGTCCCGAGTATAGGCGTCGACAAAGGAGATCGCCTGCATTTCCTTGATGTCGGCGCCGGCCGCGAAGGCTTTTTCCGAACCCGTGAGCACCATTGCACCGATGCCGGCATCGGCGCCGAACGCATTCACCGCCGCCACGATCTCGGCCAGCACCTGCGAATTCAGGGCATTGAGCGCCTTCGGCCGGTTCAGCGTGATCAGCCCGACCTTGCCGCGTGTCTCCACGAGAATGGTTTCATAGGCCATGGCATCGTCTCCTCGCTTCGATTGAGGAGACCGGTCTAGCTCACCGCTGACAGGTCCGGCAATAGAACGTCGATCGGCCGCTCTGCACGATGCGCTCGATATGGCCGCCGCAGCCCGGTTTCGGACATGGCTCGTCTTCGCGGTCATAGACCGCGAAGGAATGCTGGAAATAGCCAAGCGACCCGTCTGCCTGGACATAGTCGCGCAGCGAGGAACCGCCGGCGGCGATCGCGTCGGCGATGACCGAGCGGATGGCGGCGGCCAAGCGTTCGCATTGCTCTTTCGCTCTCTTGCCGGAGCCGGCTATGGTGCCGGCTTCGCGCAGCGGCGACAGGCCGGCGCGCCACAGCGCTTCCGACACATATATGTTGCCGAGCCCGGCGATCAGCCGCTGGTCGAGCAACGCGGCCTTGAGCGGCGATCTGCGGCCTTCGAGCAGCGAGGCGAGCAGGGGACCGTCGAGCGCATTGCCGGTCGGCTCGATGCCCAGCCCCGCCAGCATTGGATGCGCGTCCGGCGCGCCTTCGGCAAACAGCATGAAGCCGAAACGGCGCGGGTCGTTGAAGATGACGCGGGACCGCTCGCCCTTCGGGGAGTCGACATCGAATACGACGTGGTCATGCGCCGCGCTCTTCGAGCGCTCGTGATGGAAGCTGCCGGGAATTTGTCCGTTCCCATCGGTTTCGACGCGGAACGATCCCGACATGCCGAGATGGCAGATCAGCACCGGACCGTTTTCGATGTGCATCGTCAGATATTTGGCGCGCCTGCCAAGCGCCGTCACGGTCTTGCCGGCAAGCCGCTCCGAGAACCGTTCGGGAAAGGGAAAGCGAAGGTCTGGCCGTCGCGCCTCGACATTTACGAGCCGCGCCCCTTCCAGGACCGGCTGCAGCCCCCGCCGCACCGTTTCGACTTCAGGCAGTTCGGGCATGGCCGCCTATCGTCGCGAGGAAAGAGGTGCCGTGGCGGCCAGGCGCAAGCCCGAGATGATCCGCGATGGTTTCGCCGATATCGGCGAAGGTCGGCCTGAGCCCGATGTCGCCGCCCTTCAGTCCCGGCCCTATCCCGATCACCGGAACGCGTTCGCGGGTATGATCGGTGCCGCGCCAGGTCGGATCGTTGCCGTGGTCGGCGGTGAGGATGAGAAGGTCGCCCGACTTGAAGCGCGACAGCGCTTCCGGCAGCCGGCGATCGAAGGCCTCAAGCGCTCCGGCGTAGCCGGCGACATCGCGCCGATGGCCGAACTCGGTATCGAAATCGACGAAATTCGCAAAGACCAGATCGCCTTCGCCGGCGTCGTCCATGGCGGAGAGCGCCTTGTCGAACATCGCCATATTGCCGCCCGCCTTGCGCACCTCCGCGATGCCGCGATGGGCGAAGATGTCGCCGATCTTGCCGACGGCGATGACCTTGCTGCCGCGCTCGGTCAGCCGGTCGAGCAAGGTCGGCTCCGGCGGCGGCACGGCATAGTCGCGGCGGTTGTGGGTGCGCTGGAAGGTGGCGCTTGTCTCGCCGACGAAGGGCCGCGCGATCACCCGCCCGATGTTGAGCGGATCGACCAGCCGGCGCACCGTCAAGCAAAGCTCGTAGAGCCGCTCCAGGCCGAAATGCGTCTCGTGCGCGGCGATTTGCAATACGGAGTCGACCGATGTGTAACAGATGGGCTTGCCGGTCCGGATGTGTTCCTCGCCGAAGCGCTCGATGATCTCGGTCCCTGGCGCATGGCAATCGCCGAGGATGCCCGGCACCTTGCCTTCGCGGATGATCGCGCCGGTCAGCTCGGCCGGGAAGGCGGGCGCGGTGTCGGGAAAATAACCCCAGTCGAAACGCACGGGCAGGCCGGCAATCTCCCAATGGCCCGACGGCGTGTCCTTGCCGCTCGAGACCTCCTGGGCAGCGCCATGGAACGACGCGGCAAGCAGCGGCGCGTCGAGGTCGATCGTCAGCCCGGTTGCCGTCTTGGCGGCGCGGGCGAGCCCGAGCGAGATCATGTTGGGCACGGCAAGCGGTCCGCTGCGCAGGCCTCCACGATCCGCACGGCCCTCGGCGCAAGCCTGTGCGATGTGTCCGAATGTGTCGGCGCCGGCATCGCCGTAGCGTTCGGCATCGGCCGCTCCGCCGATGCCGAAAGAATCGAGAACGAATAGGAAAGCCCGCGCCATAGGGGTGCCATCGTGCCAATCTAACCAGCCAGACATAGAGTTCCGCAGCGGCGTTGGCAAATCGGATGCCAGACCGCAACGGCTTGGTGCAAAGTGGTGCGGATCGAGGGAATGCGGCAAGGATGGGCATGGGCGCAAAATCGGCGGCAAGCCAGGCATTGAGGACCTGCGCGGCGGCTCTCGCGGTGCTCTCCGCGGCCCCGCCGGCGCATGCCGACTGGCGCGACGACATCGGCACGTTTCGCATAGGAATCGTCGCCGAGCCCGGAGGAGGCAACACGGTACCTGGTCTGGCCCGCTTGACGGATGCCTATACGAACGCTCTCGGCATGAAGGTCGAGTTCGTGGTTGCTCGCGACTATGCGGCATTGATCGAGGCTCAGGCGAGCGGCCGCATACAGTATGCGGTCTATTCGGCGCTCGCCTATGCTACGGCTTCGGAGCGCTGCGGCTGTGTCGAGCCGCTGGTGGCGCCTGTCGATGCCGATGGAGCCGCCGGCGTGCGTTCCGTGCTGGTGACGCGCGACGGCAAAGTGCCGGGCCTCACAGCGATCGCCTCGCATCGGATCGCCATCGCGCCCGCCGACAATGTCGCCGGTTCTCTCCTGCCGCTGACCGGACTGGCCGGCGAAGGGGTGCAGATCGCGCAGGATTCACCTTTCCTGGCGCGCGCCTCGTCGGCCACCGCGGCCGAGGCGATGCTCGGCGACGGCGAAGCCGACGGCCTGTTCGGCTGGGAGCCTGTCGGCGCCGACGGCCAGCCTACCGACACGGGGGGCACCATCCTGCGGCTTGCGGCCGCCGGCGTCCCGAAGACGTCGCTTCGGGTGCTGTGGAGCTCGGCTCCGCTGCGATATGGGCCTCATGCGGTGCGCAGCGATCTCGACGCCGAAGCCAAGCGCCGGCTGGCCGTGTTTCTGACCAATCTCAAGTCGCTGACTCCGGACGTCTACGATCTTCTGGAGCCGACGCACTCCGGCGGCTTCGAACTGGCCGTATCAAAGGACTACGCAACGGCCCTGGCCATCGTGCGGCGGGAAACTCGCGGGGATTAGTCCGTCAGCAGTCGGTGCAAGGAACCGTAGGACCGCGGCGCGGCCTCAGATAGTACGTTTCGCCCATCGATATGTTGTTGAAGGCCGAGGTCAATCCAAGCGTCGACGAACTGTCGGCTGACCAGGTGATGATCGGCTTATAGCCGAGGTCGCTTTCCACCCGAACAAGGAAGGTGTTGCGGATATTCAGCGTCGACGGAACGTTGGTGGGGCTGGTCTTCGCCGCGTCGGCGCTATAGGTGGTGCCCACTAGCTTGCGCGACCAGGCCACCGTCGCCTTGGGCGATGCCTCGTCGGAGATCTGGATCCCGGTGATGATGATTGTCGGCGTGGAGCGGTTGTAGGGCTGCAGCGTCGAGGTGCCGATCTTCATGATCGCGTCGAGATCGGCTTTCGTGACGCTGGTCTGCTGCGTGACGAGATCCGCCACCATGCTGCCGATGCGGCTGACCTTCTTGCTGGTCTCGATGGCCTGCGAGGCTTCCATCGTGATGAAGTACATGATGAGCAGCACCGGCACGATGAACGCGAACTCGATTGCCGCGACGCCGCGGCGATCGAGGCAAAACCGTGCCGCCTTCGTCACGAAAGCCGAAACTCGCCGCTGTGCCCCCGCACGGTACATATCCTACCCCCACACCGCCGTAAGTCTCGGCCGGCCGCAATCTTGAAGCATGTCTCCCGAAGTGGACCCGGTTTCGGGAGACATGCCGAAAATCAAAAAGCCAAAGCAGGTTGCCTCACGCGACCTGCTTCAGTCGTCGAATGGTTCGTTCTGCCAGGTCACCGATGCGAAGTGCAGCGTCTTGCCGCCATTCAGATTGGACATCTGTTTAGCCAGGAAATCGGTGATCACCGGCCATTTGTAGAAAACCCGCAGCATGTTCTTCGATTCCGCCAGCCCCGGCGACACCGTGAAAGTCGTCGAGCTCGTGCCTGTCAGCACGATTTCGCCGTTCTGGATCTTGAAGCCCGCCGCTGCGGCGTCGGCGAAGGTCGGATATTCGCGCAGGTCCACCAACAGGGAAGCATTTGACCCGGAACCGGGGCAGTTCGTGGCGACCATGATCTCCAGCCTGTCGCAGATCATCGTCTTGATCGAGGCGTCGGTGACGTTGGCCTTCTTGAGCTGGCCGGTTCGCAGCTGGCGCGCGATATCGTCGGTGGCGTTGGCCATCACTTCCTGGCCGGCGAACGAGATGCAGCTCTCCAGAATGGCGAAAACGAGCAACGCGAACGGCATGGCCAGCATTGCGAATTCCAATGCCGTGCTGCCGCGCCTGTCGCTGAAGAAACCGGGGCGTGGCTTTGCCTCGGCCTTGCCGTCCATGCCACCCTTGGGCGCCCTGCTCATGTTCCGTTCCTGCCGATCCTTGCAATGTCGGCTGCAACCTATCGACCACCCATTGAGGTCCGGTTTGGATCAGCGTTAAACTCGGTGGGCTGCCCTTAACCCGCTGTTAACCTGCGGGCGCTTGCGTCCTTAAGCTCAGCGGGCTGCGTTCATTTCCGTTTCGGACGTTTTCTCAGCCTCGCTCTTGTACGAGCTTTCGCAATAGGGCGTGCAGGACATGGTCTGGACTTCGGCGCGTCGATAGATGCGCACCGAGGACGCGGCTTGTCGGACGACCGTCACCTGCTCATCTATGATCGGGCTGCCATCGGAATCGAGCACGACCAGATTGGTCACGCCGAAACCCTTGCCGGTGAGAACGACTGTCGAGGCGTCCTGCACGGCGGCATCGGCGATGGCCGGATTGCCGACGACGATCGTATCGGCCGCGCGCGACAACTTGACGATCTTTGCTTGATTCATGGTGACCTCGATGCCGGCGCCGGCGCTGGCCGGCATGACGGATGCGGCGACAGCCAACAGCGTGACGACTGAAAATGGCGATCTCGACGAGGTCATTGAAGCGCTCCGGAGCGGCAGACTGTTCAACGGAACATGAACGAAATTGGTGAACCGACGGTTAAGCGCCGCATGGCCGCGATAAGGATTGGTCGGCTCCGCGGTCATAAGCCGAGAACCTACGCTGCTTTAGCGAAATCGCGGATGGGCCGGATCTCCGCGCTTTTCCTGCCCGCCGCTCCGCCTCTGGAGGTTTAGGCCACGGTTAACCAAGCAACGGGATCGCCTCCGGAAAGGAATCGGTAAGGGTATTTATTAAGCCGATCGAAAGGGCTTCCCTCTAGATTTGTCACATCCGATCAACCGGCAAGAGAAGTTGACGGAAGTGCTGTAACACGTGGAGTAGGAGCTCTCGAATGTCTAACCTCATCGCACGTTTCGTAAAGGACGAATCCGGCGCGACCGCCATCGAATACGGTCTGATCGCCGCCCTCATCGCGCTCGCCATCATGGTCGGCGCCGGCCAGCTCGGCACTGCCCTGAACACCAAGTTCAAGGCAATTGCCAGTGCGGTCCAAAACTCCAACTAAGATCAACCGAGGACGACGAAGTCGCTCTCGACGAGAAGGGCCGCCTCGAGGCGGCCCTTGTTCGTTGCAGCATCTGGTTGCGCGCGAATTGGTCGTCGGCACTCACCGACCGTTAATGGCGTGTGGCTAGACTGGGCGTGTTACTTTTCTCACGGCATTGTGTTGTCTCATGCTTGAAGCTGTAATCTTCGTCGTCTTTCCTTTCTGCATGCTGTTTGCGGCGATCTCCGACATGCTTTCGATGACGATCGCCAACCGCGTGCCGGTGCTGCTCGTGGCGACGTTCGCTCTGGTCGCTCCTTTGACCGGGATGGACTGGGCCATCTATGGCGGGCATTTCGCGGCAGGTGCCCTGGTGCTGGCCGCGACGTTCGGACTATTCGCGCTCGGCGGCATGGGCGGCGGCGATGCCAAGCTGCTGGCCGCGACCGCCGTATGGATGGGGCTCAACATCAATCTCATCGGCTACCTAGTCACCTCGACATTGATCGGCGGCCTGCTGACGGTTGCCATTCTGGCCTACCGGAAATCGCCATTTGCGATCTACACCGGCCACAACCGTTTTCTGCGCCATTTCGCCGACGAGACCGCAGGCATTCCTTATGGCGTCGCGCTTGGTCTTGGCGGGCTCCTCACCTTTCCGGATTCTTCGTTGATGGTCTGGGCGCTGGATAGGCTCACGACCTAAAGCATATCGCCATCTTCAGATGCGCTCGGTGCGCTACGGAGTCTGGCTTTACGCCTACCAAACAGCTTGTTGCCTTCGGAAAATCCGTTTCTGTGACAAGGGTTCTCGCGGCGCTTGGCCGCCTTTTTTTGTTAACGGCAAGGCGGTTCGGTCCAATTTGAGTAAACGTTAAATTAATCACGATCGTAAGCATTGCATTAACCTTGTTTTGACGATTGCGGCTGCAAAGTCCGGCTTGGCGAGGTGGTTTGCCTTGAGGCGAAGGGTCCGGACGAATGCCAGCATCCCGACTGATTATTCTGAGCGTGGCCGTGGCCGCGGCGGGTGGCGCGGGTTATGTCGCGAAGAACATGGTAGTGGCGCCGCCGGCTCAAGTCGTCGTCAACGCTCCCAAGCAGCCGGCGATCGCGCTGCAGGACGTGTTGGCGCTTTCCGGCGATGTCGCAATGGGCAGCCAGCTCGGTGACAACATCAGGTGGGAGCAGTGGCCGGCGAGCGGCATCAACGCCAATTTCATCACCCGTGCGGCCGAACCGGACGCAGTCGAAAAGCTGAAGGGCTCGGTGGCGCGTGTAGCCATGTATGCCGGTGAGCCGTTGCGGCGTTCCAAGCTGGTCGGCGAGGGGCAGAGCTTCATGTCCTCGATCCTGCCGTCCGGCATGCGCGCGGTCGCGACCGCCATATCGGCCGATACGTCCGCCGGCGGCTTCATCCTGCCCAATGACTTCGTCGACGTCATCATGACCCGGCGCGCCGACGCCAGCAATGGCGGCAGCGGCTTCAATACCGAGACCATCCTGAAGAACATCCGTGTCCTGGCCATCGACCAGACCATCCAGGAGGACGAGGAAGGCAAGAAGACCAGGGTCGGCCAGACCGCGACGCTGGAGCTCACGCCGCAGCAGGCGGAGATCATCACCGTGGCGCAGCAGATGGCGGACCGCCTGACCCTGGCGCTGCGTTCGATCACCGACACGAATGAGAAGAACCTGGGCGAAGCCGACTATCTGGTGAACGGCAATGGCCGGCGCGGCACGGTGCGGTTGATCAAGTCGGGCCAGGTTTCCGAAGTGGGAGCAAGGAAATGAGCCTAATCGGCAAACTGCCCGTCATCGCGGCGGCCGCCATCGGCCTGTTCCTGATCGGCACCAATGCGCCTGGGCTCGTCGAGGCCAAGGCCGCGAACAGGGCAGCGGGTGTGACGGCCTCGGTTGCCTCGCAGCGCGTCAAGCTCGGCCTCAACAAGTCGGTGGTCATCGACCTGCCGAGCGACGCCTACGACATACTCGTCGCCAATCCCGCGGTCGCCGACGCAGTCACGCGCACGGCGCGCCGCATCTATCTGTTCGGCAAGGCGGTCGGCGAAACCAACATCTTCGTCTTCGGCCCCAACGGCGAGCAGATCGCCAGTCTTGACCTGGCGGTCGAACGCGACGTGGCCGGGCTGGAAGACTATCTCAAGCGCTTCCTCCCGACGTCGCAGATCAAGGTCGAGCTGCTGAACGACAACGTGATTCTCACCGGCAATGTCGATACACCGCTCGACGCCAAGCGCGCCGTCGACCTGGCCACCATCTTCGTCTCGGGCGGTGAAGCGACGACCGGCCAATATTCACAGACGGCCGCCGGCGGGTCCGCCAACGGCGGCGTCGACATCAACAATCCCGACCAGGAGCGCCGGGTTTCCAAGATCGTCAATCTGCTGCAGATCATCGGCGACGATCAGGTGACGCTGAAGGTGACGGTGGCCGAAGTCAGCCGCTCGGTGATGAAGCAGCTCGGCGTCAACATGATGGCCAGCGGCGGCAGCAACGGCATCTCCTGGGGCGCGCTCAGCGACCCTTACGCTGGTCTCGGTAAGCCGCTGTCGAACGCGGGCCTAGGGATCAGTGCGTCCGGGCTGCAGTCCTATATCAACGCAATGGAGCAGTCGGGGGTCATGAAGACCTTGGCCGAGCCGACCTTGACCGCCGTGTCCGGGGAGAAGGCGACCTTCAAGGTCGGCGGCGAATACAATATGGTGACCAATGTTACCGCCAACGTCTCCAACGACAACCAGACCGGCCTGAAGAACTATCAGGTCGAGAAGATCGAATACGGCATCGGATTGGAGTTTCAGCCGGTGGTGCTGTCACCCGGCCGCATCAGCCTGAAGGTGAGAACGTCGGTTTCCGAACCGACAACCGAGGGCTCCGTGTCGGCATCCACGGATAACAGCAGCATCGGCATGAACGCTTTGTCGCTCCGCAAACGCCTGGCCGATACGACGGTGGAACTGCCTTCCGGCGGCTCGATGATGATCGCAGGCCTTGTGCGCGACGACGTCAGGCAGGCCGTCGTTGGATTGCCCGGACTGACCAAGATTCCGGTGCTCGGCGCGCTCTTCCGCAGCCGCGACTTCGTGCGCAACGAGAGCGAGCTCGTGATCATCATCACGCCCTATCTGGCGCGGCCCGTGGCGCGCAACGAATTGGCCAAGCCCGACGATAATTTCAATGCGCCGAGCGACGGCGCCGGCATGTTCCTCGGTCGCGTCAATCGCGTCTACGGCACCATGCAGACCGATAGGCCACCTGGCCGTTACCACGGCGTTGTCGGCTTCATCTACAAGTGAGCGGGAAAGCGGACATGTCCAACTCAACATCGAAGGCCATGACGATCGCAGCGGCACAATCGGGCCGCGGACGATTCCGCGGGTCGGCTCCGGTCCTGGCGATCGCCTTTGCGGCGTCGCTCGCCGGATGCGCCAACTTCCATCGCGATAGTGTGACAGTGGGCTCCATTCCGGACGACTACCGCACCAATCATCCGATCGTTATCGCCGAGAAGAACCAGAAGATCGACCTCCCGGTCGGCGCCGGTGATCGCGGCATGACGGCTTCGCAGCGCGACACTCTGCTCGGCTTCCTCGACGGCTACGACAGGAGCGCCGCGCCGGCGCTGACGATCGCGGCCCCGGTGGGTTCCGCGAACCAGGCCGCCGCCCAGGCCGCGAGCCGCGATTTCGCCAGACTTGCGATGGCCGCAGGCGTCAAGCGCAACAATATCATCATGACCTCCTATCAGTCGGCCGTGCCCGAGGCTTCGGCGCCGGTCCGCGTGGCCTTCGTGGCGGTGAGGGCACAGACCGACAAATGCGGGCGTTGGCCCGAGGATCTGACCGAGACTTCCGAGAACAAGCACTACGCCGATTTCGGGTGCTCCTATCAGAACAACCTCGCCGCCCAGATGGCCAATCCCAACGATCTGCTCGGGCCACGCAAGCAGTCCGACATCGATGCCGAAAATCGCGGCGCGGTGATCGACGTCTATCGGGCGAGAGGCATTTCGGATGAGTTCCTCGGCAATTCGGAAGTGACCTACTGAGCCCGCTGCGGATCACGGAAAGAGCATGACGATGAGCAATCTTGCCTACGACACGCCTGCGGATACCGGCGATCTTTCGCAACAGGACATCGCCGCCATGCAGGCGCTGCGCCCGGTGCCGCGCATCTCGATCCAGGCTTTCTGCGAGACCGAAGGCGTCGCAAATCCGATCGGGCGCGCCGGCGAGGACCGCCGCATGGCCAAGGCCCATCTCAAGGTCCATATGGGCGGCATCGCCACCGCGATCGAATTCTACCAGTCGGCGCCGACGCCAAACCTGATCCTGCTGGAATCGCGCAGCGAGCCGAAACAGCTGCTGGAGCAGCTCGCTCAGCTCGCCGAATATTGCGATCCGACCTCGAAGGTCGTGGTCATCGGCCATTACAATGATGTCGGCCTCTACCGGGAGCTTATCCGTTCGGGCATTTCCGAATATGTCATCGCGCCGGTCTCGATGACCGATATCGTCAGCGTCGTCTCGTCGATCTTCGTCGACCCCGAGTCCGATCCGATCGGCCGCTCCATCGCCTTCATCGGCGCCAAGGGCGGCGTCGGCTCCTCGACGATCGCCCACAACGTCGCCTGGGCGATGTCGTCCTTGTTCAAGTCCGAAGTCGTCGTCGCCGATCTCGATCTCGCCTTCGGCACCGCCAATATCAACTTCGACCGGGACCCCGCGCAGGGCATCGCCGAGGCGGTGTTTTCGCCCGAGCGCGTCGACGAGGTCTATCTCGACCGGCTGCTCGCGCAATGCGCCGAGCATTTGTCGCTGCTGGCGGCACCGTCCACGCTCGAGCGCGTCTATGATTTCGATCCGGACGCCTTCTCCCAGGTCATCGAAACGGCGCAGCGCAGCGCGCCCTTGCTCGTGCTCGACGTCCCTCACGTCTGGAGCGGTTGGACCAAGAGCACGCTGATCAAGGCCGACGAGATCGTCATCACGGCCACGCCGGAACTCGCCAATCTGCGCAACACCAAGAATATGGTCGACATGCTGAAGCGGCTGCGTCCGAACGATCCGCCGCCGAAGCTGATCATCAATCAGGCGGGCGTTCCCAAACGACCGGAGATCGCGGCATCGGATTTTTCCGAACCGCTCGGCATCACGCCGATGGCGGTGATCAATTTCGAGCCGCTGCTGTTCGGCAACGCCGCCAACAATGGCCGCATGCTCGGCGAGATGGATGCCAAGAGTCCGGTCGTCGGCACGATCAACGAAATAGCGCATGTGCTGACAGGGCGCAGCGAGATCAAGGCGAAGAAGAAGGCAAGCCTTGGCGCCATCCTCGGCAAGCTTTCACGCAGCAAGAAATGACGCTCGCTGAGCGGCATCGGGTAGTCGATCATGTTTGGTAAAAGAGGCACAGACGACGGCAGCCGGGCAGCTCCCGAATTCCGTCCGCCAGCACCTCCTCCGGCCGCTCCCGCTCCGGCTGGGACGATCGCTGTCGATCGGCCGGCCGCGCCCGCGCCGAGCACGCCCGCCGCGTCCCCCGTTCGCCGTCCGGTGGAGGCGCCGCCGATGGCGCCCGAGCCGCCGAAAAGGGTCCAGCGCGAGCGCGGCGAAACCTATTATGACACCAAGAGCCAGGTGTTTTCCGCGCTCATCGACACGATCGATCTTTCGCAGCTCGCCAAGCTCGATCCGGAAAGCGCGCGCGAGGAAATCCGCGACATCGTCAACGACATCATCGCGATCAAGAATTTCGCGATGTCGATCTCCGAGCAGGAAGAGCTGCTCGAGGATATCTGCAACGACGTGCTCGGCTATGGGCCGCTGGAGCCGCTGCTCGCGCGCGACGACATCGCCGACATCATGGTCAACGGTTCAAAGAACGTCTACATCGAAGTCAACGGCAAGGTCGAACCGACCAGCATTCGCTTCCGCGACAACCAGCAGCTGCTCAACATCTGCCAGCGCATCGTCAGCCAGGTCGGCCGCCGCGTCGACGAATCGAGCCCTATTTGCGACGCGCGCCTTCCCGACGGCTCGCGCGTCAACGTGATCGCGCCGCCGCTGTCGCTTGATGGCACCGCGCTAACCATCCGCAAGTTCAAGAAGGACAAGCTGACGCTCGACCAGCTGGTCAAGTTCGGCGCCATCTCGCCGCAAGGCGCGGAGATCTTGAAGATCATCGGCCGCGTCCGCTGCAACGTCGTCATCTCGGGCGGTACCGGCTCGGGCAAGACGACGCTGCTCAACTGCCTGACCAACTACATCGATCGCGAGGAGCGGGTCATCACCTGCGAGGACTCGGCCGAGCTGCAGCTGCAGCAGCCGCACGTGGTCCGTCTCGAAACCAGGCCGCCCAATCTCGAAGGCGAGGGCGAGGTGACCATGCGCGATCTCGTCAAGAACTGCCTGCGCATGCGGCCCGAACGGATCATCGTCGGCGAGGTGCGCGGACCGGAAGTGTTCGACCTTCTGCAGGCGATGAACACCGGCCATGACGGCTCGATGGGAACGATCCACTCCAACAGCCCGCGCGAATGCCTGAACCGTATTGAATCGATGATCGCCATGGGCGGTTATTCGCTGCCGCAGAGGACGGTGCGCGAGATCGTCGTCGGCTCGGTGGACGTGATCATCCAGGCGGCTCGTCTGCGCGACGGCTCGCGCCGCATCACCCACATCACCGAGGTGATCGGCATGGAAGGCGACGTCGTCATCACCCAGGACCTCGTCCTCTACAACATCAAGGGCGAGGACGCGAGCGGCCGTCTGATCGGCGAGCATGTCTCCACCGGCATCGGCCGGCCGCATTTCTGGGATCGTGCCCGCTACTATGGCGAGGAGCAGCGCCTCGCCAACGCGCTCGAGGCCATGGAGAAACGCGCTGACTAGAGCAATTCCAGGGAAGGTGCGTAGCGGTTTTCCGTCCGGAATTGCGTAAAAACAAATACTTAGAGCGGGTCAGCGCTTTTATAAAAAGCTGAACCGCTCTAGTGCATCTGGAGGTGTAGGGGCCCCGGTCGATGTTCGGAATTGACACCACGGTTCTGGCTTTCGTCGTGCTCGCGGGCCTCAGCGCCGGCGCGATAGCCTATGCCTTCCTGTTCAAGCGCATCGATAACGAGAAGCAGGCCGGCAAGCGGCTTGAAACGATCAAGACGGCCGAGACCGACCGATCGGTGGTGAAGGCTACGCGCGACCGCGCCGCGGAAGCGGTCAGACGGCGCAAGACGCTTCAGGATTCGCTCAAGCAGCTCGATGAAAAGCAGAAAACCAATGACCGCAACGTCAAGAAACCGCCGCTGAGGGCCCAGATCCGCCAGGCCGGCATGACCGTCTCCCTCGAGCGCTTCTACATCTACTCGGTGATCTGCGGCATCGTGCTTACGATCCTCGCCTTTCTTGCCGGCGCGCCGTTGCTGGTCCTGCCCGGCGCTCTCTTGGCCGGAGCCCTCGGCCTGCCGCGCTGGTTCGTCTCGTTTCGTCGCGCGCGCCGGGTGAAGGCCTTCCTGGAGGAATTCCCGAATGCCCTCGACATCATCGTGCGCGCGGTGAAGTCCGGTCTGCCGCTCAACGACGCGATCCGCCTGATCGCCAATGAATCCCCGGAGCCGGTCCGCTCCGAATTCCGCCGTATCGTCGATTCCCAGCAGATGGGTATGTCGATCCCCGATGCCACCATGCGCATGTCCGAGACCATGCCATGCACCGAGGCCGGCTTCTTCGGCATCGTCATCCAGATCCAGTCGCAGGCCGGCGGCAATCTCTCCGAAGCGCTGGGCAACCTTTCGCGCGTGCTGCGCGACCGCAAGAAGATGAAGGCCAAGGTACAGGCGCTGTCGATGGAAGCAAAGGCATCCGCCGTCATCATCGGCGCCCTGCCGTTCGTCGTCGCCTTTCTCGTCTATCTGACAAGTCCGAACTACATCATGCCGCTATTCACCACCAGCGTCGGCAATCTGATCCTCGGCTGCTCCGGCGTCTGGATGTCGATCGGCATCCTGGTGATGCGCAAGATGATGAACTTCGAAGTGTAGGGACGCGGATCCAATGACAGACCAGGTCGTCAAGACGCTAACCGATCCTTCGTTTCTTATCGCGCTCCTGGTCGGCATCGCGGTTTTTGCGACCGTCTTCACGCTCATGCCAGCGCTTGGCGGCAATCAGCTCAAGGCGCGCATGAAAACGGTGGCGCTCGAGCGGGATGAGCTGCGCGCAAAGCAGCGTCAGCGGCTCGCCAATGAAGCCGACCGCCGCCGCAAGGGTCTGCGCGAGGAACAGTCGATCGGCATGCGCAACATCGTCGAACGGCTGGATCTCAAGCGCGCGCTTGCCGACGAAGGCACGCTGCAGAAGCTGAAAGTCGCGGGCTTCCGCGGCCAGAATCCGCTGACGCGCTTCCTGTTCTTTCGTCTGATCCTGCCCTTTGTCGGATTCGCGCTCGCGGCGATCTATCTGTTCCTTCTCGGCGGTCTGGCGCAGCAGCCTGCCTTCATCAAGCTGTTCGTCTGCATTCTTGTCGCCTATGGCGGCTTCTATGCGCCGATCCTCTACGTCAACAACCGCGCCACCAAACGCAAGCAGTCGATCCAACTGGCGTGGCCGGACGCGCTCGACCTGATGTTGATCTGCGTCGAATCCGGCATGTCGGTGGAAGCAGCGCTTCGCAAGGTTGCCGACGAGATCGGTACTCAGTCCGTCGCCCTCGCCGAGGAATTCGTGCTCACCAATGCCGAGCTCTCCTATCTGCAGGACCGCAGGGTCGCTTACGAGAACCTGGCAAGCCGCACCGGCCTGGATTCGGTGAAGGCGGTGACCCAGGCCCTGGTCCAGGCGGAGCGCTACGGCACGCCGGTGGCGCATGCGCTGCGCGTGCTTGCCTCGGAAAGCCGCGACATGCGGATGAATGCGGCCGAAAAGAAGGCCGCAGCACTGCCGCCCAAGCTCACCGTGCCGATGATCCTCTTCTTCCTGCCGGTTCTGTTCGCCATCATTCTAGGGCCGGCCGGCATCCAGGTCAGCCAGCGCGGCATCTTTGGCGATCAGCACAATTCCAGCAGCCAATAGGCGAAGCCATCGAAGTCATGACAAAAGCCGCGTGGCAGGCGCCGCGCGGCTTTGCTGTCTAGCCTAGCCTTGAAGCAATTCCAGGAAAAGTGTGTAACGGTTTTCCGTCCGGAATTGCGGAAAAAACAAACAGCTAGAGCAATTCGCGGTTTCCGTAGAACGGTGACCTCTGTAGGTGCCGGGCGGTCAGTTGGTCGCGACCTTCGCCTTGCCCTTGTCCTGATCCTTGAGTTGGCTCCAGGCATTCTGCTGCGCAAGCATCTGGCGCAGATAGGCGATGTTGGCCTGCGCCTGCTCCGGCGAAAGCTCCTGCGAGGCGATCTTTTCGGCCTCGTCGAAACGACCCTGCAGGCCGACGACCAGCGCCAGGTTCTGCCGCACCCGGCTGTCGGCGTTGGGTTGCTGCGCGGCCGATCGCATATAGGTCTCGGCGGTGCGCAGATCCCCCTCCAGCACATAGGACATGCCAAGATTGGAAAGGATCGAGGGTTCGTTCGGCTTGAGCTCGAGCGCCTTCCGGTAGTCCTGACGTGCCTCGTCCCGCTGCCCCATCTGGTCAAGGATGGCGGCTTCCGCCGAAACCAGGCGCCAGTCCGGATATTCCGGCGTCTGCGCGCGGCGCACCGCATCGAGCGCCTGCTCGAACTGCCCGTTGGCGGCAAGCGCCTTACCGTAGGCGGCGAGCACGTCGCGGTCCTTGGGATAGGCGATCGCGAGCTTGCGCATTACCGCCAGCGACTGGTCGGCGTCGCCATCCATCTGCAGCGCCGCGGCATAGTTGGTGGCGATGCGTTTGTCATTCGGGTTCCGGGCGTAGGATTCGCCGAGCTTGGTCGTGGCGCTGTGCAGTTCGCTGGCCGACATCGTTTCCAGGGGCCGGTTGTCGGAGCGGGAAATGGAGCCGGTCGTGAACTTGCTGGTGCTGCCGCAGCCGGCCACGCTGGCCGCCAGCACCGCCATCAATGCCGTGGTGACCAGACGCTTGCTTGTGAAGGTCAACGCTTTGATCGGCATCGGCGCCTGTCTCCATTCCTGCGCGGCCATTAAGCTGGCCGTCTTCCCTCCCACAGAAATATTCTGTTAACCCTAACGGATCGTTAAGAAGCCGACTCGCCGTGCCGGCCGGAGACCGTCGAATGCCTGTCGAACTCGTTGACCAGAAACCGGAAGCAGCCTTGCCAGTCTATCTGGTGGGAAAGGATGGCCTCGACGGCACTGGCCTTTCCCCTTCCGTCATCGCCTGGGCGCGGGCCAACGGCTTTTCCGGCGAGGCGGGCCGCACGCTCGTTCTGCCGGCCGAAGGTGGCGGTCTCGCCGGCGCGCTGTTCGGCACCGGCGACGGCGAGAGCCAGCTTGCCGTGGGCGCCCTGGCGCGGTCGCTGCCCGAGGGCGAATGGCATTTCGCCCAGGTACTGCCAGCGCCCGATCTTGCGGCGCTGGCCGTCGTCCTCGGCGGCTACGCATTCACCCGCTACGGCAAGAAACCCGGCAGGGCGTTGCGCTTGGCGCTGCCGTCGGGCGCCGACGGCGCGCATGTGCGCCGCACCGCCGAGGCTATGTTCCTGACGCGCGACCTCGTCAACACGCCGACGAGCGACATGGGGCCGGATGAGCTGGAGGAGGCTGTCCAGGCATTGGCAGCCGGGCACGGCGCCGACGTCTCCGTCGTCAAGGGTGACGATCTCCTGGCGCGGAATTTTCCGATGATCCATGTTGTCGGCCGCGCCTCGGCCGGCGCGCCGCGGCTGATTGACATGACCTGGGGCCCGAGCGACGCGCCGAAGGTGACGCTGGTCGGCAAGGGCGTCTGCTTCGACACCGGCGGCCTCGACATCAAGCCGTCGTCGGGCATGCTGCTGATGAAGAAAGACATGGGCGGCGCCGCCAACGTGCTGGGTCTCGCCTCGATGATCATGGCGGCGAAACGGAATGTGCGGCTGCGCGTGCTGATCCCTGCGGTCGAGAATTCGATCGCCGGCAATGCCTTCCGGCCTGGCGACGTGCTGAGGAGCCGCAAGGGCATAACGGTGGAGATCGGCAACACCGATGCTGAAGGCCGGCTGGTGCTGGCCGACGCTCTGGCGCTTGCCGACGAGGAAAGGCCGGCCCTGCTGTTCGACATGGCGACCTTGACCGGAGCGGCCCGTGTTGCGCTCGGCCCCGATCTGCCGCCCTTCTATACCGACGACGAGGCACTGGCGTCCGACCTGGCTGCGGCTTCGCTTGCTGTCGAGGATCCGCTGTGGCGCATGCCGCTGTGGCGTCCCTATGACGCGAAGCTTTCCTCGAAGATCGCCGACGTCAACAATGTCACGGCGGACGGCTTCGCCGGATCGATCACGGCGGCGCTCTTCCTCAAGCGCTTTGTCGAGAAGACGCCCGGCTGGGCGCATTTCGACATTTTTGCCTGGAACCCGAATGACCGCCCGCACGGCCTGACCGGGGGCGAGGCGCAAGGCATTCGCGCGCTGGAGCGAGTGATCTCGAAGCGCTTCGGGTGAGTGTGACGAGAAAACTGGCAAAAGCCGCCGCGGACTGAAACGGAAGCGAAACAATTTGCCGTCATGGTTGGCAAATGTCGATCTCGATGCGCCCGAGCCAGGCCTTGCGACTGTGGCAGCAGGTATTGCTGTCGCAGGTGCGCGACGACGCGCCCGACCTCACCATGCGCCAGACCGCCATCCTGCTCACCATCTACCTCGATCCGCCGCCGCATACGGTGCGCGGGCTGGCCGCGAGGCTCAACGTCACCAAGCCGGTCATTACCCGCGCGCTCGACACGATGGGCGCGCTGAAGCTGGTTTCGCGCCACCGCGACGAGCTCGACAAGCGCAATGTGCTGATCCGGCGCACGGTGGAGGGCGCGCTCTTTGTCGAGCGCTTCGGCGATGGTATCGTCGCAAAGGCGCATGAGCTGCCCATCTGACCGATAACTCGTCTGTTTGACCGATTAACCCATTTGACTGGACTACCGATTTGACCGCCAGGGATGCCCGCCTTCACGCCTTTCGTTCTGATCTCGCCGATGCCAGGCTGAAGGGGGAAGTCGCCGCCGACCGCTTTGTCGCCGGCCGCCCGGCGCGGATCACCACCGCCGTCGCCGACCTGCGCAAGGCTCCGCGCCCCGATGCCGGCATCAACACGCAGGCGCTGTTCGGCGACGACGTGCTGGTCTTCGAGATTGCGGAAGGCTGGGCCTGGGTGCAGGCCGAGCGCGACGGCTATGTCGGCTATGCCGCCGACAATGTACTCGGCGCACGTGAGCATGCGCCCACCCACATCGTCTCCGTGCCGCGCACCTTCCTCTATCCCGGACCGGACCTGCGCTTTCCGATCGGCGGGCAACTGTCGATGGGCTCCGCGGTGACGGTGGCGGGTTCCGCGGAAACGCGCGGCACGCACTACGCGCTGCTGCCATCGGGCCAAGCCGTCATTGCCCGCCATCTGCGGCCGCTTACCGAGGTGGCAGCCGACTTTGTGACGGTCGCCGAAAGCTTCCTCGGCACGCCATACCTCTGGGGCGGCGTCTCCGGCTTCGGCATCGACTGCTCCGGCCTCGTGCAACTGTCGATGCGCATGACCGGCAAGGATGTGCTGCGCGACTCCGACATGCAGGCGGCATCGATCGGGGCGCCGCTCGAGCCGGGCCCTGACTTTTCCGGGCTGCAGCGCGGCGACCTCGTCTTCTGGAAGGGCCACGTCGCGATCATGACCGACGCGAAGGACATGATCCACGCCAATGGCCACACGATGCTGGTCTCGCGCGAAGGGCTGAAGGAGGCCGTCGAGCGGATCGGCTATCTCTATGGCGGCCCGACCGGGTTCCGCAGGCCTTAGCGCCGGCCCTAACCTCTCCCCATGGGAGAGAAGTCGGATTGCCCCGATTTGCTCTTCGGAAGTCGGTTGGCAATCTGGATGAGCGACTATCTGAGGTGTCAAGTTGCATTTGCGAACTCGCTTCGCGCGTCGCGTGCTTTTGCATTGAGAATG